>NZ_CATKPO010000001.1:0-283309 GCF_949768395.1 Pseudomonas sp. IT-P260
GCGCTGTCGCCGTTGGGGTTTTTCGCTTGATCGGGATTGTCGTCGTGGGGTTCGTGACGCTCCATCCGGGTGGTGTTCCGCGACTTTTCCCGCGCCATCGGCGCCGGATTCGGCACACTCAGCACGACCGAGTCGGCCTTGCGAATGTTCAGAGGGATCGCTGGTGTCGGCTTCAAAGACACATTGCGTGCATTGACCATCAATGGCTTCAACGCGCCCGCATGCTTGTTCAGATCCGCAAGGGAAGTCAGTTCGCTCAGGCGCAAGGCCGATGCGGCCAGCCATTGCCGCGCCCGGGGCGACTTGATCTTGCTCAGCACCTTGCTGCTCAGTCGCACGGGCACGCCAACGCCGCCGCAAACGCGCATCAGCAAAAAGCTGATCAACAACTCGAACCGGACTTCTGCCACCACTTCCGCCAGGTACTGCGGCGGCAGCATCTTCAACCAACTGCTAAACGCGGCCAGATGGATAAACAGCAACGGCTCGTCACTGAGGATCAGCAAGCCATTGGCGATGGCCTCGCCGGAGGCGTCGAGCAGCGCTTGCAACTCGACATCGCTCAAGTACTGCAGCAGTTTTTCGCTGTTGGCCTGCAGGTCGGCGAGCAGGCCAAACAGTTGTTTAACGTCACCCCAAATGTCGTGCAGGGTTTTCTCGAAACTGCGCCAGTCAGTCTGTTGCAACTGCTGGTAACGATCAGCGAAACCGGCGCCGGAAAACTCCGTCCACAGCGGCTGAAACCCGTGCCACTCCTGACGAAGCCAGACCACCAACCCATCCAGAATCTCTTCATAGGAGGCGTACAGCGCTTGGATATGGTCGGTGGAAACATCAGGAAAGAAGGTGATGCGATAACGCTGGCCCCGGTCGCAGTCGCTGACTTCCAGAATGCCGCTCGGGCCGATGGTATGGCGCAGTGGTTCACCGAAACTCAATACCCCGTCGACCTCGCCGATTATTGGCTCGAGCATCACCGGCGTATCGCCGATCGGTACGAAGCGCGCCGCCTCGAACAGGTGCACCAGGGTCAACGGGCCGCTCGCGGGGCACATGACCACCGAGGTCTGGATCGGCTGGCGGGATTTGACTGGAGCGCTGAGGTGCACGTCGTCGCCGACCTTGAACACCTGCTCGACGTCCAGCGCCGTCCCGGTCCAGAACTGCTCGGCCCAGGCCTCGTAGTTGTTCAGGCACAGGCGGAACTCGCGGATCAGCGTTTCGAAGTCCGGGTGTTGCGGGTTCAGGGCGGCAACCACCAGCAGGCCGATGCTGTTGTTCAGGGCCAGGAGCCGATCGGTTTGGAACATTCGCAAGCACTCGCGCACGTGAAAGAGGTGCGCGGACTTTGCGGGGGATCAAAGTGGAAAGAAGTCGGGAAAGTAGGCGTTATCTGTAGGGCTTTTCGCTAAACATCAGCGAGTCATTCCACGGCCGGTAAACATTGCCCGTTGCTCAATGTCCGCTGGCCTCGCTATGCTGCTGAACCCATTAATCAGATCCAAGCAGCGGCGCCAGCTGGGCCGCCCGGGATGTTTTTGATAACGGATCCGATGATGAATGCACCGATGAAGACGTTTGGCCCGATCAAGGCCGTGATTTTCGACATGGACGGTTTGCTGCTGGACACCGAAGGCATCTACACCGAGGTCACCTCGCTCATTGCCGAGCGCTATGGGCGGACCTTCGACTGGAGCGTTAAACAGAACATCATCGGTCGCGGCGCCAATGACTTGGCGAACTACGTGGTGCAGGCGTTGGATCTGCCGATCAGCGCTGAAGAGTTTCTGGTGATCCGCGAGCCGCTGATGCGTGAACGCTTTCCCAGGGCCCAGGCGATGCCGGGCGCGGAGGAGCTGATTCGCCACCTCAAGGCACACAACATTCCGATCGCCGTGGGCACCAGTTCGTCGCGGCAGTCGTTCGGCCAGAAAACCACCTTGCACCGCGACTGGTTTGCGCTGTTCGACTTCATTGTCACGGCGGACGACCCGGAAGTCGGCGCAGCCAAGCCGGCGCCGGACATCTTCCTCACTGCGGCCCGGCGTCTGGGTGTCGCGCCTGAGGATTGCCTGGTGTTCGAGGATTCGCCGTTTGGCGTGACCGCGGCGAAAGCGGCGGGGATGACGGCCATCGCGATTCCCGACGCGGCCATGGCTGATGAAAAATACGCTCACGCCGACGGGATTCTGCGCACGCTTAAGGCGTTCACCCCGAGTGCCTGCGGTTTGCCAGCGCTGGAGTGGGCTTGATCTGTCAGTAAAGCGCTCATAAAAAACGCCGTTCTCTGTAAAGAGGTGCGGCGTTTTTTGTACCCGGGATTCAGCGCAATCAGGCGCCGAAACCACCGTCGATGGTCAGGCTGGCACCGGTGATGTAACCGGCTTCCGGGCCCACCAGATAGGCGACGAAACCGGCGATTTCATCGGCAGTGCCGTAACGGCCCACCGCCATCAGCGGGATCAGGCTTTCAGCGAAATCACCGTGCGCGGGGTTCATGTCGGTGTCGACCGGGCCGGGTTGCACGTTGTTGATGGTGATGCCGCGCGGGCCGAGGTCGCGGGCCAGGCCTTTGGTCAGACCGACCAATGCTGATTTGCTCATCGCGTACACACCGCCACCGCCGAAGGGCATGCGGTCGGCGTTGGTACTGCCGATGTTGACGATGCGCGAGCCTTCGCCCATGTGCTTGGCGGCTTCCTGAGACGCGATGAACACGCTGCGTACGTTGATCGCCAGCGTCTGGTCGAAGTCTTCCAGTTTGAAGTCTTCCAGCGGCGCGATGGCCAGGACGCCGGCGTTGTTCACCAGAATATCCAGGCGGCCAAAGGCGTCGACGGTGGCGCTGACGGCGTTGCGGATAGCGCCTTCGTCGGCGCTGTCGGCCTTGATCGCCAACGCTTTGCCGCCGTTGGCGGTGATGCTGTTTTGCAATTCTTCGGCCTTGGCGGTGGAGCTGACGTAGGTGAATGCGACAGCGGCGCCTTCGGCGGCCAGACGTTTGACGATGGCGGCGCCGATACCACGGGAACCGCCTTGAATCAGAGCGACTTTGCCGCTGAGGTGTTGAGTGGTCATGTTCGATCTCCAGAAAATTCAAGGCGGGGTGCCTTGTTGTTGGAGCCGAGTATCGGCCTCGCATCGACAACCGTGTAGACCATGATTGCTATAGTCTGTGTAAACCAGAAGTTTATAGTGGCGATCATGGAAACTTTCAGCAGTATCGAATGCTTCGTGCGCAGCGCCGAAGTCGGCAGCTTTGCCGAGGCCGCCCGGCGCTTGAGCCTGACCCCGGCCGCCGTCGGCAAGAGTGTGGCGAAGCTCGAGGTGCGGCTCGGTGTACGGCTGTTCCAGCGTAGTACACGCAGCCTGACCCTGACCGAGGCCGGCAAGCTGTTTTTGAGTCAGGTCAGTGGCAGTCTGACGACGATTCAGAATGCGGTGGCCAATCTGTCGAGTGTGGAAGGACTGCCGGCGGGGACGTTGAAAGTCAGCATGGGCACGGTATTCGGGCGTTTGTACATCGTGCCGTTGCTGCAAGAGTTTTTACGTCGGTTTCCGGCGATCAACCCGGACTGGCATTTTGATAACCGTCAGGTCGACTTGATTGGGCAGGGATTCGATGCGGCGATTGGTGGCGGATTTGAATTGCCCCAAGGCGTGGTCGCGCGCAAGTTGACACCCGCACATCGCGTGTTGGTGGCGTCTGCTGACTATCTGCAAAAGCACGAAGCTGTTGCAGAGCCGGATGATCTGCAGCGTCACGATGGCATCCTGATCCGTTCGCCGCAAACCGGTCGGGTGCGCTCCTGGCAGTTGATCAGCAGCGGCAGTCAGCTCTGTCAGCCCTTGACCCTGAAGACGCGAATGACCATGAGCGACTCCGAAGCCGCCTGCGCCACGGCAGCGCAGGGGCTGGGGATCGCGCTGGTCAGCATGCCGTTTGCCGTGAGGTATCTGGAGGCTGGCACATTGCAGCGCGTGCTGCCGGACTGGTACATCGATGACGGCAACATTTCGATCTACTACGCCGAGCACAAATTGTTGCCAGGCAAGACTCGGGCGTTTGTCGATTTTGTGATTGAGCAGTTTGCTCAGAAGGGGTTGGCGCAGCGGTTCAGTGCTGTTTGAGGACGGGTTGGGACCGAGTTGACCTTTTCGCGAGCAGGCTCGCTCCCACAGGGGATTTTTGAACGCCACAGATCCAATGTGGGAGCGAGCCTGCTCGCGAAGAACGATAACGCGGTCTAACGGGCAAACCGCTCCGCCCAGCCAATGATCTGCTTCGGCCGCGGCGTCGCATAAGTCCGCACTTTGGACGTCGACAACCCCAGCCGCACCAGCGATTCAGCAATGGTCACCGCCGCCGTCACGCCATCCACCACCGGTACCCCGGTACGGCGGCGGATCTGTTCATCCAGCCCGGCCATGCCGCCGCAACCCAGGCAAATCACTTCGGCCTTGTCCTGGGTGACTGCCAGTTCCGCCTGTTGCACGATGGCTTCCAGCGCCCGTTGTGGCTCGTGCTCCAGTTCCAGAACCGCCAGACCGCTGGCCCGCACCGAGGCACAGCGATCCCACAAGCCGGACAGTTTCAGCCGATCCTCGATCAGCGGCACAGTGCGATCCAGCGTCGTGACCACCGAATAGGCGTGGCCGAGAAACATCGCGGTACTGGCAGCGGCGTCGGTGATGTCCACCACCGGCACGTTGAGCAGTTCCTGCAAACCTTCGCGACCGTGTTCGCCGTAACCCGCCTGAATGACCGCGTCGAAAGGCTGGTCGTAGGACATCACCCGATCCATCACGGCGATGGCCGCCAGATAACTTTCGAAATTGCCTTCCACCGAGTCGGCGCCGAAGAACGGCGTCAAGCCGACGATTTCCGTGCCGGGAGACGCGACCGTCTGCGCCGAGCGGGCGATGGCCTGGGTGATGGATTCGGTGGTGTTGACGTTGACCACAAGAATACGCATGAGAAGTCCTTATTGCGGGCAGTTCAGCGGCCCGAAGTCCGGGCCGCGAGGAAATTAATGGCTGACGTTATCGACGGCGATGGATTCGCCGCTGACGTCGGCGTAGTGCGGCTGACGCTTGGCGATGATCAGGTAGAGCAGGGCGGCGATGCCGGCACCCACCAGCCAGGAGAACGGCGAAATGCTGTGGAAACCCGGGACCAGCGCCAGGACGATGGCAATCAGCGCCGCAGGAATGAACGCCGCCACCGCGCGTAAATTCACCCCGCGGCTGTAGTAATAGGCACCGTCGGGATCTTCGCTGTACAACTGCGGGACGTGGATCCGGCCTTTGCGGATCAGCCAGTAGTCGACCATGATCACGCCGTACAACGGGCCGAGCAGGGCGCCGAGGCCTGAGAGGAAATACACGATTACCAGTGGGCTGTTGTAGAGGTTCCACGGCAGGATCAGCACGGCGATGGTCGCGCTGATCAGCCCGGCGCGGCGGAAAGTCAGGTATTTCGGCGCCAGGTTGCTCAGTACGAAGGCGGGGGCGACGAAGTTGGCCATGATGTTCACCGCCACGGTGACGATCAGGAACGCCAGGCAACCGAGGACCAGAAAGAACGTGTTGGGGATCGAGGCGATGATTTCGGTCGGGCTTTCGATGACCCGCCCGTTGATCTGAAATTGCGCACCGCAGAGCAGGACGGTGATGGCAGCGAACACCAGAATATTGACCGGCAGGCCCCAGAAATTGCCGACCTTGATGGTCTTGCGGCATGGCGAGGAGCGGGCGAAGTCGCAGAAATTGAGGATCAGCGTGCCGTAGATCGCCAGCCACAGGGCGCCACCGGCAAAGATATTGCGCCACATCTCGCCACCGGTCAGCGGGTCGCGGATCGACCAGGCAATGGTCGCGTTGGCCTGGGTGTACATCCACGCAGCGAGCGCGGCAACGGTCAGCAGAATCACCGGCCCGGCAAAGGCTTCGTAACGGCGGACCATTTCCATGCCATAGGCGAGGATCGCCAGTTGCACGAACCAGATCACCACGAAGCACACCCAGCCCAGCGTTGACAGACCGAGGATCGAGTTGTGGTCGTAGTCGGCGAAACCGGGGTGAATCGCCGTCAGCAGCACGCGAAATACCACCGACGCCAGATACGTCTGAATACCGAACCAGGCGATGGCGATCACCGCGCGAATCAACGCCGGAATCTGCGCGCCGTGAATGCCGAAACTGATCCGGCTGATCACCGGAAACGGCACCCCGGTTTTCTGCCCCATGTAGCCGGACAGGTTCATGAAGAAGTACACCAGCGCCGCACCGATCCCCAGTGACAGCAGAATCTGCCAGCCGCCCAGGCCCAACGCATACAGGCCGATGGCGAACGAGTAGTTGGCGATGTTGTGCACATCGTTGGTCCACAGGGCGAAGATGCTGTACTTGCCCCAGCGCCGCCCTTCGGCCCGGGTCGGTGCGAGGTCGCTGTTGTGCAGGCGTGGGCTCAGTTGTAGCGGGGCGGCCAGACCCGCGTCGGGCGATGGTTGGTCGAGTGCAGAGGCAGGCAGATTCAACGCGATGTTGTTGGAGAGACTTGTACGCATTCCGGCAGGCTCCTGATGGGCGGGGCCGCGATGACTGTGCATGAGCTCAGGGCTCGACAAATCTTCGTCGCGGCCAGCAGACATCACTGGTTACGGGGCATCTGCAGCCTGTACGGGATAGGGCGCTTCAGGCTTGCGGATCGAAAGTGTGGATAGATGTTTTGCAGTTTTGTATACAAAACATGTATGCACTAAAGCCAGATCTGTGCCAGTCAGCGATCTATGGAGCGCTGCGGTCATTTCGAAAAGTTATCGATGAGCGCTAAGTGGTTGAAAATATTTGGTTATAAATTGACCGATTGAACAGTTATTTATTTTTTGCGGGGGATTTTGCGGAGGTGGCAAGACAAAGGCGCTTTGCCAAGGGATGTAACTTTTCAGGGCGTGAAAACAAAAAGTGCACACATAAATGGCACCGATGGTGACATTCGTGTGTACACATTTCTCAGGTCGCGCAGGTGCAAAATGTGGGAGCGAGCCTGCTCGCGAATGCGTTGGATCAGTCAACGAGGATATCGACTGAGACTACGTATTCGCGAGCAGGCTCGCTCCCACAGGGAATGTCACTGGATTTGGAGATCAGGCCTTGCTGATGATATTCCCCGCATGCAGCCCGCACTCTTTCTGCGTGGCTTCTTCCCACCACCAGCGGCCTTCGCGTTCGTGCTGGTTCGGCAGGACCGGTCGGGTGCAGGGTTCGCAGCCGATGCTGATGAAGCCGCGCTCATGCAGGCTGTTGTAGGGCAGCTCGAGCATGCGGATGTAGCCCCAGATCTCTTCGCTGGTCATTTGCGCCAGCGGGTTGAATTTGTACAGGGTGCGTTCCGGGGTGGAGAACGCGGTGTCGATTTCCAGCACCGCCACGGCGCTGCGGGTGCCCGGGCTCTGGTCGCGGCGCTGGCCGGTGGCCCAGGCTTTGACGCCAGACAGTTTGCGGCGCAGCGGCTCGATCTTGCGAATGCCGCAGCATTCGCCATGACCGTCCTTGTAGAAACTGAACAGGCCTTTTTCCTTCACGAACGGTTCGAGTTTCGTGTAGTCCGGTGAGATCAGTTCGATGTCGATCTTGTAGTGCTCGCGCACCTGATCGATGAAGCGATAGGTTTCCGGATGCAGGCGGCCGGTGTCGAGGCTGAACACCTTGACGTTCTTGTTCAGCTTCCAGGCCATGTCCACCAGCACCACATCCTCGGCGCCACTGAAAGAGATCCACAGTTCATCACCGAACTCGGCGAACGCGAGTTTCAGGATGTCCTGGGCGGATTTGTTGGCATAGGTCGTGGCGAGTTCCACGACATCGAACGTTGGGCTCATCAGGGCGGCTTCCTACAGGTCGGTGGCGCTGGGCGCTCTATATGGCGGCGATGGTAACAAAAAGCGGCGGAGTAAGGGGCGCCCGCTGCGTTGCGCGGTCGCGGGGGAGTCGCTAGAGTTCGGGCTCGCTCGACTCAATAATCACTACAAACGGGAGTGTCTTGTGGAAATTGCTTGCCTGGATCTTGAAGGGGTACTGGTACCGGAAATCTGGATCGCCTTCGCCGAAAAAACCGGAATCGAATCCCTCAAGGCCACGACCCGGGACATTCCCGATTACGACGTGCTGATGAAGCAGCGTCTGCGCATCCTCGACGAGCACGGCCTGAAACTCTCGGACATTCAGGAAGTGATCGCCACCCTCAAGCCGCTGGATGGCGCGGTGGAGTTCGTTGACTGGCTGCGCGAGCGCTTCCAGGTGGTGATTCTCTCGGACACCTTTTACGAATTCTCCCAGCCGCTGATGCGCCAACTGGGCTTCCCGACCTTGCTCTGCCACCGTCTGATCACTGACGACAGTGGGCGGGTGACCAGCTATCAACTGCGTCAGAAAGACCCCAAGCGTCAGTCGGTGCTGGCATTCAAGAGCCTGTACTACCGAGTGATTGCGGCGGGCGATTCGTATAACGACACGAGCATGCTCGGCGAGGCGGACGCGGGGATTCTGTTCCATGCGCCGGACAACGTGATTCGCGAGTTCCCGCAGTTCCCGGCGGTGCATACGTTTGCCGAGTTGAAGCAGGAATTCCTCAAGGCTTCTAACAGAGCGTTGAGTTTGTAGTCGTCTGGAAGGGCGCCTTCGCGAGCAGGCTCGCTCCCACAGGGAAATGCATTCCTAATGTGGGAGCGAGCCTGCTCGCGAAGCTTTTAAGCTTTTAAAGGTTCTGCAGGGTTTCGAGGAGGATTCGGACCTTGGTAATCGACTCCTGATACTCCGCCTGCCAATCCGAATCCGCCACGATCCCGCCGCCCCCCCAGCAACATACCTGCCCATCCTTGACCAACAGACTGCGAATCGCGATGGAGCTGTCCATCTCGCCGCGTACGTCCAGGTACAGCAGCGAGCCGCAATACAGCCCGCGTCGCGTCGGTTCCAGTTCGTCGATGATCTGCATCGCGCGGATCTTCGGCGCGCCGGTGATCGAGCCGCCGGGGAAACTGCCGGCGATCAGGTCGAGTGCGTCGCGGTCATCCGCCAGTTCCCCGGTCACGCTGCTGACCAGGTGATGCACGTTCGGATAGCTTTCCAGGCTGAACAGCTCCGGTACCCGCACCGAGCCGATGCGGCAGGTGCGGCCGAGGTCGTTGCGCAGCAGGTCGACGATCATCAGGTTTTCCGCGCGATCCTTGGGGCTGGCCAGCAGTTCGGCGGCGTTGGCCGCGTCTTCGGCAGGCGTCAGGCCGCGCGGGCGAGTGCCTTTGATCGGGCGGGTTTCCACCTGGCGTTGGCTGACTTTGACGAAGCGCTCTGGCGACAGGCTCAACACCGCGTCGCCGTCGGGCAGGCTCTGGAAACCGGAAAACGGTGTCGGGCAAGCCTCGCGCAACGCGCAGTAGGCCAGCCATGGATCGCCTTGACAGGTTGCGCGGAAACGCTGGGCGAAGTTGACCTGATAGCAGTCGCCGGCCTGGATGTATTGATGAATGCGCTCCAGCGCCCGGCGATAATCGTCCGGCGAAAGATCGGCAGTCATCGGCGTGTGCAGCTTGAACGGCGTGAGCGGCGCTGAGGTCGGTTGGCTGAATAGCGCAATCAGCCGTTGCCGCTCGCTGTCGGCCAGTGACGGGTGAAACACCAATTGACTGGTGGCGGTCTGGTGATCGCTGATCAGCGCCCAGTCGTACAGGCCAAACCGCGCGTCGGGCAGTTGCAGATCGTCCTGGGCCAGACTCGGCAGATTCTCCAGATGTCGGCCGAAGTCGTAGCTCAGATAGCCGATCAGGCCGCCGGCGAAAGGCAGGTCATATTCGGCAGGCAGTTGCGCTTCGCCCAGGCGAGTCAGATTATCCCGCAGGCGTTGCAGGAATACGTCGCCGCTTTCATCGGGCAACACCGCCAGTTGTGCCAGCGGCCAGGCGCTGAGCAGGTCATAACGGCCACGGTCGGCACTCGGCCGGCCGCTGTCGAGCAGCACCGCACCGGGCGCATGGCGGATGGCCGCGAAATAGTCGGCGGGGTTGGCACGGTAGGGCAGCGGGTGTACGGAACAGGTCAACATGGGCGGGGCAGATCGGCCATCGAGGCGGGGTGGGGATTGTAGTCCTCTGCGGGAATTGCTCCTAGAGGGGATGTCGGGGATTGGCAGGTTGGGGGCCGCGTTGAAACCTGCGGTGACCGGCAGTCTGCCTTCGCGAGCAGGCTCGCTCCCACATTGGAACGCATTTTCCTGTGGGAGCGAGCCTGCTCGCGAAGGCGGCGACTCGGTACTGGATCAGCCCTCGACCGCCGGACTATGCCCAAACATTTTCTGAGTAAACGCCACCCGCTCTTCAACCGATTCGGTCACGCCACGCGCCTTCAGCTCCTCCAGATGCGCCTCGACCGCATGCGTACGCTGGGTCAGCCCGCAATCGTTGGCTATCTGGATATTCAGCCCCGGCCGCGCATTCAGCTCCAGAATCAGCGGGCCTTTTTCCTGGTCCAGCACCATGTCCACACCGATGTAGCCCAGGCCGCAGAGTTCATAACAGCCGGCGGCGAGTTTCATGAAACCGTCCCAGTAGGGCAGTTGCACACCATCCACCGCGTTGGTGGTGTCGGGGTGTTTGTTGATGATGTTGTTCAGCCAGGTGCCGCGCAGGGTCAGGCCGGTGGCGAGATCGACACCGACGCCGATGGCGCCCTGGTGCAGGTTGGCCTTGCCGCCGGACTGACGGGTTGGCAGGCGCAGCATGGCCATCACCGGGTAGCCCATCAACACGATGATGCGGATGTCCGGCACGCCTTCGTAGCTGATGCTCTTGAAGATCTGATCCGGGGTCACCCGGTATTCGATCAGTGCACGGTCGCGGTGACCGCCCAGCGAATACAGGCCGGTGAGAATGCTCGAGATGTGGTGCTCGAGCTCTTCGTGGGCAAGGATCTTGCCCGAGACCGTGCGATAGCGGCCTTCGAAGCGGTCGGCGATGACGATGATGCCGTCACCGCCCGCACCTTGAGCCGGCTTGATCACGAAATCGTTGCGCCCGCCGATGATCGCGTCGAGCTTGTCGATTTCCTTCTCCGTGGAGATCACGCCATACAGCTCCGGCACATGAATGCCGGCCTCGATCGCGCGCTCCTTGGTGATGATCTTGTCATCGACGATCGGGTACAGGCTGCGCTTGTTGTATTTGAGCACGTAGTCGGCGTTACGCCGATTGATGCCCATGATGCCCCGCGCCTCCAGAGCCTTCCAGGTCTTCCAGAAACCGAACATCAGGCGTCAGCCTTCTTCAGGAAAGCCTTGAAGCGCACCAGTTCGGTCAGGCGGTAACCGCGATAGCGACCCATCGCCAGCATGAAACCGACCAGAATCAGCAGGATCGCCGGGAAGGTAAACACGAAGTACACCAGCTCCGGCACAGTCATGATCAAGTGCGCCAGGGACGCCGCGAACAGGGTGCCGATCGCTACTTTCATGGCATGGCTGGCGCCGCGTTCTTCCCAGGTGATCGACAGGCGTTCGATGGTCATGGTCAGAATCACCATCGGGAACAGCGCCACCGACAAGCCACGCTCCAGCCCCAGCTTGTGGCTGAACAGGCTGATGGCGGCAATCAGCACCACCACGAAGGTCAACACCACCGACAGACGCGGCAGCATCTGCAGCTTCAGGTGTTCCAGGTACGACCGTAAGGACAGGCCCAGCGCAGTAATAACGGTAAACAACAGGATGCCGAAGCCCAGTTGCGTTTCGCGGAAGGCCAGGGCGATCAGCACCGGGGTAAAGGTGCCGAGGGTCTGCAGGCCGATCAGGTTGCGCAGGATCAGGATCACCAGCACGCCGATCGGGATCATCACCATGATCATGAACGTCTGCTGGGTCTGCAGCGGCAGGCCGTACAACGAGTATTCGAGAAAGTTGGCGTCGGTGTTTTCGTCGGTCAGCTTGGCCAGACGAATCGCGTTCATCTCGCTGTTGTTCAGGCTGAAGGTCACGTTGGCTTTCTTCGCGCCGTCGACGGTGATCAGGTTTTCATCACCGGTCCACCACAGCAGACGGTCGGTCGGCAGGCCTTGCTCGCCGGTTTCCGGGTTGAAGTACAGCCAGTCGTTGCCATTGAAGCTGCGCAGCCACAGTTCCGGGGTTTGCGGCTGGTCGGCGACGAGGCGGATGGTGTGGACTTTCTCCACCGGCACGTGGGCGATCGACAGCAGCAGTTCGACGATCTTCGCCTTGTGCGGCGTTGACGGGTCGCCGGCCAGCAGCAGTTTGACGTTGTCGTCGTTGACGTTGTTGACGCGTTTGATCGCTTCGCCGATGAAGGTTTCGACGTCAGCCGAGTGCTGGCGGATCGGCGCGAGCAGGGCTTCGGCGGCGATTTTTTCCGGGCCTTCGATGGCGATGCTGTCGCGGAAGGTCGGGCCTTTGATCTTGGATTTTTCTGCGGTGTAACGCTTGGTCAGCACCAGCCGGTAATACAGGGTCTGATTGCCCTTGGCCCGGCGTGCCGACCAGGTGACCTTGCGGTTGCCGTCGACGCGGTTGACCGCTACGCCGTAATTATTGGAGATAAAGCTTTCGTTGAGGCTGACGTAATCGCGGCTCAGCGGCGGCACGAACATCTGGACTTTCACCGGATCCTTGGTGCTGGCGACGAACTCGACTTTGGCGTCGATGTTCCACAGGTCGTCGGTAGCATCTTCGGTCACCGGGATGCCGAGCACGAAAATCTGATAGGCCGTAACCGAAACGCCCAGGAGCACCAGAATGGTGATCAGGATTTTCAGGTGGAAGGTTAGAGAACGCATGGAAATTACTCGGCGGTATGAGCGGCGATGGTGCAGGCGGGTTTGCCGGCAGCGTATTTAAGACTGGGGTCGACCAGCGCGTCGAAGCGTTTCAGCGCTTCGGAGCCGATCAAAAGCGGGTATTGGAACGCACTACGGTCGGTCAGGTTCACTTCGATGCTGCGCAGCGCCGTGCCCATGCAGATATCCAGCTCGATCACCGGACGCGCGGTGTACTTCTTGCCTTCTTCCGGGTCGTAGTCGCCGGCGCGGCGCTTGATCTTGCTGACCCGGGCCAGCGGCCGTTCGATCGGGTGCGAATGCGCAGCGTCGATCGCCAGGTAGAAACGCACCCAGGACTCGCCGTTGCGTTTGAAGCGTTTGATGTCGCGGGCACTCAGCGAGGCAGTTTTGGCGCCGGTGTCGAGTTTGGCCGCGACTTGCAGATTGATGCCGTCAAGCGATGCATATTCGTTGAGGCCGTACACGGTTTTTTCCCCCGCCGCGGCGAGGCCGGGCAGGCAAAACAGCGCAAAAAATGTGGGGAAGGGCTTGAGTCTCATAAATCCTGGTGCGCAGCGTTCCGTTTTCGGTTCAGGTTCCTGGCAAAACTTGCGCAAGCGCCTGCGTGTGCCTATCAGCTTTTTATGACAAGCCGTACAAATGGCCAGCAAATGCGGGCGGCATTCTAGCACGGTGGTTTTATGGCGCCAGCGCTGGGGCCGGTCTATAAAAGATCAAAAGATCGCAGCCTGCGGCAGCTCCTACAAAGGATTCGCGTACATCCTGTAGGAGCTGCCGAAGGCTGCGATCTTTTCGGTTTATTAGACGATTGTCGACAATGTGGATTTATCCTTTGACTGGCGCCGGCTAATTGGCTAGTTTTTGCCGCATTGGATTTGAGGGTGTCGACAATCATGCTGGATCAACTCGATCCCCCGGTCATCAGCGGCGACGATTCCGAGACGCTCTCGGAAAACGTCTTCCGGCGCATCCAGGCGGCCATCGTCAAAGGTGAGATCGCCCCCGGCAGCAAGATCTCCGAGCCGGAGCTGGCGCGCACCTACGGCATCAGTCGCGGGCCGCTGCGCGAGGCCATTCATCGGCTCGAAGGCCAACGCCTGCTGGTGCGCGTACCGCATGTCGGCGCGCGAGTGGTGTCGCTCAGCCATGCCGAATTGCTCGAACTCTACGAAATCCGCGAATCCCTTGAAGGCATGGCCTGTCGGCTGGCGGCCGAGCGCATGAGCGTCGAAGACATCAACGAACTGCGCCGGGTGCTGGAAACCCACGAGCGCGACGCGGCGTTTCAGGCCGGCGTCGGCTATTACCAGCAGGAAGGCGATTTCGACTTTCACTATCGAATCATTCAGGGCAGCGGCAATCGCACCCTGACCCAGATGCTCTGCGGCGAGTTGTATCAACTGGTGCGCATGTATCGCATCCAGTTTTCCACCACGCCCAACCGGCCACGTCAGGCCTTTGCCGAACACCACCGGATTCTCGATGCCATCGCCGACCGTGACGGCGAGCTCGCGGAATTGTTGATGCGCCGCCACATCGGCGCCTCGAAACGCAACATCGCCCGTCATTACCAGGACGGCGCCGACAATAAGACAGCCACTGAACGAGGTGAGTCATGAGTTCCAAGCAGAACACTCCAGGCCAGCGCTTCCGCGATGCGGTCGCCAGCGAGCATCCATTGCAGGTGGTCGGCGCGATCAACGCCAACCACGCGCTGCTGGCCAAGCGTGCCGGTTTCAAGGCGATCTACCTGTCCGGTGGCGGGGTGGCCGCAGGCTCGCTTGGCGTGCCGGACCTGGGCATCACCGGCCTGGATGACGTGCTGACTGACGTGCGGCGCATCACCGACGTCTGCGACCTGCCACTGCTGGTGGACGTCGACACCGGTTTCGGCGCCTCGGCGTTCAACGTGGCGCGCACCGTGAAGTCGATGATCAAGTTCGGCGCGGCGGCGATTCACATCGAAGACCAGGTCGGCGCCAAGCGCTGCGGCCACCGTCCGAACAAGGAAATCGTCACCCAGCAGGAAATGGTCGACCGCATCAAGGCCGCCGTCGATGCCCGTACCGACGACAGCTTTGTGATCATGGCGCGCACTGACGCGCTGGCGGTTGAAGGTCTGGAGTCGGCACTGGATCGCGCCGCCGCGTGCATCGAGGCCGGCGCCGACATGATCTTCCCGGAAGCCATCACCGAACTCGAGATGTACAAGCTGTTCGCCAACCGCGTGAAGGCACCGATCCTCGCCAACATCACCGAGTTCGGCTCGACGCCGCTGTACACCACCGAGCAACTGGCTGGCGCCGATGTGTCGCTGGTGCTGTACCCGCTGTCGGCGTTCCGCGCGATGAACAAGGCCGCGGAAAACGTCTACACCGCGATCCGCCGCGACGGCACCCAGCAGAATGTCATCGACACCATGCAGACGCGCATGGAACTGTACGATCGCATCGACTACCACACCTTCGAGCAGAAGCTCGATGCGTTGTTTGCCGC
The DNA here is from genome assembly GCF_949768395.1 of Pseudomonas sp. IT-P260. Classification (NCBI taxonomy): domain Bacteria; kingdom Pseudomonadati; phylum Pseudomonadota; class Gammaproteobacteria; order Pseudomonadales; family Pseudomonadaceae; genus Pseudomonas; species Pseudomonas sp. IT-P260. The sequence continues at coordinate 15,337 of NZ_CATKPO010000001.1, forward strand.
TAAAAAATAAAGGCGAAGATCAAAAGATCGCAGCCTCGTTTCACTCGACAGCTCCTACAGGAACGCGGTCGATGTAGGAGCTGCCGAAGGCTGCGATCTTTTGCCAACAACACCGTAATTGCAGATTCCCTAACAAATTCAAGATTGGAGACAGCAATGGCCGAAGCAAAAGTACTCAGTGGCGCCGGGCTCCGGGGCCAGGTTGCCGGGCAAACCGCACTGTCCACCGTGGGCCAGGCCGGTGCCGGGCTGACCTATCGCGGCTACGACGTGCGCGAACTGGCAGCCGACGCGCAGTTCGAAGAGGTGGCGTACCTGCTGCTGTACGGCGAACTGCCGACCCAGGCGCAACTCGACGCTTACCAGCAAAAGCTGAGCAAGCTGCGCGATCTGCCGCAGGCACTGAAAGAAGTGCTCGAACGCATCCCTGCCGATGCTCACCCGATGGACGTCATGCGCACCGGTTGCTCGTTCCTCGGCAACCTCGAACCGGAGAAAGACTTCTCCGAGCAGCGCGACAAGACCGACCGCCTGCTCGCCGCGTTCCCGGCGATCATGTGCTACTGGTATCGCTTCAGCCACGACGGCAAACGCATCAACTGCGTCAGTGATGAGCCATCGATTGGCGGCCACTTCTTGCACCTGTTGCACGACAAGAAGCCGAGCGAACTGCACGTCAAAGTGATGAACGTGTCGCTGATCCTTTACGCCGAACACGAATTCAACGCCTCGACGTTTACCGCTCGCGTTTGCGCATCAACCCTGTCCGACCTGTATTCCTGCGTCACCGCGGCCATCGGTTCGTTGCGCGGCCCGCTGCACGGCGGCGCCAACGAAGCGGCGATGGAAATGATCGAGCGCTTCTCGTCGCCGGAAGAGGCGATCAAGGGCACCCTCGGCATGCTGGAGCGCAAGGACAAGATCATGGGCTTCGGCCACGCGATCTATAAGGACAGCGATCCGCGCAACGAGGTGATCAAGGGCTGGTCGAAAAAACTCGCTGACGAAGTCGGGGACAAGGTGTTGTTCGCGGTTTCCGAAGCCATCGACAAGACCATGTGGGAGCAGAAGAAATTGTTCCCCAATGCCGACTTCTACCATGCCTCGGCGTACCACTTCATGGGCATCCCGACCAAGCTGTTCACGCCGATTTTCGTCTGCTCGCGCCTGACCGGCTGGGCCGCGCACGTGTTCGAACAGCGTGCCAACAACCGCATCATCCGTCCGAGCGCCGAGTACGTCGGCGTTGAACAGCGCAAGTTCGTGCCAATCGAACGTCGCTGAATGGTGAGCTGACCCGGAACCAGAGAACACCGCTAGACCCTGTGGGAGCGAGCCTGCTCGCGAAGACGGACTGACATCCAACATCGATGTCGACTGATCTACCGCTTTCGCGAGCAGGCTCGCTCCCACAGTGGATGGTGTGCAACTCGAGTTGTGTCAGCCACCTTTTGAAACCACCGTGACCCGAGTCCTGACCCGATGAACACAGCATTCCGCAAAAACCTGCCCGGCAGTTCCCTGGATTATTTCGACGTCCGTGCGGCGGTCGAGGCGATTCAGCCCGGCAGTTACGACACCCTGCCGTACACCTCCCGCGTGCTGGCGGAGAACCTGGTGCGTCGCTGCGACCCGGCCACGCTCACTGATTCCCTCAAGCAACTGATCGAACGCAAACGCGACCTCGATTTCCCGTGGTTTCCGGCGCGCGTGGTCTGCCACGACATTCTCGGCCAGACCGCGCTCGTGGACCTCGCCGGCCTGCGTGACGCGATTGCCCAGCAGGGCGGCGATCCGGCGCAGGTCAACCCGGTGGTGCCGACGCAACTGATCGTCGACCACTCGCTGGCGGTGGAAGCGGGCGGTTTCGACAAGCAGGCGTTCGAGAAGAACCGCGCCATCGAAGACCGGCGCAACGAAGACCGTTTTCACTTCATCAACTGGACCAAAAAGGCCTTCAAGAACGTCGACGTGATCCCGCCGGGCAACGGCATCATGCACCAGATCAACCTGGAGAAAATGTCTCCGGTGATCCAGGTGCGCGACGGCGTGGCGTTCCCCGACACCTGCGTCGGCACCGACAGCCACACCCCGCACGTCGATGCGCTGGGCGTGATCGCCATCGGCGTTGGTGGCCTCGAAGCCGAGAGCGTGATGCTCGGCCGCGCCTCGTGGATGCGCCTGCCGGAAAGCGTCGGCGTCGAACTGACCGGCAAGCTGCAACCGGGCATCACTGCCACCGACATGGTGCTGGCGCTGACCGAATACCTGCGCAAACAGAAAGTCGTCGGTGCCTGGCTGGAGTTCTTCGGCGAAGGGGCGTCGGCACTGACCCTCGGCGATCGCGCAACCATCTCCAACATGGCCCCGGAGTACGGCGCCACCGCCGCGATGTTCTACATCGACCAGCAGACCATCGACTACCTGAAACTCACCGGTCGCGAAGACCAGCAAGTGCAACTGGTCGAGCAATACGCCAAACTCAACGGCTTGTGGGCTGACAGCCTGAAAGGCGCGCAATACGAGCGTGGCCTGAGTTTCGATCTGTCTTCGGTGGTGCGCAACATGGCCGGCCCGAGCAACCCGCACGCCCGTGTGGCGGTAGCGGATCTGGCGGCCAAAGGCATTTCCGGGCAGTGGGATGACGTGCCGGGGCAAATGCCCGATGGCGCGGTGATCATCGCGGCCATCACCAGCTGCACCAACACCAGCAACCCGCGCAACGTGATCGCCGCCGGCCTGCTGGCGCGCAACGCCAACAAGCTGGGGCTGACGCGCAAGCCGTGGGTCAAATCCTCGCTGGCGCCGGGTTCGAAAACCGTCGCGCTGTATCTCGATGAAGCGGGGCTGACCACGGAACTGGAACAACTCGGTTTCGGCGTCGTCGCGTTTGCCTGCACCACCTGCAACGGCATGTCCGGCGCCCTCGATCCGGTGATCCAGCAAGAGATCATCGACCGCGATCTGTATGCGACGGCCGTGCTCTCCGGCAACCGTAACTTCGACGGCCGCATTCACCCGTACGCCAAGCAGGCATTCCTCGCTTCGCCGCCGCTGGTGGTCGCTTACGCCATCGCCGGGACCATCCGTTTCGACATCGAGAAAGATGTACTCGGCGTGGTCGACGGCAAGGAAATCCGCCTGAAAGACATCTGGCCGAGCGACGAAGAAATCGACGCAGTGGTGAAGTCGTCGGTGAAGCCGGAGCAGTTCCGTCAGGTCTACATCCCGATGTTCGCCATCCACGAAGACACCGGCCCGAAAGTCACGCCGCTGTATGACTGGCGCGAGATGAGCACCTACATCCGCCGTCCGCCGTACTGGGAAGGCGCGCTGGCCGGGGCGCGTCCGCTGAAGGGCATGCGCCCGCTGGCGGTGCTGCCGGACAACATCACCACCGATCACCTGTCGCCCTCGAACGCGATCATGCTCGACAGTGCCGCCGGCGAATACCTGGCGAAAATGGGCCTGCCGGAAGAGGATTTCAACTCGTACGCCACGCACCGCGGCGACCACCTGACCGCGCAGCGTGCAACCTTCGCCAACCCGAAACTGTTCAACGAAATGGTCCAGGAAAACGGCAAGGTCAAGCAGGGTTCGCTGGCGCGGGTCGAGCCGGAAGGCAAGGTGATGCGCATGTGGGAAGCCATCGAAACCTACATGGAGCGCAAGCAGCCGCTGATCATCATTGCCGGCGCTGACTACGGCCAGGGCTCGTCCCGCGACTGGGCGGCGAAAGGCGTGCGTCTGGCAGGCGTGGAAGCGATCGTCGCCGAAGGCTTCGAGCGTATCCACCGCACCAACCTGGTGGGTATGGGTGTGTTGCCGCTGGAGTTCAAACCGGGCACCGACCGTCACACGCTGGCCATCGACGGCAGCGAAACCTACGACGTGATCGGCGACCGCACCCCGCGTGCCGACCTGACGCTGGTAATCCACCGCAAGAATGGCGAGCGCGTTGAAGTGCCGGTGACCTGCCGCCTCGACACCGCAGAAGAAGTGTCGATCTACGAGGCCGGCGGCGTGTTGCAACGCTTCGCCCAGGACTTCCTCGAAGAGTCGGCGGTTGCCGTTTAAATCACGTAGTGCGAGCGCGGGTCGGTTGACCCGCGTTTGCGGATAAGGAGCACCATGGCTCACGCAGCTAAGTTCGCACCGCAGATCAAAATACCCGCCACCTACATGCGCGGCGGCACCAGCAAAGGCGTGTTTTTCAGCCTCAAGGATCTTCCCGAAGCCGCGCAGATTCCCGGCCCGGCCCGCGATGCCTTGCTGCTGCGGGTGATCGGCAGTCCCGACCCGTACGACAAGCAGATCGATGGCATGGGCGGCGCCACCTCAAGCACCAGCAAAACCGTGATTCTGTCGAAAAGCATCAAGGCTGATCACGACGTCGATTACCTGTTCGGTCAGGTCTCCATCGACAAACCGTTCGTGGACTGGAGTGGCAACTGCGGCAACCTCTCGGCAGCGGTCGGTTCGTTCGCCATCAGCAACGGTTTGGTGGACGCCAGCCGCATTCCGCACAACGGCGTCGCGGTGGTGCGCGTGTGGCAGGCCAACATCGGCAAGACCATCATCGCCCATGTGCCGATCACCAACGGCGAAGTGCAGGAGACCGGTGATTTCGAACTCGACGGCGTGACCTTTCCGGCGGCCGAAGTGCAGGTCGAATTCATGGACCCGGCGGCGGAAGAAGAGGGCGGCGGCGGTTCGATGTTCCCCACCGGCAACCTGATCGATCAGCTGGAGGTGCCGGGAGTCGGCACGTTCCAGGCAACCATGATCAACGCCGGGATCCCGACGATTTTCGTCAACGCCGCAGACATCGGCTACACCGGCACCGAGCTGCAAGGCGCGATCAACAGCGACCCGAAAGCGCTGCAGATGTTCGAGACCATCCGCGCCTACGGTGCGTTGCGCATGGGCCTGATTTCGAGTCTGGATGAAGCGGCCAAGCGGCAGCACACGCCGAAAGTCGCGTTTGTCGCCAAGCCTGCGGATTACGTCGCGTCCAGCGGCAAATCGATTGCTGCCGCTGATGTCGATCTGCTGGTGCGTGCATTGTCGATGGGCAAACTGCACCACGCGATGATGGGCACGGCAGCGGTGGCGATCGGCACGGCGGCGGCGATTTCCGGGACGCTGGTGAATCTTGCGGCGGGCGGTATCGAACGCAATGCCGTGCGCTTCGGCCATCCTTCCGGCACCCTGCGCGTGGGTGCCGAGGCCAGCCTGGAAAACGGTGAGTGGGTGGTAAAAAAAGCCATCATGAGCCGCAGTGCGCGGGTGCTGATGGAAGGCTTCGTCCGCATCCCCGGCGACTCCTTCTGAATCCAACACCGAACAGAACTGTAGGAGCTGCCGCAGGCTGCGATCTTTTGATTTTGCTTTTCAGGATCAAGATCAAAAGATCGCAGCCTGCGGCAGCTCCTACAGAGATTGCATTTCAAAAAGAAAAATCCATCGCCTGAACCGAGGTCCCATCAACGAACCACTGCCAGAGTGAATCGAACATGAGTGCCAACGTCGACCTGAACAACCGCCCCGACTACGACCGTGTCCTGCAGGACATCGCCGATTACGTCCTCACCTTCAACATCGAATCTGCCGAAGCCCTCGACACCGCCCGCAACTGCCTGATGGACACGTTGGGCTGTGGCCTGCTGGCGCTGCGGTTCCCCGATTGCACCAAACACCTCGGCCCCATTGTCGAGGGCACCGTCGTGCCATTCGGGGCGCGCGTGCCTGGCACTCCCTATCGCCTGGACCCGGTGAAAGCCGCGTGGGACATCGGTTGCATCGTGCGCTGGCTCGACTACAACGACACCTGGCTCGCGGCTGAATGGGGCATCCGTCGGACAACCTCGGCGGGATTCTCGCGGTGGCTGATCACCTGTCGCAGAAACGTATCGCCAACGGCGAAGCGCCACTGACCGTGCGCGACGTGCTCGAAGCGATAATCATGGCCCACGAGATTCAAGGCGTGATCGCTCTGGAAAACTCGTTCAACCGCGTCGGCCTCGACCACGTTCTACTGGTGAAAGTCGCTTCGACCGCCGTCACCGCCAAACTGATGGGTGCCCATCGCGAGCAACTGCTGTCGGCGTTGTCCCATGCGTTCGCCGATGGTCAGGCGCTGCGCACCTATCGCCATGCGCCGAACGCCGGTTCGCGCAAGTCATGGGCGGCGGGTGATGCGACCAGCCGCGGCGTGCGTCTGGCCGACATTGCCCTGCGTGGCGAGATGGGTATTCCCGGGGTGTTGACGGCCAGGCAGTGGGGCTTCTACGACGTATCGTTCAGCCATACCAATAACGATCTGGCGCTCAAGCAGGAAGGCAAACGCACCTTCAGTTTCTCGCGGCCCTACGGCAGTTACGTGATGGAAAACGTGCTGTTCAAGATCAGCTTTCCCGCCGAATTCCACGCGCAAACGGCCTGCGAAGCGGCGGTGACCTTGCATCCGTTGGTGCGCAACCGCTTGCATGAGATCGACCGCATCGTCATCACCACCCATGAGTCGGCGATTCGCATCATCTCCAAGGTCGGGCCGCTGGCCAACGCCGCCGACCGCGATCACTGCCTGCAGTACATGACCGCCGTGCCGCTGGCATTCGGCAATCTGCTGGCCGAACAGTACGAGGACGACTTCCACGCCGCGCACCCGATCATCGATGTACTGCGCGAGAAGATGGTTATCGTCGAAGACCCGCGTTTCACCCGCGAATACCTGGAGGCTGACAAGCGCTCGATTGCCAACGCGGTGCAGGTGTTTTTCAAGGACGGGACGAGTACCGAGAACGTGTTGGTCGAATACCCGATCGGCCATCGTCGGCGCCGGGTCGAAGGTATTCCATTGCTGGAGGACAAGTTCAAGGCGAATCTGCTGACACGATTCACTGCGCAGCGCAGCGGCGAGATCTTCGCATTGTGCAAGAATCAGGCGCAGCTTGAAGCGACCCCCGTGAATCGTTTCATCGACCTGTTCGTCATTTGAAGCCAAACACTGTAGGAGCTGCCGCAGGCTGCGATCTTTTGATTTTTTGAGATCAACATCAAAAGATCGCCGCCTGCGGCAGCTCCTACAGGAGGCGAGTGGTGTTACTTGAAACGCCGCTCGACGCCTTTCTCCACCAGAATCTTCGCCGAAATCTCTTCCACCGAAAAATGCGTGGAGTTGATGTGCGGGATGTTCTCGCGGCGGAACAGGTTTTCCACTTCGCGCACTTCGAATTCGCACTGGGCGTAGCTCGAATAGCGGCTGTTGGGCTTGCGTTCGTTGCGAATCGCGGTGAGGCGGTCCGGGTCGATGGTCAGGCCGAACAGTTTGTGCTGATGGGCGCGCAGGGCGGTTGGCAGGGTCAGACGCTCCATGTCGTCTTCGGTCAACGGGTAGTTGGCCGCGCGGATGCCGAATTGCATCGCCATGTACAGGCACGTCGGCGTCTTACCACATCGCGACACGCCCACTAGTATCAGGTCGGCCTTGTCGTAATAGTGGGTGCGTGCGCCGTCATCGTTGTCGAGGGCGAAGTTCACCGCTTCGATGCGCTCCATGTAATTGGAGTTGTGGCCGATCGAATGCGACTTGCCGACGGTGTAGGAGGAATGCTCGGTCAGCTCCTGTTCGAGCGGGGCGAGGAAGGTCGAGAAGATGTCGATCATGAAACCATTGGACGTTGCGAGAATCTCACGGATGTCCTGATTGACGATGGTGTCGAAGATGATCGGGCGGAAGCCGTCGGTTTCAGCGGCTTTGTTGATTTGTTGTACCATGGCCCGCGCTTTGTCCGCGTTGTCGATATACGGCCGCGTGAGCTTGGTGAAGGTAATGTTTTCGAACTGCGCCAGAAGGCTTTGACCCAGGGTTTCGGCGGTAATGCCGGTGCCATCGGAGATAAAGAAAGCAGATCGTTTCATTTGCACCTTGGGCCTTAAGCTAATGAGCATTCTTGGATATGATAGGCGCGATTTGCCGGCCGCCATTGGCCCGCATTCTCACTTATTTTCCAGGTCCAGGCCATACAGCCGGCCAACGCTCCCCCGAGCTGCCGGTTTCTGAGCTTTTCCAACACAGTTAGTGGAGAGATCACCTTGGTAGAGTACGTAGTTTCCCTCGATAAGCTCGGCAAACACGATGTTGAGCATGTGGGGGGCAAGAACGCATCCCTGGGCGAGATGATCAGCAACCTGGCAGGTGCCGGTGTGTCGGTCCCCGGCGGCTTTGCCACCACCGCGCAGGCCTATCGCGACTTTCTCGAACTGAGCGGCCTCAACGACCAGATCCACAAGGCTCTCGACGCCCTGGACGTCGATGACGTCAACGCGCTGGCCAAGACCGGTGCACAGATCCGTCAATGGATCATGGAAGCCGAATTCCCCGAAAAACTGAATACCGAGATCCGCACCGCGTTCGCTGCGCTGTCGGCCGGTAACCCTGACGTGGCCGTGGCCGTGCGCTCTTCCGCCACCGCCGAAGACTTGCCGGACGCCTCGTTCGCCGGTCAGCAGGAAACCTTCCTGAACATCCGTGGCGTGGAAAACGTTATCCGCGCCGCCAAAGAGGTGTTCGCTTCGCTGTTCAACGACCGCGCCATCTCCTACCGCGTGCACCAGGGCTTCGACCACAAACTGGTCGCCCTGTCGGCTGGCGTGCAGCGCATGGTGCGTTCGGAAACCGGCACCGCCGGCGTGATGTTCACCCTCGATACCGAATCCGGTTTCCGTGACGTGGTGTTTATCACCGGCGCCTACGGTCTGGGCGAAACCGTCGTACAAGGCGCGGTGAACCCGGATGAGTTCTACGTGCACAAAGGCACGCTGGAGGCGGGTCGCCCGGCGATCCTGCGTCGCAACCTGGGCAGCAAAGCCATCAAAATGATCTACGGCGACGAGGCCAAGGCCGGTCGTTCGGTGAAGACCGTCGATGTCGACAAGGCTGAACGCGCACGTTTCTGCCTGACCGACGCTGAAGTCAGCGAGCTGGCCAAGCAGGCGATGATTATCGAGAAGCACTACGGCTGCCCGATGGACATCGAGTGGGCCAAGGACGGTGATGATGGCAAGCTGTACATCGTGCAGGCCCGCCCGGAAACCGTGAAAAGCCGCACCCAGGCCAACGTCATGGAACGTTACCTGCTGAAAGAAACCGGCACCGTGCTGGTGGAAGGTCGTGCCATTGGCCAGCGCATCGGCGCCGGTAAAGTGCGGATCATCAAGGACGTCTCGGAAATGGACAAAGTCCAGGCCGGTGACGTGCTGGTCTCCGACATGACCGACCCGGACTGGGAACCGGTGATGAAGCGCGCCAGCGCCATCGTCACCAACCGTGGCGGGCGTACCTGTCACGCGGCGATCATCGCCCGTGAACTGGGGATTCCAGCGGTGGTGGGCTGCGGCAACGCCACCCAGCTGCTGAAGGATGGCCAGGGCGTGACCGTGTCCTGCGCCGAAGGCGACACCGGTTACATCTTCGAAGGCGAGCTGGGCTTCGACGTCAAGAAGAACTCCGTCGACGCGATGCCGGAGCTGCCGTTCAAAATCATGATGAACGTCGGCAACCCGGACCGCGCCTTCGATTTCGCGCAGTTGCCGAACGCCGGTGTCGGTCTGGCGCGTCTGGAGTTCATCATCAACCGCATGATCGGCGTCCACCCGAAAGCGCTGTTGAACTACGACGGCCTGCCGCAGGAAATCAAGGACAGCGTCGACAAGCGCATCGCTGGTTACCACGATCCGGTCGGTTTCTACGTCGAAAAACTGGTGGAAGGCATCAGCACCCTCGCGGCCGCGTTCTGGCCGAAGAAGGTTATCGTGCGTCTGTCGGACTTCAAGTCCAACGAGTACGCCAACCTGATCGGCGGCAAGCTGTACGAGCCGGAAGAAGAAAACCCGATGCTCGGCTTCCGTGGTGCTTCGCGTTACATCAGCGAATCGTTCCGCGATTGTTTCGAGCTTGAGTGCCGCGCGCTGAAACGCGTGCGCAACGAGATGGGCCTGACCAACGTCGAAATCATGGTGCCGTTCGTCCGTACCCTGGGCGAAGCCAGCCAGGTGGTCGATCTGCTCGCCGAAAACGGCTTGGCCCGTGGCGACAACGGCCTGCGCGTGATCATGATGTGCGAACTGCCATCCAACGCGATTCTCGCTGAAGAATTCCTCGAATTCTTTGACGGTTTCTCCATCGGTTCCAACGACCTGACCCAGTTGACCCTGGGCCTGGACCGTGACTCCGGGATCATCGCGCACCTGTTCGACGAGCGTAATCCGGCGGTGAAGAAGCTGCTGGCCAACGCGATTGCCGCGTGCAACAAGGCCGGCAAGTACATCGGCATTTGCGGTCAGGGCCCTTCGGATCACCCGGACCTGGCCAAATGGCTGATGGAGCAGGGCATCGAAAGCGTGTCGCTGAACCCGGACTCCGTGCTGGAAACCTGGTTCTTCCTCGCTGAAGGCCAAGCGCAGGCGTAATCAGGTGTGAACGGCCCGTTCCCCTTGTGGGAGCGAGCCTGCTCCGGGCGGCGTTCCGACGAAGACAGAGCAGCATTCATCAGTGATGTTGGCTGACACTCCGCTTTCGTCGGAACGCCGCCCGGAGCGGGCTCGCTCCCACGGGAGGCGGGTTTGAGATTTGAGTAGGGCGGGCTCCTGTAGATGCCGCCCTTTTTTGTGCAAGAGCATTATGCAAAGCAGCAGCAACCTGTTTCCTGTCGCCCTGATCAGCGCCGAACGTCGCGGTGATCTGAGCGAAGATGTCTATCGACTCAAACCCGGCAACAGTCCCGACTGGTCCGTGGAAATCGCCGTGACCCGCTTGGGCATGGCGGACGACGCGGCGCCGCGCGGCGTGCCGGTGATTTTGCTGCATGGCAGTTTTTCCAACCGGCGCTTCTGGTTTTCCCCCAAAGGCCTGGGCCTGGGCGCTTACCTGACGCGTCTGGGCTTCGACGTGTGGATCCCGGAGATGCGCGGCCACGGCCTGTCGCAGCGCAACGAGGACTACCGGCGCAACCGCGTGGCTGACTACGCCCGTTACGATCTGCCGGCGATTGCCGCGTTCGTCCGTGAGCAAAGCGGGCAGGTTCCGCACTGGATCGGTCATTCGCTGGGCGGCATTACCCTGGCGGCGGCGCTCGGTGGCGAATACCTCGGCGAGCCGGCGGTGGCCTCGGCGGCGTTTTTCGGCACGCAGGTCAGCCGCACTTACTGGCCGTTGAAGATTCCGCCGGTGGAGTGGAGCGGGCGCTTCATTCTCAAGCGTTTCGCGCAATTGTCCGGCTCGCGCCTCAAGCGTGGCCCGGAAGACGAACCCATCGGCCTGGCGCTGGAAAGCATGCGCTGGTACGGCCTGTTCGGGCGGTTTGGCGACAAGGACAAGGATTGGTGGGCAGGGCTTGCCGAGGTGCAGGTGCCGGTGCTGGCCGTGACGGCAGCGGGGGATCACCAGGATCCGGCGTGGGCCTGTCGCAAACTGTTCGAGCAGATCGGCTCCGAGCACAAACAGTTCGTCAATCTGGGGCGCGGGCAGGGCTTCAGCGACAACTTCGGGCATGTCGAGATGCTGGTGAGCAAAGCGGCGCAGGCCGAGGTCTGGCCACTGGTGGCGCGTTGGTTGAGCGATCAGCAGACGCCGTTGCTCGGCGACAAGCCGGATCTTGCTGCTGCGGTCTGAGCCGGGTGCTCTGAAAAGGGCATTTCGTTCAGGTCGGCTTGCGGCTAAGATATGACGCATTGTGCGGTTCTGGTCATATTTGGTGGCTGTTTAGCTATTACGTTTCAGCGTTTGTTCAGGTTCGTTCAGCGACCATTGCATGAACTAAGGTAAACAGCGACCGCCGGGACTCGTTTCAACAGAGTGCGACATCCTAGATCGTCTTCCTTTTTACAGGAGTTTTTCGATGAACCATTACCTCACGCCTGACCTGTGCGACGCCTATCCGGAGCTGGTGCAGGTGCTGGAACCGATGTTCAGCAATTTCGGCGGCCGTGATTCCTTTGGCGGCGAAATCGTGACCATCAAATGTTTCGAAGACAACTCGCTGGTCAAGGAGCAAGCCGAACTCAAGGGCAACGGCAAGGTGCTGGTGGTCGATGGCGGCGGTTCGCTGCGTCGCGCATTGCTGGGCGACATGATCGCCGAGAAAGCTGCGAAAAACGGCTGGGAAGGGATGGTCATCTACGGTTGCATCCGTGATGTCGACGTTATTGCCCAGACCGATCTCGGCGTTCAGGCGTTGGCCAGCCATCCGATGAAGACCGAAAAACGTGGCATCGGTGATCTCAATGTAGCGGTGACTTTCGCTGGCGTGACGTTCCATCCGGGCCATTACATCTATGCGGACAACAACGGCGTGATCGTTTCGCCAAGTCCGCTGCAGATGCCCGAATAAGTTTTTCGACAAAGGGATGCGGATGTTCGAGGAAGAAAACGCGCAGTGGGGGCTGGTGCATGCCCTGGTGCTGGACGGTAAAGGCGGTGCGCGTTCGATTGCCCGGACTGAACTCGACGATCTGCAGCTGCAGGCCCATGAGAGCCTGTGGCTGCATTGGGATCGCAGTCATCCGCAAACCCAGACCTGGCTGCGCAAATCCAGCGGCCTGAATGAATTTGCCTGCGACCTCCTGCTGGAGGAAAACACTCGGCCGCGCCTGCTGCCGTTGCCGGATGCCGAGTTGCTGCTGTTTCTGCGCGGGGTCAACCTCAACCCGGGGGCCGAGCCGGAAGACATGGTCTCGGTGCGGATTTTCGCCTCCGCCCAGCGCGTCATCTCACTACGTCTGCGCCCGTTGCGCGCCACCGATGAACTGCTGGCGCTGCTGAGCGAAGGCAAAGGCCCGAAAACCTCCTCTGAGCTCATCCTGTATCTGGCGCAATTCCTCACCCACAAGGTGCAGGATCTGGTCACGTGCCTGTCGGAACTGGTCGATGAAGAGGAAGAAAAGCTGGATGCCGACGAACGGTATACCCCCGAACATGGCTCGATTTTGCACATCCGTCGCAGGGCGGCCGGACTGAAGCGTTTTCTGGCGCCGCAGCGGGATATTTTCGGACAACTGACGCGGATAAAACTGCCGTGGTTTGTCGATGATGATGCTGACTACTGGAACGAATTGAACAACAGCCTGACCCGCTATCTCGAAGAGCTGGAACTGACCCGAGAGCGCATGGGGCTTGTGCTGGAGGCCGAAGACCGGCGTTTGAACGTGCGCATGAATCGCACGATGTACCGCTTCGGCATCATCACCTGCATCTTTTTGCCGATGAGTTTTCTCACCGGTCTATTGGGTATCAACGTGGGTGGCATTCCGTTCTCGAGCAGCCCTTATGGTTTCCTGATTGCCTGTCTGACAGTGCTGGCGATGGCCTTCGGTCAATGGTGGTTATTCCGCCGTTTGCGCTGGGTGTGAATATGCAACATGTGACCCGACCAAATTTGCCCGCGTCTTTCACAGACATCACGAGAGGTGCGTATGCACGATCCGTTTGAACAGTCTTTGCGCGACATGCTCAACGCTTCGCCGTCCAGCCGCGACGACGATGCCTGCCTGGGTCGCGTACTCAAAACCGCCAACCGCCAGGTGGGCGCCGGTGATCTGTTCAGCCTGCTGGGCCGCTGGTTGCCCGCGCTGATGATCGCCCTGAATAACGGATCGGCCCACGTTTCGCCGGTTTCCCGTCTTCGTAAAACTACTGCACGCACTGCTGATAAGGCTGATTGAATATGGAACTTGATCTCTGGACTCAGAGCCTCGTCACTGCAATGACTGCGTTGTGGACCAAAGTCGCCAATTTCATCCCGAACCTGTTCGGCGCACTGGTCGTGCTGCTGTTGGGCTTCGTGGTGGCCAAGTTGCTCGATACCTTGCTGTCCAAGCTGCTGGCCAAGCTGGGCCTTGATCGCCTGATGGGCGGCACCGGTCTGACCAAATTGATGTCGCGAGCCGGCCTGCAAGTGCCGATCTCGACCTTGATCGGCAAGATCGTTTACTGGTTCGTTCTGCTGATTTTTCTGGTTTCTGCAGCAGAGTCCCTTGGACTTGAGCGAGTTTCAGCTACGCTGGACATGCTGGCGTTGTATTTGCCGAAAGTTTTCGGCGCCGCGCTGGTGTTGCTGGTGGGTGTTTTGCTCGCGCAATTGGCCAACGGCCTCGTGCGCGGGGCGGCAGAAGGCGTAGGGCTGGACTACGCTTCGGGTTTGGGCCGCATTGCCCAGGGGCTGGTGATCATCATCAGCATCTCGGTCGCGATCAGTCAGCTTGAGGTCAAGACCGACCTGCTGAACCATGTGATCGTCATCGTATTGATTACCGTTGGTCTGGCCGTAGCGCTGGCCATGGGGTTGGGAAGCCGGGAAATTGCCGGTCAGATTCTTGCGGGAATCTATGTGCGTGAGTTGTACCAGGTTGGGCAACAAGTGCGTGTTGGTGAGGTCGAAGGCCAGATCGAAGAGATCGGCACGGTTAAAACCACATTGCTGACCGATGAGGGTGAGCTAGTCTCACTTTCCAATCGGATCCTGCTGGAACAGCATGTGAGTAGCCGCTAACCCGGCAAACCCTGCTAATGTATGCCGCCGCAAAATGCCCTGAGAGGGGTGCGGCGGACATTGACCTGACTGTCGGCACGACTTGTTTTGAATAAAGCCCAAACGCTATCCACGCGCTATGACCCCCGTGAGCTCTCTGATGAGGAGCTGGTCGCGCGCTCGCATACCGAGCTGTTTCACGTGACGCGCGCCTATGAAGAGCTGATGCGGCGTTACCAGAGAACATTATTTAACGTTTGTGCGAGATATCTTGGGAACGATCGCGACGCAGACGATGTCTGTCAGGAAGTGATGCTTAAGGTGCTGTATGGCCTGAAGAACTTCGAGGGGAAATCGAAGTTCAAAACCTGGCTCTACAGCATCACGTATAACGAATGCATCACGCAGTATCGGAAGGAACGGCGAAAGCGTCGCTTGATGGACGCCTTGAGTCTGGACCCGCTGGAAGAAGCGTCGGAAGAAAAGGCGCCGAAACCCGAGGAGAAGGGCGGACTCGATCGCTGGCTGGTGTATGTGAACCCGATTGACCGTGAAATTCTGGTGCTACGATTTGTCGCAGAGCTGGAGTTTCAGGAGATCGCAGACATCATGCACATGGGTTTGAGTGCGACAAAAATGCGGTACAAACGTGCTCTAGACAAATTGCGTGAGAAATTTGCAGGCATTGCTGAAACTTAGTTCAGCGCAAATATCTCTTACGTGTAGGCAAGTTCTGATAGACTTGCCGCCGAGTTGTCCCCCGGTTTGCGGGACTGCTTCACAATCACCAGATGGGGATTTAACGGATGAAACTGAAAAACACCTTGGGCTTGGCCATTGGTTCTCTTATTGCCGCTACTTCGTTCGGCGCACTGGCACAAGGCCAAGGCGCAGTTGAAGGCGAGATCAACTACAAGAAGCAGTACAACGACAGCATTGATCATGTCGAAGACGGCTTCAACCCAGGCGCCAAAATCGGTTACTTCCTGACCGATGACGTCTCGATCAACTTCGGCTGGGATCGTAACAACCACACCCGTTCGAACGACGGTACCGGCAGCCAGAAACTGCGTGGTGACAACTTCGGTCTGACCGCTCAATACCACTTCAACAACGCTGGCGACGCTCTGCGTCCATACGTTGAAGGTGGCGTTAAGCACGGCAACCTGACCAACGTAGCTGCTGACGGCCACACCGGTCGCGACCAGTCGACTTTCCTGACTGCTGGCGCTGGCGTTAAGTACTACTTCGCCGAAAACTTCTTCGCCCGTGCTGGCGTAGAAGCTGACTACAAACTGGACAACGGCCGTTGGGACTACGCTCCATCGGTTGGTCTGGGTGTGAACTTCGGTGGCGGCGGCAAGCCAGCTGCTGCTCCAGTTCCAGCTCCGGCTGAAGTCTGCTCCGACAGCGACAACGACGGCGTTTGCGACAACGTTGACAAGTGCCCGGACACCCCAGCCAACGTAACTGTTGACGCTGATGGCTGCCCAGCAGTTGCTGAAGTTGTTCGTGTAGAGCTGGACGTGAAGTTCGACTTCGACAAGTCGGTCGTCAAGCCAAACAGCTACGCTGACATCAAGAACCTGGCTGACTTCATGAAGCAGTACCCAGCCACTCACACCACTGTTGAAGGTCACACTGACTCCGTCGGTCCTGACGCTTACAACCAGAAACTGTCCGAGCGTCGTGCAAACGCCGTTAAGCAAGTTCTGACCCAGCAGTACGGTGTTGAGTCGTCCCGCGTTCAGTCGATCGGCTACGGCGAATCCCGCCCAGTTGCTGACAACAAAACTGAAGCTGGCCGTGCTGTTAACCGTCGCGTAGAAGCGCAGGTTGAAGCTCAAGCTAAGTAATTAGCTGCCGCTACGAGAAAAGCCCGGCTCAGGCCGGGCTTTTCTTTGCCTGTGATTTGGCTTTGAAGCTCTAAAGATCGCAGCCTGCGGCAGCTCCTACACGGTATCCGCACACATCCTGTAGGAGCTGCCGAAGGCTGCGATCCTTTGATTTTCAACAACTGCGGCCACCGCGCCAATGACCAGAATGGCCGGGCTCTTCAGTCCAAACCTGCAAGCGTCGTCACTCATGCTCATCAGATCACTGCGGCACTCGCGCTGTTCTGGCAGAGAGGCATTCTCGATCATCGCCACTGGCATATCCGCCGCCATCCCGCCCGCCAACAGCTGATCGCGGATCTCGTCCAGTTTGGCCACCCCCATGTAGATCACCAGTGTCGTACCGCCTTGCGCCAGTGCCTGCCAGTTCAATTGGCTATCGTCCTGGGTATGCGCGGTGACCAGCGTCACCCCGCGCGCCACACCGCGCAACGTCAGCGGAATATCACACTGTGTCGCGCCAGCAAGGCCGGCGGTAATGCCGTTGACCAGCTCAACCTCCACCCCACGTTCGCGCAACCACTGCGCCTCCTCACCACCACGGCCGAAAATGCACGGGTCACCGCCCTTGAGCCGCACCACGCATTGGCCTTGGCGGGCATAACGCAGCATCAGCCGATGGATGAAGGCCTGCGGCGTCGAGCGACAGCCACCGCGCTTGCCCACGGCAATGATTCGCGCCGTAGGGCAATGCTCCAGCACGGCGTCATTGACCAGATCGTCAATCAACACCACCTTTGCTTCGCGCAACGCGCGTACCGCTTTGAGCGTCAGCAACTCGGGATCACCGGGGCCTGCGCCCACCAGCCAGACTTTTGCATTCATGGTGTTTTCCTTCAGATGACCGATACCGGCTGCAGATCAGCGGCCAGCAAACGCTTGATTTCAGGGATACACGAGCCGCATTGCGTGCCGCACCCCAGTTGTTGTTTGAGACCTTGCAGATCCAGGCCTTGGCGAATTCCGGCACACACCGCGCTGTGGCTGACGTTTTTGCAGTTGCACAGGGTTTTGCCCGAATTGGCCTGAACGCCGGCATTGCCGGGTGGTGCACTCATCGGCGCCAGAAGCCAGCGGCGCAGTTGTTCATCGGCGCGACCCTCCAGCCACAAGCCTTGCAGCCAGTGCTGAGCCAGGGTTTCGCCCGCGAGGCGGATTGCGGTGATTCGGCCGTTTTCGATGCGTACCCGTTTGCCAATGGCGCGGCGCGGGTCGTCGTAGGCCAGCACTGGACCGTCGAGCAGCGCCAGGCACTGGTCAATATCGCGCAGCCGTTGCGGCTCTGGCGGCGTGACGCTGGCAGCGCGTATCAGCAGCGCGGGCCGCTCACGTCCGACAAGGCTGAGGCTCACGTAGGAAAACGCCTCGCAGAGAGGTCGTAGCGTCTCGAAATGCCGTTGAACATCGCCCTCGATCAGGGCGAACAAGTGCCATGGCAGATTTACCGCTTCCAGACGCACACCGCTGTGTTTGAGTTCGGGCTGCTTCGACAGAGGATCGAAGGCCGGCAAGGTCAGACTGTTGACCCCGCCCTTGAGAAACCGGTCGCCCCAATGCATCGGCAGAAACGCCTGACCGGGGCGCACGCCGTCATCGCTGCCGACCGCGACGATAACGGCACCGCGCCGACTCTTCAGGTTGACCAGATCCCCCGGCTGCAAGCGCTGCCGGCGTAACTCGTCCGGGTGCAGGCTTAACACGGCTTCGCTGACATGCCCGAACAATTGCGCTGCCGTGCCGGTGCGGCTCATGCCGTGCCATTGATCGCGCAGGCGGCCGGTGATCAGCGTCAGTGGGAACCGTGCATCGCGTTGTTCTTTGGCGGTGCGATAGGGATCGGCGACGAACTGCGCACGACCGTTAGCCGTGGGAAAAATCCCGTCGCCATACAAGCGTGCCGTGCCTTGCCGGGCGCCGGCCGGAAAGGGCCATTGCTGCGGTCCCAGTTCATCGATCAATTGATGGCTGAGGCCCGACAAGTCCAGATCCCGTCCACGGGTCAGTTGTTTGTATTCGTCGAACAACTGCGCCGGCTGCTCGAAAGCAAACAGGCTCGGCTGAAGTGGGCGCAGACGTTTCTCCAGCCGCTGTGCGAAATCCACGGTGATCGCCCAGTCCGGCCGTGCTTCGCCCGGTGGGAGAATGGCCTGCCGTACGTGGGAAATGCGCCGTTCGGAGTTGGTCACCGAGCCTTGCTTCTCGCCCCAACTGGCAGCCGGTAACAACAGGTCGGCGAAGGCGGCTGTTTCGGTGGTGCGGAAGGCTTCTTGCAACACCACGAACGGGCAGGCCTGCAGCGCCTCGCGAACCGCGTGTTGATCGGGCATGGACTGTGCGGGATTGGTGCAGGCAATCCACAGCGCCTTGATCTGGCCGCTGCGCATCCGCTCGAACAGCTCGATGGCGCTGAGGCCGCTGGTTTGTGGCAGTTGATCGACACCCCAACAGGCTGCCACTTCGTCGCGATGCTTAGGATTGGCCGCTTCACGATGACCGGGCAGCAAATTCGACAGGCTGCCGGTTTCCCGCCCGCCCATGGCATTTGGCTGACCGGTCAAAGAGAAAGGTCCTGCACCCGGACGGCCGATTTGCCCGGTGGCCAGGTGCAGATTGATCAGCGCGCTGTTTTTTGCGCTGCCAGCGGTGGACTGATTCAGGCCCATGCACCAGAGCGACAGGAAGCTTGGCGCGGTGCCCACCCATTCCGCACACTGCTGCAATTGCTCGACACTGATCCCGCACAGTTGCGCAACCATTTGCGGGGTGTAATCGCGCACCAGATTTTTCAGCTCAGGCAAACCGTCGGTGTGCGCCTGGATGAAGTCGCGGTCGATCCAGTCTTCCCACAGCAGCAGATGCAAAATCCCATGGAACAGTGCGACATCGGTGCCGGGCAGAATCGCCAGATGCAAGTCGGCCAACTCACAGGTGTCGGTGCGCCGGGGATCGATGACGATGACCTTCATCTGCGGCCGGCGCGATTTTGCCTCTTCCAGGCGTCGGAAAAGGACTGGATGGGCGTAGGCCATGTTACTGCCGGCGATCATCACGCAATCGCTCAGCTCCAGATCTTCATAGCTGCACGGCGGCGCATCGGCGCCGAGGCTGCGCTTGTAACCGACCACCGCCGACGACATGCACAGCCGGGAATTGCTGTCGATGTTGTTGGTGCCGACCAGTGCTCGTGCCAATTTGTTGAAGGCGTAATAGTCTTCGGTCAGTAACTGCCCGGAAATGTAAAACGCCACGCTGTCCGGGCCGTGTTCGGCGATGGTTTGGGCAAAGACCTGGGTCGCGTGATCCAGCGCCGTGTCCCAGTCACAACGGCTGCGCGCCAGGCCTTTGCCCAGACGCAGCTCCGGATACAGCGCCCGGGCGGCCGGATCGCCGGTCAAGTGCAGGGTCGAGCCTTTGCTGCACAGTTTGCCGAAGTTGGCCGGATGTGCCGGATCGCCGCTGACGCCGAGAATGCGCTCGCCGTCATGCTCGATCAGCACGCCGCAGCCGACGCCGCAGTAGCAGCAGGTCGAGGCGGTCGTCTGGCGGTTCATCAAACCGCTTCCCGCAGTGCCAATTGTACGCGGCCGTTTTCGACCCGGGCCGGATGATGGTGCGCGCAGCCGATGTCCGGCGCCTGGGCCTCGCCGGTTTGCAGGTCGATTTGCCAGTTGTGCAGCGGGCAGGCCACGCGTCTGCCGTAGATCAAACCTTGTGACAGCGGCCCGCCCTTGTGCGGGCAGCGGTCGTCGAGGGCGAAAACTTCGTCATCGCTCGTCCGAAAAATCGCGATGTCGCCTTTCGGCCCGGCAATGATCCGCGAACCGAGGGCATTGATCTCTTCCAGGGCACAGATATCGAGCCAGTTCATGCCGGTACCTCCAGGTTTTTCACAGGGATCACGTCGAATTCTTTCTTCAGTTGCGGCTGCGCGAGGCGCTCTTTCCACGGGTCTTGTTCGAACGACAGGGAGAATTGCAGGCGCTCATTCAGGGCCTTGCGGCGCTCGGGGTCTTCCAGCACGGCTTTCTTGATGTGCTCCATGCCGACCCGTTGCAGGTAGTGCACGGTGCGTTCGAGGTAGAAGGCTTCTTCGCGGTACAGCTGCAGAAACGCGCCGTTGTACTCGCGGACTTCCTCGGCGGTTTTCAGCTTGACGAAGAACTCGGCGACTTCGGTCTTGATCCCGCCGTTGCCGCCGATGTACATCTCCCAACCGGAGTCGACACCGATGATTCCTACGTCCTTGATCCCCGCTTCCGAGCAGTTGCGTGGGCATCCGGAGACCGCGAGTTTCACTTTGTGCGGTGACCACATGTTGAACAGGTCGTGCTCAAGCTCAATGCCCAACTGCGTCGAATTCTGCGTGCCGAAACGGCAGAACTCGCTGCCGACACAGGTTTTCACGGTGCGGATGGATTTGCCGTAGGCGTGGCCGGAGGGCATGTCGAGGTCTTTCCAGACGCCCGGCAAGTCCTGTTTCTTGATCCCCAGCAGGTCAATGCGCTGACCGCCGGTGACCTTGACCATGGGTACGTTGTACTTGTCGGCCACGTCGGCGATGCGCCGCAATTCCGAGGGGTTGGTCACGCCGCCCCACATCCGTGGCACCACGGAATAGGTGCCGTCCTTCTGAATGTTGGCGTGGGCACGTTCGTTGATCAGGCGCGATTGCGGATCGTCCTTGGCTTCGCCGGGCCAGGTGGAAATCAGGTAGTAGTTCAGCGCCGGACGGCAGGTGGCGCAGCCATTCGGGGTGCGCCAGTTGAGGTAGCTCATGGTGCCGGCGATGGTCAGCAGATGCTGTTCGCGGATCGCCTGGCGGATCTGCCCGTGGTTGAGGTCGCTGCAACCGCAGATGGCTTTTTCGCTTTTCGGTTTGACGTCCGCCGCGCCACCGACGGTGTTGATCAGGATTTGCTCGACCAGCCCGGCGCAGGAGCCGCACGAGCTTGCAGCTTTGGTGTGCTTCTTGACTTCATCGACGCTGAACAGGCCGTGTTCCTGAATCGCCTTGACGATGGTGCCCTTGCACACGCCGTTGCAGCCGCAGACTTCGGCGGTGTCGGCCATGGCCATGGCTTTGTCCTGGCCCTGATGTCCTACGTCGCCGATAGAATTTTCACCGAACATCAGGTGATCGCGGATCTCGCCGATGGCGTGATTCTCACGAATCTGTCGGAAATACCAACCGCCATCTGCCGTATCGCCGTACAGACAGGCGCCGACCAGCACGTCATCCTTGATCACCAGTTTTTTGTACACGCCGCCGATCGGGTCGGAGAGGGTGATGGTTTCGGTGCCTTCGCCGCCCATGAAATCGCCGGCGGAAAACAGGTCGATGCCGGTGACTTTCAATTTGGTCGAGGTGACCGAACCCTGATACCGGGCGAAACCCAGTTGCGCGAGGTGGTTGGCGCACACCTTGGCCTGTTCGAACAGCGGCGCCACCAGGCCATACGCGATGCCGCGATGGCTGGCGCACTCGCCAATGGCATAGATGCGCGGATCGTAGGTTTGCAGGGTGTCGTTGACCAGAATCCCGCGATTGCACGGGATGCCGGCGCGCTCCGCCAGTTCGGTGTTGGGCCGGATGCCGGCAGCCATCACCACCAGATCGGCAGGGATGATCTCGCCGTTCTTGAACTGCACCGAGCCGACCCGGCCATTGCCCGCGTCGTGCAGGGCCTGGGTCTGCTCGCACAGACGAAAGTGCAGGCCACGGGCTTCGAGGGCGCTTTGCAGCAGTTGCCCGCTGGTCTTGTCCAGTTGCCGCTCCAGCAGCCATTCGCCGATGTGCACCACGGTGACGTGCATGCCGCGCAGCATCAGGCCATTGGCGGCTTCGAGGCCGAGCAGGCCGCCGCCGATGACCACCGCGTGCTTGTGGGTTCTGGCGGTGTCGATCATCGCCTGGGTGTCGGCGATGTCGCGGTAACCGATCACACCCTGCAAGTCATTGCCGGGGATCGGCAGGATGAACGGTGTCGAACCAGTGGCGATCAGCAGGCGATCATATTCGGCCTCGGTGCCGTCTTCGGCAATCACCCGGCGTTTGACCCGGTCGATCTGCACCACCTTGCGGTTGAGCAGCAACTTGATGTGGTTTTCCAGGTACCAGTCGAGGTCGTTGAGGACGATCTCTTCGAAGGTCTGCTCACCGGCCAGCACCGGCGACAGCAGGATGCGGTTGTAGTTGGTGTGCGGTTCGGCACCGAAGACCGTGATGTCGTACAGCTCGTTGCTCAGCTTGAGCAGTTCTTCCAGGGTGCGAACCCCGGCCATGCCATTGCCGATCATCACCAGTTTGAGTTTTTTCATCAGGTTCTCCGGGGAGCGGTGGCTGGCCTCTTGTGGGCAGTCAGGCCGTGCTCGACAAAAGTTGCGCAAACAAAAAAGGCGTCCCGCTAGTTGCCTAGCGAGGACGCCTTTGTCCTGGTCCCGTTCTCTCGGGAAGCGCAACCTTCGTCGTTGAAGGTTGGGCTTTATGTATGGTGAAACGGGTAATGCAGTGGTTGTGCCAAGTGGCAGGATGGCGTGTTTATTAGGCGGAAGCGGTTATAGACGGGGATTTTTTGCACCGAATCGACGCGGGTTGCTCGTTTGCGGGGCATTCAGGCAGACAGAATTGTTGTGATTGGGCTGGCCTCTTCGCGAACAGGCTCGCTCCCACAGTGGATCGGTGTCGTTCACAAAACCCCTGTGGGAGCGAGCCTGCTCGCGAATGACGCGACGCGGTATCAGCGGTGAAACAACACCACCAGCAACACCAGATTTCCCAACAGCGCCAACAACGCCACCGTCCGCCAGACCTTCAACGGCTCGCGCTCCAATAAAGGTCTGGGCCGCACACTCAAACTGCGTCGCTCGCCTTGTTCCAGCACCAGCAACCATTCTTCAGCCGTTTCAAAGCGCTGTTGCGGATCGACAGCCACGCCTCGCTCCAGACTCTGCGCAAGCCATTCCGGCACGTCCGGGCGGTAGCGACCGGCACTCACCGGCACACCGAAGCGCGGCCGTTGAAAGGCTTCGATCTCGCCATAGGGAAAATGCCCCGTGAGCAGGAAATACAAGGTCACGCCCACCGCGTACAGATCCTGTTGCGCACTCGGTGGCTCGCCGCGAAACGCTTCCGGGGCGATATAACTCGGGGTTCCCGGCAGCGTTGACGGTGCGTCTTCGGACAGGCCGGGGCAATACGCCAGACCGAAATCCAGCAGGCGCAACTCGCCATCGTCGCCCAGGTGCAGATTCTCCGGTTTGATGTCGCGGTGCAGAATCTGCCGCCGATGCAGCAGACCCACCGCTCGCAGCAGACGCTCGGCAATGTCCTGCCACTGCACCAACGGTAACGGGCTGCTGTGTTGAAACAGCCGCGCCAGGGTCATCCCGGAATATTCGCGCATCACATAGTACAAATGCTGACGCTGAGTACCGCTGTGGACTTCAGGGAAATGCCGCCCGGCGACACGCCTGAGGAACCATTCTTCCGACAACAAGGCCTGCCCGGCCTGAGGATCATCGGCCAGCCGTGGCGGCAGGGTTTTCAACAACCAGCTCCGACCTTGCCCGTCCAGCACGCGATACAGCAGCGATTGCTGGCTCTGAGCGACAACGCCTTGCACCTGCCAGCTTTCGAACATCTGCGCGGTTTTCAACGCTGGCGGCAGTGGCCATTGCTGTAGGTGAATCAGCGCATCACCGATGCTCGCCTCACCGAGCGCATCGACCCGCACCAGCAGTGCACTGGCGTTGTCCTGGCTGCCGGCCAGATGCGCGGCGTTGACCAGCGTGTGTGCGGCGCTGTCGAGATCCGGTTGATCGCGCAGGATCGCTGCAATGGCGGTATCGCCCACAGTCGACCACACGCCGTCGCTGAGCAGCACGAAACATTCACCCTCGCGCAACTCGCCGTCGAGAAAATCCAGCACCAGATGCTGATCCAGCCCCAGCGCACGCTTGAGTACGTGCTGCATGCCCGGCTGCTCCCAGACATGGTCCTGCGAAATCCGCTGCAAAGCGTCGGCGTGCCAGCGATAGACCCGGCAATCGCCGACGTGGGCCAGGGTGAAACGCTGGCCGCGCAGGATGAGCGCACTGACGGTGGTGAGCAGTGGCTGTCCGCCGCCGTTGGCCTGTAACCAGCGGTTTTGTGCGAGCAGCAGGCGATCCAGTGCCTGTGCCACGCTCCAGGTTTGCGGCGTGGCGTAGTAGTCCAGCGCCAGTGCTTGCAGGGTCGAGCGTGCGGCCAGGCCGCCGTCGGCGCACTGGCTGACCCCATCGGCAATGGCGACCAGATAGCCTTTGCTCGCGGCCAGCGCCGGGGCGGGTGTCACCAGGCGCAGGGCGTCCTGGTTTTCCGCGCGCGGGCCGGTGGCGCTGGCCTGGGCAAAGCTCAGTTGCAGGGGCATTGCCGCCTCACACGCGTGCAGCAGTGACCGCCGCCGAACCCCAGGTGGTTCTCCAGCGCCGCTTGACCCCGTGCAGGCCGAACCACGCCAGCACGCCGAGGCTGGCGAACAACCACAGCGCCAGTTGATAGCTGCCGGTGCTTTGCTTGATCGCGCCCATGCCGGCCGCCAGGGCAAAGCCGCCAATGCCACCGGCCATGCCGATCAGTCCGGTCATCACGCCGATCTCCAGACGGAAGCGTTGCGGCACCAACTGGAACACCGCGCCATTGCCGGCGCCGAGCCCGAGCATGGTGCAGACGAACAGCGCCAGGGCGGCGTAGGAACTGGGCAGGTTGAAACCGACGGCGGCGATGCAGATCGCCGCCACGGTGTACATCGCCAGCAAGGTGCGGATGCCGCCGAAACGATCCGCCAGCGCACCACCCAGCGGGCGCATCAGGCTGCCACCGAATACACAGGCAGCGGTGTAGTAACCGGCGGTTACCGGGCTCAGACCGTACTGATCGTTAAAGTAGCCGGGCAGGGCGCTGGCCAGGCCGATGAAGCCGCCGAAGGTCACGCTGTAGAAAAACATGAACCACCAACTGTCGCGGTCGCCGAGGGCCTTGAAGTAGTCGGCCATGGCTTTGGCCTTGGGCCGCTGCGGCGCGTTTTTGGCCAGCCAGGCGAACAGCACCAGCGTCAGGATCAACGGAATCAGGGCGAAACCGAACACGTTGCTCCAGCCGAACGACGCGGCCAGCACCGGGGCGATCAGCGCGGCGAACACGGTGCCGGAGTTACCGGCGCCAGCGATGCCCATCGCCTTGCCTTGATGTTGTGGCGGATACCATTGCGAGGCCAGCGGCAGGGCCACAGCAAACGAGGCGCCGGCCATGCCGAGGAACAGCCCCAGCAGCAGCGCCTGTTCATAACTGTGGATACCGAGTTTCCACGCACCGAACAGCGCGCAGATCACGATCACCTGGCCGATCAGCCCGGCGGTCTTCGGCGACAGACGATCGGCCAGCATGCCCATCACAAAGCGCAGCACCGCACCCGCCAGAATCGGCGTCGCCACCACCAGACCACGTTGTTGCGTAGTCAGGTGCAGGTCGGCGGCGATCTGCACCGCCAACGGGCCGAGCAGGTACCAGACCATGAAACTCAGGTCGAAATACAGAAAGGCTGCGAACAGGGTCGGGGTGTGGCCGGATTTCCAGAAGCTTGAATTCATCGCGCACCTCAGCTGAAAAGAGTCTCGAAAGGAGTCACAGCAGGTGGAGCGCCGCCACGGCCGCACCACCGGCCCCGAGCTGTGGGGCCAAAACGCAAAAACGCCGCTACCTGATACGCCGGTGGGGCGAACGGGTGAGCGACGTCTTTGTCGTGGGTGGGCAACCGCCGTTGGTTACCTGTGCTGAATGCTTAGCCAGATTTGTGCCAAGGATCAAAAGATCGCAGCCTTCAATCAGCCGAGCAACTCACTCATGGCAATGATCTGCTCCGCCACCTGAATCAGCTTCTGCTGGCGACTCATGGCCTGGCGGCGCATCAGGGTGTAAGCCTCTTCTTCGTTGCAGTCCTTCATTTTCATCAGCAGCCCTTTGGCCAGCTCGATGCGTTTGCGCTCGGCCAGTTGCTGGTCGCGGGCCAGCAGTTGCGCGCGCAAGGCCTGATCGCTTTCGAAGCGGGCCATGGCCACATCGAGAATCGGCTGCAGGCGCTGGGCGTGGATGCCTTCGACGATGTAGGCGCTGACCCCGGACTTGATCGCCTGACGCATCACCCCCGGGTCGTGTTCGTCGGTGAACATCACGATCGGCCGGGGCTGGTCGCGGCTGACCAGCACCACTTGCTCCATCACATCGCGGCCCGGTGACTCGGTATCGATCAGGATCACGTCCGGGCGCACCGTTTCGACGCGGGCCGGCAGGTCGATGGTCAGGCCGGACTCATCGATGACCTCGAAACCCGCCTCGGTCAGCGCGGCTTTCAGGCGCCCGACTTTTTTCGCGGTGTCGTTGATCAGCAGAATGCGCAGCATGTTGGCGGTCTCCTGTCAGCGGCGGGCGAGCAGAGGAGCGGCGTCGCTCAGGGCGTGCAGCTTGAAACTGCGGGCGTAAGCGGCCGGATCGCTGCCGTCCCAGACTTTGCCATCGAGCAACTGGCTGCTGCGCATTTCCTTGCCCCACGCGGCGACACCGACGGCGGTGGCGGCTTCGCGGTAGATGTCCAGTTGCTGAACCTGACGCGCAACGGCGAGGTAGTCGGGATCCTCGCGCAACAGGCCCCAGCGACGGAATTGGGTCATGAACCACATGCCGTCGGACAGGTACGGCAGATTCACCTCGCCGTTGCTGTGAAAACGCAAGGCGTGCGGGTCCTGCCAGCGATTGCCGAGGCCATCGGCGTAATCACCGAGAAAACGCGGTTCGATGCAGGACAGCGGGGCGTCGAGATATTCCGGGGCGCTCAGCAATTGCGCGGTGCTGCGGCGGTTTTCCGCGCTTTGTTCAATGAAGCGGCTGGCCTCGAGAATTGCCATTACCAGCGCCCGGGCGCTGTTGGGGTATTGCTCGACGAACGCGCGGGTGCAGCCGAGGACTTTCTCCGGATGATCGGGCCAGATGCTCTGGCTGGTCGCCAGGGTGAACCCCAGATCCTGCTGCACGGCGGCCGCCGCCCACGGCTCACCGACGCAGAAACCATCGATGCGCCCGGCTTGCAGGTGTGCGACCATTTGCGGCGGCGGCACCACCACGCTGTCGACGTCCTGCAACGGATGAATGCCCTGACTCGCCAGCCAGTAATACAGCCACATCGCATGGGTGCCGGTGGGGAAGGTCTGGGCGAAGGTCAGTTTTGCGCGGGTTTGGTGCGCCTGCCGATCCAGCGCTTCAGGACTGGTCACGCCCAGTTGCTGCAAACCGTGGGACAGGTTGAGGCTCTGGCCATTCTGGTTCAGCCCCATCAGCACCGCCATGTCACTCGGCGCCACGCCGCCGATGCCCAGGTGCACCGCGTAAATCAGCCCGTACAGGCTGTGGGTGACATCCAGTTCACCGCTGACCAGTTTGTCGCGCAACGTCGCCCAGGACGCCTGACGCTTGAGGTTGATCGTCAGGCCGTAGGGCTGGGCAAAGCCTTGCGTGGCGGCCACGACCACCGAGGCGCAGTCGCTCAAGGCCATGAAACCGAGATTGATCACGCTTTTTTCCGGGGCATCACTGCCGTTGACCCAGGCCAGTGGCCCGACGGACGAATCACTCATATAAAGCCACCCTCAAAAAAAACGCCGTCCCAGGTTTTGCTCAGGCAAAACCTGCGAACGACGCCATTGTCCGTGCCCGCACGCCGTCATTGGCCTGGGGGCTGATAACCCTGAAAGTGCAAGGCATATGCCAGTCAGGCTGATTTGCCTGTGCGCCTCGCGCCGGGGAGCGATGCCCGGCTATAATCGCCGCCTCTTTTCGCCGCCCGAGTCATCGCCGCCCATGTACACCCTGGCCCGTCAGCTGTTGTTCAAACTATCCCCGGAAACCTCCCACGATCTGTCGCTGGATCTGATCGGCGCGGGTGGGCGTTTGGGCCTCAACGGCTTGCTGTGCAAGAAGCCGGCGAACCTGCCGGTGACGGTCATGGGCCTGGATTTCCCGAACCCGGTGGGTCTGGCGGCCGGTCTGGACAAGAACGGCGCGGCTATCGACGGTTTATCGCAACTGGGTTTCGGTTTTGTCGAAATCGGCACCGTGACCCCGCGTCCGCAGCCGGGCAACCCGAAACCACGGATCTTCCGCCTGCCGGAGGCCGAGGCGATCATCAATCGCATGGGCTTCAACAACCTCGGTGTGGATAACCTGCTGGCGCGGGTCGCTGCAGCCAAATACAAGGGCGTGCTGGGGATCAACATCGGCAAGAACTTCGACACCCCGGTCGAGCGCGCCGTGGATGACTACCTGATTTGCCTGGACAAGGTGTATGCCCACGCCAGCTATGTCACGGTCAACGTCAGCTCGCCGAACACCCCGGGCCTGCGCAGCCTGCAGTTCGGTGATTCGCTCAAGCAGTTGCTGGCGGACCTGGCCACGCGCCGCGCCGAACTGGCCCTGCGTCACGGCAAACATGTACCGCTGGCGATCAAGATCGCTCCGGACATGACCGACGAAGAGACCGCGCAAGTGGCTCAGGCATTGATCGAAACCGGGATGGACGCAGTGATCGCCACCAACACCACCCTGAGTCGCGTCGGCGTCGAAGGCATGGAGCACGGTGACGAAGCGGGCGGTCTGTCCGGCGCCCCGGTGCGTGACAAGAGCACCCATACCGTGAAGGTGTTGGCTGAGGAGCTGGGTGGTCGGTTGCCGATCATTGCAGCGGGTGGCATCACTGAAGGCAAGCATGCGGCCGAGAAAATCATGGCGGGTGCGAGTCTGGTGCAGATTTACTCGGGTTTCATCTACAAAGGCCCGGCCTTGATTCGTGAATCGGTCGACGCGATTGCCGCGCTGCGCAAATAACCCAGGCTGACCCGGTCAATGTAGGAGATGCCGAAGGCTGCGATCTTTTGATGTTGTTTTTTAATATCAAAAGCAAGATCAAAAGATCGCAGCCTGCGGCAGCTCCTACATGAGATGTGTGTCATTTCAGGCAAGCATAAAAAAGGGCTCCTCGAAGGAGCCCCTGGGCCGTAGCCCGCCGTCCGGGAAGGACGTGCATGGTAAGTCGCTAGAAATTCAGATTGTCGTGTTGCAATAAGTGCCCTGTGTCAGCCGACGGCGTGAAGTTCGTTGAGTCTGTGGATCCCCGCAGTGCCGGTCATACCGTCCCAGTTGTCGCCGCGTCCTTCTCGCCAGCCGTTGATCCAGGCTTGACGTACCGACGGTAGAGTAAATGGGCAAAGCTCGCGGGATTTGCCACCAACGCCATATTGATATCCGCGCAAAAATGCTCTTTCCAACGGATCACGCTTAAGTCTTCTCATAGGGTGTTTCCCTCACTTGTTGACTGTTTTCGTCGCGTTGACCTCAATCGAGGTCTGGCAGAAAAACTCTGCCGTTGGGCGGCTCGCTGCCGGCGTGGCGAGCCAAGGTGTTGACGCCGTTGCGACGTCAACCTGTGGTCAGTTCTAACCAATGAGTCACAGCGAGGGAATGATCGTTTTGTCATAAGGACGTAACGAAAGTAGTGCTACAGCCATAAGTAACGACGGGTTTCATGAAGGTTTCTGCAGCAAACCCCGGTATGATCGGCCCCGCGCTGGATGATGGGGTTAATCCTTTAGTGAGAATGACCCACGTTTGCGCTTGGGTAATATGCGACGAAGGGTCGCTTTAAGACTTTTTGTTTCATCAACTTTTTTATCTGTCCCGGCATCTAAGCTCTTTTAACCCGAGCAGCGGGGATGGAACGGCACACCTTCGTGCCACGCGGGCGTTCTTGTGGAAAAGCGCCTGATTGAAAACCGGACCGGCAATGCGTTGCCGGTTCACTAGCCAAAGGCTCTGGAAATACCATGTCCGATCGTTTCGAACTCTTCCTCACTTGCCCCAAAGGCCTTGAAGGCCTGCTCATCGAGGAGGCCGTCGGGCTTGGCCTTGAAGAGGCCCGCGAGCACACCTCCGCCGTGCGTGGCATGGCGACCATGGAAACCGCCTATCGCCTGTGCCTGTGGTCGCGTCTGGCCAACCGGGTACTTTTGGTGCTCAAGCGCTTCCCGATGAAAGACGCTGAAGACCTGTACCACGGCGTGCTTGACGTCGAGTGGCAGGATCACATGCTCGCCGACGGCACTCTGGCCGTCGAATTCAGCGGCCACGGCTCGGGCATCGACAACACCCACTTCGGCGCGCTGAAAGTCAAAGACGCCATCGTCGACAAACTGCGTACCCCGCAAGGCGACCGTCCGTCGATCGACAAGCTCAACCCGGACCTGCGCATTCACCTGCGTCTGGATCGCGGCGAAGCTATTTTGTCCCTCGACCTGTCCGGTCACAGCCTGCACCAGCGTGGCTACCGCCTGCAGCAGGGCGCGGCGCCGCTGAAGGAAAACCTCGCGGCAGCGATCCTGATCCGTTCCGGCTGGCCGCGCATTGCGGCCGAAGGCGGCGCGCTGGCTGACCCGATGTGCGGTGTCGGTACGTTCCTCGTCGAAGCGGGGATGATCGCCGCCGACATGGCGCCGAACCTGCGTCGCGAGCAGTGGGGCTTCACCGCCTGGCTGGGGCACGTTCCGGCGCTGTGGAAAAAACTCCATGAAGAAGCCGTCGAGCGTGCCGCTGCCGGTCTGGCCAAGCCGCCGCTGTGGATTCGCGGTTACGAAGCCGACCCGCGCCTGATTCAACCGGGTCGCAACAACGTCGAGCGTGCCGGTCTGAGCGAGTGGATCAAGATCTATCAGGGCGAAGTCGCGACCTTCGAGCCGCGTCCGGACCAGAACCAGAAAGGTCTGGTGATCTGCAACCCGCCGTACGGCGAGCGTCTGGGCGACGAAGCCAGCCTGCTTTACCTCTATCAGAACCTTGGCGAGCGCCTGCGTCAGGCCTGCCTGAACTGGGAAGCGGCGGTGTTCACCGGCGCGCCGGATCTGGGCAAGCGCATGGGCATTCGCAGCCACAAACAGTATTCGTTCTGGAACGGCGCGTTGCCGTGCAAACTGCTGTTGATCAAAGTGCTGCCGGATCAGTTCGTCACCGGCGAGCGGCGGACCCCGGAACAGCGTCAGGCCGAGCGTGAGCAAGCTGCTTACGATCAAACCCCGAACGAGCCGCAAGAGCGCAAGTTCAACAAGAACGGCAACCCGATCAAACCGACGCCAGCCCCGGCGCCGGTGGTCGAGCAGCCGCGCCTGAGCGAAGGCGGGCAGATGTTTGCCAACCGCCTGCAGAAAAACCTCAAGGCGATGAGCAAGTGGGTCAAGCGCGAAGGCATCGACTGCTACCGCGTCTACGATGCCGACATGCCGGAATACGCCATGGCCATCGACCTGTATCACGACTGGGTGCACGTGCAGGAATACGCCGCGCCGAAGTCGATCGATCCGGAAAAGGCCTCGGCACGCATGTTCGACGCCCTGGCCGCGATCCCGCAGGCGCTGAACGTCGACAAGAGCCGCGTGGTGGTCAAACGCCGCGAGCGCCAGAGCGGCACCAAGCAATACGAGCGTCAGGCGGCGCAAGGCAAGTTCAATGAGGTCAGCGAAGGCGGCGTCAAGCTGCTGGTGAACCTCACTGACTACCTCGACACCGGGCTGTTCCTCGATCACCGGCCAATGCGCATGCGCATTCAGAAAGAGGCGGCCGGCAAGCGCTTCCTCAATCTGTTCTGCTACACCGCGACCGCCAGTGTGCACGCGGCCAAGGGCGGTGCGCGCAGCACCACCAGCGTCGACTTGTCGAAGACGTATCTGGACTGGGCGCGGCGCAACCTGTCGCTGAACGGCTTCTCCGACAAGAACCGTCTGGAGCAGGGCGACGTGATGGCGTGGCTGGAGAGTTGCCGGGACGAATACGACCTGATCTTCATCGACCCGCCGACCTTCTCCAACTCCAAGCGCATGGAAGGCATCTTTGACGTGCAGCGTGACCAGGTGCAGTTGATCGACCTGGCCATGGCGCGCCTGGCCCCGGGTGGCGTGCTGTACTTCTCCAACAACTTCCGAAAGTTCCAGTTGGAGGAGAACCTCGCCGAGCGTTACGCGGTCGAGGAAATCAGCGCGCAGACCATTGATCCGGATTTCGCCCGCAATACCAAGATTCACCGCGCCTGGAAAATCACGGCGCGTTGACATTTGCCGTGGTTGGATCCACAGAGCCTTGATTTTTAAAGGCTCTTGGATCCGATCAGCGCTAGCCAAATTAATGGCTAATAGCTATAACTCAACGCATGGCCAATGGGGTTTTCCCCCGAAACAATGGCGTCGTGAGTTGCCCCTATGTCGTTGCACCCCGTGCGCCCAAAGATTCTGGGTTTTATCAGTGAAGACGTCTCGGCCTGGCTGGTCGCGATACTGGTATTGCTCGCCGGCGGGATTCTCACGGGGCTGCTCGCCTGGGCCTCCCTCAATCAGTTTCACCATCAACTGCGCCAACGCTTCCAATTGCTGGCCAATGAGCGTTACAGCCGCATCGAAGAACGTTTCCAGGATCAGGAACAGCGTCTCGATGGTCTGCGCCGTTTCTTCGCCAACTCCGATTCGGTGTCGCGCAGCGAATTCGACGGCTATGCCAAACCGCTTCTATTACGCACCCAGGCCTATTCCTATGCGCCGCGGGTCAGCCGTGCCGAGCGTCCGGCGATCGAACAAGCGGTGCGTAGCGAAGGGTTCAGCACCTTCACCTTTCGCGAGCTGAATGCTGACGGCCAGTTGCAGACCGCCGGTGATCGTCCCGAATACGTTCCGGTGATCTACACCCAGAGCCAGAGCCGCTTGCCCACCCCGCTGGGCTATGACCTGCTGGCGCAACCGCTGCGCCGGGCGACGCTGGAGCGCGCCGACCGCACCGGGCACATGGTGGTGTCGCAGCCGTTGCATCTGGTGGGGATTGATCCGGCCTATGCCCGGGGCGTCTTGCTGCTGGCGCCGGTCACTGAGGAGGGCGCGGCGAAAGGTTCTGCGCAAGGGTACGTGATGGCGGTGATCAGCATGCAGCAGTTGCTGGCCGACGGACTGCCGGAGGAAACCCAGGATTTCCTCACGGTGCGTATTCTCGACCTGTCCACCGACGATCAGCATGAAGTGCTCTACGAGTCCGCCAATAAGGCCGGGGCCAGCGACCTGTCCGCCACACGTTTGGTTCGCATGGCCGACCATGATTATCAAGTGGACATTCAGCCCAGCGAGGCATTTTTACAGGCCAACCATTCTTCCATCAGCAGCCTGGTGGTGCTGGGCGCGCTGCTGAGCCTGTTGCTCAGCGCGTTGCTGTATGTGCTGGTCAGTCAACGCCAGCGCGCCTTGCGCATGGTCGAACTGCGCACCCAGGAACTGCACGCCCGCGAGCAGGAGTTGCGCGGCACCCACGGTCAGTTGCGTGGCGTGCTGAATGCCGCAACCCAGGTGGCAATCATCGCCACCGACCTGCGCGGGGTGATCAACACCTTCAACCCTGGCGCCGAACAGATGCTCGGCTACAGCAGCGCTGATGTGGTCGGCCACATGACCCTGGAAAACCTGCATCTGCCGCGAGAACTGACCGCGCGTTCGGCGGAGTTGAGTGTGCGTTACGGCAAGAGCATTCCGACCTGCCATGCGATGTTGGTCGAGGGCGGTGAAGTGGGCGGTCACGAGGCGCGCGAATGGACGCTGGTGCGCAGCGACGGCAGTCATCTGCCGGTGAACATGCTCGCCACCCCGGTACTGGATGAGCAGGGTTTGTGGGTCGGGCATCTGGCGATCTGCATCGACATCACCGAGCGCAAGCGCGTGCACGAAGCACTGGCGGCGCGCGATGTATTGCTGAAGAAACTCAGCGCCCATGTGCCCGGCGGCATCTACCAGTTCAAGATGGAATTCGACGGGCGCTTCAGCGTGATTTATGCCAGCGACGGCATCCGCGAGATCTACGAGCTGGAGCCCGACGTGCTGCTGCTCAATGCCGAGGCGATTTTCACCCGCATCCATCCACAAGACGTCTCGCGAGTGCGCAGCTCGATCCGCGCTTCGGCGGACAGCCTCAGCCCATGGCGCGAGGAATACCGCGTGCAGTTGCCCGAGCGTGGCCTGCGCTGGGTGCGCGGCGAGGCGACGCCGGAGGAACTGCCGGGCGGCGGCGTGCTGTGGCACGGCTACATCTCGGACATTTCCGACTTGAAACGGGTGGAGGAGGAACTGCGGGCGCTGTCGGTCACCGACTCGCTGACCGGCATCCACAACCGCCGCTACTTCCAGGAACGCTTGACCACCGAAATGGCCCGGGTCGAGCGCGGCGGCGGTGAGCTGTCGGTGATCATGCTCGACATCGACCACTTCAAACGCATCAACGACCAGTACGGCCATGCCGTCGGCGATCGGGTGCTGCAGGCGGTGTGCGAGCGCATCGGCCATCGCTTGCGGCGGACCGATGTGTTCTGTCGTCTCGGTGGCGAGGAATTCATGGTGCTGTGCCCGGACATCGACGGCGAGCACGCGTACATGCTGGCGGTGGAGTTGTGGCAAGGCCTGCGCAGCGCGCCGGTGGATGTGGTCGGGGTGGTGACGGCCAGTTTCGGCATCGCCAGCTGGCGCCCGGGGGAGGGCGCGGATGCGCTGTTGCTGCGCGCGGATTCGGGGGTGTATGCGGCGAAGCAGGGCGGGCGCGATCGGGTCGAGCAGATGAGCTGAGCCGTTACACCAATCCCCTGTGGAACCCTGTTTTGTGGCGAGGGAGCTTGCTCCCGCTTGAGTGCGTAGCGCTCACAAAATCATTGGGGCCGCTGCGCAGCCCAGCGGGAGCAAGCTCCCTCGCCACAGAGAGTTGCTTCCACAGGTTCGACGGTGGTTTACAGCGCCGAAGCGGTCTGCGGCAAACGTGGCTGCTTGTACAGATCCAGCAGCACCTGATCCAGCACCGACGACGCGCCGAACGGGGCTTTGTCGTTGAGGATCGCTACCACCGCCCAGGTGTTGCCGTTGACGTCGCGGCTGAAGCCGGCGATGGCGCGCACGGTGTTCAGGGTGCCGGTCTTGACGTGGGCCTCGCCGCGCATCGCGGTGGTCTTCAGGCGTTTGCGCATGGTGCCGTCGGTGCCGGCAATCGGCAGCGAGCTGATGTACTCGGCAGCGTATGGGCTGTGCCAAGCGGCTTGCAGCATGTTGGCCATCTCGCGGGCGCTGACGCGTTCGGCGCGCGACAGCCCGGAGCCGTTTTCCATCACCAGGTGCGGCGCGGTGATGCCTTTCTTCGCCAGCCACTGGCGGACTACGCGTTGTGCGGCCTTGGCGTCGTCACCGTCGGCTTCGTTGCGGTACTTCTGACCGAGGCTCAGAAACAGCTGCTGGGCCATGGTGTTGTTACTGTATTTGTTGATGTCGCGGATGATTTCCGCCAGATCCGGCGAGTAGGCGCGGGCCAGCAGCTTGGCGCTGCTCGGGGTCGCGGCGAGGCGATCCTTGCCCTGGATGCTGCCGCCCAGTTCTTTCCAGATCGCGCGCACGGCGCCAGCGGTGTAGGTCGCATGGTCGAGCAGTGACAGATAAGTCTGCGAGCTGCAGCCATCGCCCAACTGACCGGCGACAGTCACGGTCACGCTGCCATCAGGCTGGGTCACCGGGTTGTAGCGCACGCCACCGGTGCACTGCTTGGAGTTGAGCGCCTTGACCGTGTTTTCGATGCGCACGCTGGCAATCGGCGGCTCCACCGAGATCAGCACCCGGCCACCGTCATTGCGCGCGACGAAGCGCAGGGCCTTGAGGTTGACCAGCAGCGAGTCCGGTTTGACCAGGAACGGCTTGTTCTCGTCGTTGCCGTCGTCGTTGAATTCCGGCAGTTGCGGTTGGATGAAGAAGCCGCGGTCGAGGATCAGGTCGCCGGTGACCTGAGTCACGCCGTTGGCGCGCAGATCGCGCATCAGCAGCCAGAGTTTTTCCATGTTCAGTTTCGGATCGCCGCCACCCTTGAGGTAGAGGTTGCCATTGAGAATGCCACCGCTCAGATCGCCGTCGGTGTAGAACTCGGTTTTCCACTGATGGTTGGGGCCGAGCATTTCCAGCGCGGCGTAGGTGGTGACCAGTTTCATGGTCGAGGCCGGGTTGACCGAGACGTCGGCGTTGTACACGGTCGGATTGCCCGGGCCGTCGAGCGGAATCATCACCAGCGACAGCGCAGTCGGCTGCAGCTTGCTGGCCTTGAGGGCTTTTTCGACGTTGGGGGTGAGGGCGGTATTGATAGTGGCAGCGGCAACCGGCAGGGCCAGGGGCAGAAGAAGGCCGGCAAGAAAGAGAGGACGCAACGATTTGATCATATGAAATAAAACCCTGCAAAAGAGGGGAAAAATAACGAGGGCATGGATGAAAAAGCCCTCAGTGGTCATGAAAGTGTCGGCATTATGCCCCAAGGTGTAACAGCTTGTGCCTTGCCCGGGGCGGCCATTTCGTTATTTTTTTTACAGGCGGTCGGCCATAGCGCCCAGAGAGTCGGGCAATTGACCGCTTAAACTGGTAAAGTGCCGGCCGTTATTACTTAAGAGGATTGTTCCAATGGCGACTAACCGTTCCCAGCGTCTGCGCAAAAAACTGTGCGTTGATGAATTTCAAGAGCTGGGTTTCGAACTGAACCTGGACTTCAAAGAAGACTTGTCCGAAGAAGCCATTGACGCTTTCCTCGAAGCATTCATCAAAGAAGCCATGGAAGCCAACGGTCTGGGTTATGTCGGCGGCGATGACTTCGGTCTGGTGTGCCTGCAGAAGCGTGGCTCGGTCAACGAAGAGCAGCGCGCTGCCGTTGAAGCCTGGCTGAAAAACCGTAGCGAACTGACCGGCATGACCGTCAGCCCGCTGCTGGACGTCTGGTATCCGGAAAAGCCGATCAACGCGGCCAAGTGATACTGAAAAAAACGGCGACCTGAGGGTCGCCGTTTTTTTTGGG
Source organism: Pseudomonas sp. IT-P260 (assembly GCF_949768395.1). Lineage (NCBI taxonomy): Bacteria > Pseudomonadati > Pseudomonadota > Gammaproteobacteria > Pseudomonadales > Pseudomonadaceae > Pseudomonas > Pseudomonas sp. IT-P260. The sequence continues at coordinate 52,713 of NZ_CATKPO010000001.1, forward strand.
GAAGATCAAAAGATCGCAGCCTTCGGCAGCTCCTACACGGGAATATGCGTTTCCCTGTAGGAGCTGCCGAAGGCTGCGATCTTTTGCTTTAAGCTTTACGCCAATTCAAAATCAGTAACGTCAAAACCCCCGCGGCAATCCCCCAGAACGCCGAACCAATGGAAAACAGTGTCAACCCCGACGCCGTGACCATAAAGGTAATTAACGCCGCCTCACGCTCTTTCACCTCGGTCATGGCAATGCTCAGGCCATTGATGATCGAGCCGAACAGCGCCAGCGCGGCAATCGACAGCACCAGTTCTTTCGGCAGCGCGGCAAACAGCGCCGCCAACGTAGCGCCGAATACGCCGGCAATCCCGTAGAAAATCCCGCACCAGACCGCGGCGGTGTAGCGTTTGTTGCGGTCTTCATGGGCGTGCGGCCCGGTGCAGATGGCTGCGCTGATCGCAGCGAGGTTGATGCCATGGGAACCGAACGGCGCCAGCAACAGCGAGGCGATGCCAGTGGTGGTGATCAGTGGCGAGGCCGGGACGTTGTAGCCGTCGGCGCGCAGCACGGCGATGCCGGGCATGTTCTGCGAGGTCATCGCCACCACGAACAGCGGAATGCCGATGCTGATGGTCGCGGCCAGCGAGAAGTGCGGCGTGGTCCAGACTGGCGTCGCCACTTCCAGATGAAAGCCGCTGAAATCCAGCAGCCCCATGAAGCCCGACAGCGCGGTGCCGATCAGCAATGCAGCGAGCACCGCGTAACGCGGCGACAGGCGCTTGACCAGCAGATAGGTGAAAAACATCCCCAGCACCAGCCCGGTACGGTGTTGTGCGGCGACGAAGATTTCGCTGCCGATCTTGAACAGAATCCCCGCCAGCAACGCCGCCGCCAGCGATGCCGGGATTTTTTTCACCAAGCGTTCGAAGCTGCCGGTCAGGCCGCAAATGGTCACCAGCACCGCGCAAGTGATGTAGGCGCCGATGGCCTCACCGTAGCTGACGCCGCCCAGGCTGGTGATCAGCAGGGCTGCACCGGGGGTCGACCAGGCGATGGTGATCGGTGTGCGATAGCGCAGCGACAAGCCGATCGAACACACCGCCATGCCGATCGAGATCGCCCAGATCCACGAGGAAATCTGTCCGCTGCTCAGGCCCGCCGCTTGCCCGGCCTGGAACATCAGCACCAGCGAACTGGTGTAGCCGGTCATCATTGCAATGAACCCGGCAACGATCGCTGAGGGCGAAGTGTCGGCGAGGGGGCGCAGGCGGGTGTAGGTGGCGTCGTTCATGACGGCGGTGTTCCTTATACAGATGGAGATGTCCGCAATTACGCTGAACCTTGTGTAGGAGCTGCCGAAGGCTGCGATCTTTTGATTTTGATGTTTGGAAGCAAGATCAAAAGATCGCAGCCTTCGGCAGCTCCTACATAAGAGCAGGTGTGCGCAAAGGCGGATTCTGCGATCAAGCCTAAACTCAATCGTAACGGATCGTTGCAATACAGCCGTGGTCACAAACAGCCATACAGTCGTGTTGCCACCATCCATTGTGTACAATCGCGCTGTTTTTTACGCGATACTTGCCAGCGACCTACTGTGCCGTATTACAGTCACGGTCTATTCGCCGCAGTTCTCCCGACTCGAGTGCCCATGAACGAACAGTTGCAACCCCTCAAGAAACAACCGCGAGCAGGCAAAGCCGGCCGCAGCGGAACCCAGGACGATATTGTCTACGCGCATATCTTCGAGGCCATTCTCGAACAGCGTCTGGCGCCCGGTACAAAATTGAGCGAAGAAGCGCTGGGGGAAATCTTCGGGGTCAGCCGCACCATCATTCGCCGCGCGCTGTCGCGTCTGGCCCATGAAGGCGTGGTGCTGTTGCGGCCGAACCGTGGCGCCGTGGTCGCCAGCCCGAGCGTTGAAGAAGCGCGGCAGGTGTTCATGGCCCGCCGTCTGGTGGAGCGCGCGATCACCGAACTGGCCGTGCAGCACGCCACCGCCGAGCAGATCGCCGAACTGCGCCAGATGGTCAACGACGAGCGCGACAGCTTCTCCCGTGGCGATCGTGGTGCCGGTATCCGTCTGTCCGGCGAATTCCACCTGAAACTGGCCGAAGCGGCGAAGAACGCCCCACTGATCAGCTTCCAGCGCAGCCTGGTCTCGCAGACCTCGCTGATCATCGCCCAGTACGAAAGCGGCAACCGCTCGCATTGCTCCTACGACGAGCACACTCAGTTGATCGATGCCATCGAAGCGCGCAACGGTGAGCTGGCGGTGGACTTGATGATGCACCACATGGATCACATCGACAGCAAGCTCAACCTCGATGAGGAAAGTGCGTCGGATGACCTGCATGCGGTGTTCTCGCATTTGTTGCAGACCAAGAAGCCTGGGCGCCCTGCGGCCAAGCTTTAAAAGATCGCAGCCTTCGGCAGCTCCTACAGGAGCGTGCGATCCAATGTAGGAGCTGCCGCAGGCTGCGATCTTTTGATCTTCCTGGCAGGCAACAAAAAATCCCCCGGGGTGAATACCACCGGGGGATTTTTTATGCCTGGAGAAAACTCAGCGCTGATGCACCAAAGCCCCCGCCGCATACGTCTGCTGCACCGTGCGGTCATCGCCCAGTGTCATCAGCACAAACAACGTTTCGGCAATGTTGTTCGCCTGTTTCAGGCGATAGCTCAGTAGCGGCGTGGCGTTGTAGTCGAGCACCAGGAAGTCCGCATCAGAACCCGGCTGCAGGTTGCCGATCTTGTCTTCCAGGCGCAGTGCCCGCGCACCGCCGAGGGTCGCCAGGTACAGCGACTTGAACGGACTCAGGCGTGCACCCTGCAACTGCATGACTTTGTAAGCTTCGTTCAGGGTTTGCAGCAGCGAGAAACTGGTACCGCCGCCGACGTCAGTGCCCAGACCGACATTCAGCTTGTGCTTCTCGGCCATCGGCAAGTTGAACAGGCCGCTGCCGAGGAAGAAGTTTGAGGTCGGGCAAAACGAGATCGCCGAGCCGGTTTCCGCCAGCCGCGCGCATTCGTCGTCGCACAGGTGCACGCCGTGGGCGAATACCGAGCGCTCGCCGAGCAGTTGGTAGTGATCGTAGACGTCCAGATAGCCCTTGCGCTCCGGGAACAGTTCCTTGACCCACTCGATTTCCTTGAGGTTCTCGCTGATGTGGGTCTGCATGTACAGATCCGGGTATTCGGTCAGCAGTTGGCCGGCGAGGGTCAGTTGTTCCGGGGTGCTGGTCGGCGCAAAGCGCGGGGTGACCGCGTAGTGCAGGCGGCCCTTGCCGTGCCAGCGTTCGATCAGCGCCTTGCTCTCAACGTAGCTCGATTCGGCGGTGTCGGTCAGATAGTCCGGCGCGTTGCGGTCCATCATCACCTTGCCGGCGATCATCCGCAGGTCGAGCTTCTCGGCCGCTTCGAAGAACGAGTTCACCGACTGCGGGTGCACGCTGCCGAACACCAGTGCGGTGGTGGTGCCGTTGCGCAGCAGTTCCTTGATGAAAATGTCCGCGACTTCATCCGCGTGGGTCTTGTCACCGAACTGGCTTTCGCACGGGAAGGTGTAGGTGTTGAGCCAGTCCAGCAGTTGCTCGCCGTAGGCCCCGACCATGCCGGTCTGCGGCAGGTGGATGTGGGTGTCGATGAAGCCCGGGGTGATCAGCGCATCCTGATAATGGGTGATCTCGATGTCCGCCGGCAGGGTCGGCAGCAATTCGCTGGCGTGGCCGAGGGCGCTGATCTTGCCGCCATCGACCACCAGCAGGCCATCTTCGAAATATTCGTAGGAGGCTTCGATCCCGACCTCGGCGGGGTCGGCGATGCTGTGCAAGATGGCGGCGCGGTAGGCTTTGCGAGTCAGAGGCATGAGGGTTCTCTAATCAGTTTGAGGCTTTGAGTGTGGCGGCCTGACTGCGCCGGGAAACCGGCAGCAGTTTGGCAATCGGTTCGGCGCTGGCGCTGTGCTGGCCGAAATTGGCGTTATAGGTGGCGATGATTTCGCCGGCGATGGAGATGGCGATTTCCACAGGCAGTTTGCCTTTGACTTCGCCGATGCCCATCGGGCAGCGCATGCGTTGCACGACGCTGCTGTCGAAACCGCGATCACGCAGGCGATGTTCGAATTTGACGCGTTTGGTCTTCGAACCGATCAGGCCGAAGTAGGCGAAATCGTTGCGCTTGAGGAGCGCGGCCGTCAGTTCCAGGTCGAGCTGATGGTTGTGGGTCATGACGATGCAGTAGCTGCCGGCGGGCAGGTCATCGATTTCATCCACAGGCTCTTCGGTGACGATTTTACGCACGCCGTGGGGGATCTGTTCGGGGAATTCCTCTTCCCGCGAATCGATCCAGCGTACCCGGCACGGCAGGCTGGCGAGCAGCGGCACCAGCGCGCGGCCGACATGCCCGGCGCCGAACACTGCGATCTGCGCCTGCACCTGGCCCATCGGTTCGAACAGCAGCACGGTGGCGCCGCCGCAGCACTGGCCGAGGCTGGCACCAAGGCTGAAACGCTCCAGATGGGTCTCCTGCTTGCCGCTGGCGAGCATCTCGCGGGCGATCTGCATGGCTTTGTATTCCAGATGCCCGCCACCGATGGTGTCGAAGGTCTGTTTCGCGCTGACGACCATTTTCGAGCCGGCATTGCGCGGGGTCGAGCCGAGTTCTTCGATGATCGTCACCAGAACACAGGGTTCGCCCTGGTTCTGCAGGTCGGCGAGGGCGTCGATCCAGTTGTACATGTTCACCTCGACATCTGTCGTTGTCTGTTCGGGCCTCTTCGCGAGCAGGCTCGCTCCCACAAGGGAATGCATTCCAAATGTGGGAGCGAGCCTGCTCGCGAAAGCCGCGCCTCGGTCCTAGAGCGGAGCCAACTCGGCTTCTGCAGCAACCGCTTTCACCGTCTTGAGCTGACGCATCTGCTCACACCCCCACAACACCCGCTCCGGGGTCGCCGGCGCATCGATCTGCGGTTGATGCTTGTAGTCACCAAGGCTCGCTACCGCGTCCTTGATCGCGCACCACGCGGCAATCCCGAGCATGAACGGCGGCTCACCCACGGCCTTGGAATGGAACACCGTGTCTTCCGGGTTCTTGCGGTTTTCCACCAGTTTCACCCGCAGGTCCAGCGGCATGTCCGCCACGGCCGGGATCTTGTAGCTGGCCGGGCCGTTGGTCATCAACTTGCCCTTGTTGTTCCAGACCAGTTCTTCCATGGTCAGCCAGCCCATGCCCTGGATGAAACCGCCCTCGACCTGACCGATGTCGATGGCCGGGTTCAGCGAGGCGCCGACGTCGTGGAGGATGTCGGTACGCAGCATCTTGTACTCGCCGGTCAGGGTGTCGACGATCACTTCGCAGCACGCTGCGCCGAAGGCGAAGTAGTAGAACGGCCGGCCCCGGGCCTGGCTACGGTCGTAGTAGATTTTCGGGGTCTTGTAGAAGCCGGTGCTCGACAGCGAGACCTGATTGAAATACGCCAGTTGGATCAGCGCCTCGAAGGTCATGATGTGGTCACGCACGCGCACATGGCCGTTGTGGAATTCCACGTCTTCTTCGCTGACCTTGTAGTGCCGCGCGGCGAACTCCACCAGACGTTGCTTGATGATCTCGGCGGCATTCTGCGCGGCCTTGCCGTTGAGGTCTGCGCCGCTGGAGGCAGCGGTCGGCGAGGTGTTTGGCACTTTGTCGGTGTTGGTCGCGGTGATCTGCACCCGATCCATTTCCACCTGGAACACTTCGGCCACTACCTGCGCGACTTTGGTGTTGAGGCCCTGGCCCATTTCCGTGCCACCGTGGTTGAGGTGGATGCTGCCGTCGGTGTAGACGTGGATCAGCGCGCCGGCCTGGTTGAGGAAACTGGCGGTGAAGGAAATGCCGAATTTCACCGGGGTCAGCGCCAGGCCTTTTTTCAGGATCGGGCTGTTGGCGTTGTAGCGGCGGATTGCTTCGCGGCGCTCGGCGTACTGGCTGCTTTCTTCCAGTTCGGCGGTCATCTCTTCGAGCATGTTGTGCTCGACGGTCTGGTAGTAGTGAGTGACGTTGCGCTCGGTCTTGCCATAGTAGTTGGCCTTGCGCACGGCCAGTGGATCGAGGTTGAGGTGGCGGGCAATCGCGTCCATCACTTCTTCGATGGCGACCATCCCTTGCGGGCCGCCGAAACCACGGTAAGCAGTGTTCGACGCGGTGTTGGTCTTGCAGCGGTGACCGTTGATGGTCGCGTCACCGAGGTAATAAGAGTTGTCCGAGTGGAACATCGCCCGGTCGACAATCGAAGCGGAAAGGTCCGGCGAACAGCCGCAGTTGCCGGCCAGGTCCATGGCGATCCCGTGCAGGCGCCCGGTGCTGTCGAAGCCGACGTCGTACTCGACATAGAACGGGTGGCGCTTGCCGGTCATCAGCATGTCTTCGACCCGTGGCAGGCGCATCTTGGTCGGCTGGCCGGTGAGGTGCGCGATCACCGCGCACAGGCACGCCGGGCTGGCGGCCTGGGTTTCCTTGCCGCCGAAACCACCGCCCATGCGGCGCATGTCGACGACGATCTTGTTCATCGACACGTCGAGCACTTCGGCCACCAGCTTCTGCACTTCGGTGGGGTTCTGCGTCGAGCAGTAGACGATCATGCCGCCGTCTTCGGTGGGCATCACCGAGGAGATCTGGGTTTCCAGATAAAAGTGTTCCTGGCCGCCGATGTGCAGCGTGCCTTGAATGCGGTGTTCAGCCGTCGCCAGCGCCGAGGCCGAATCGCCACGCTGGTGGGTGTGGCTGTCGAGCACGAAGTGGCGTTTGCGCAAGGCTTCGACCACGTCCAGCACCGGCTCGAGATCTTCGTATTCGATGATCGCCGCCATCGCCGCTTTGCGTGCGGTTTCCAGATCTTTCGCGGCCACGGCCAGCACCGGTTGACCAACGAACTGCACGTCGTCAATCGCCAGCAGTGGATCGCCCGGCAGCAACGGGCCGATGTCTTTCAGGCCCGGCACGTCTTCGTGGGTGATCGCAATGCGCACGCCTTCGAAGGCGTAGCAGGGCTTGGTGTCGATGCTGATGATTTTCGCGTGGGCGCGGTCCGACAGCCGTGCGTAAACGTGCAGCTGATTGGGGAATTCCAGGCGATCATCGATGTACTGCGCTTCACCGGACACATGCTTGGCGGCGCTGTCGTGCTTGACGCTGCGGCCGACGCCGGTGGTCAGGTCCCTGGCGAACAGTTCCGCCAGTTCGGCTTGAGTCTTCTCTACGGCGTGATGGTTAGACATAAGCGGTCACCCGAGTTTCGATGTGCGGTGTTTGCAGTTCGATGAAGTATTTGCGCAGCAGGTTCTGAGCGCTGAGCAGGCGATATTCCTTGCTGGCGCGGAAGTCCGAGAGCGGCGTGAAATCTTCGGCCAGTGCGGCGCAGGCGCGTTCGATCACAGCGTTGCTGAACGGCTGGCTGAGCAGTACGGCTTCGCAATGCGCGGCGCGTTTGGGGATCGCGGCCATGCCACCGAACGCTACGCGTGCGTCAGTGATCACGCCGTTCTCGACGCGCAGATTGAAGGCGGCGCAGACGGCGGAAATGTCATCGTCCAGACGTTTGGAGACCTTGTAGGCGCGGAAACGCTGCTCGGTCGTGGCGCGCGGGACGATGATCTTCTCGATGAACTCGCTTTCCTGACGGGCGGTGACCTTGTAGTCGATAAAGTAATCTTCCAGGTTCAGGGTGCGCCGGGTTTCACCTTTGCACAGCACCACCTGCGCGCCGAGGGCAATCAGCAGCGGTGGCGAATCACCAATCGGCGAGGCGTTGCCGATGTTGCCGCCGAGGGTGCCCTGGTTGCGGATCTGCAGCGAGGCGAAGCGGTGCAGCAGTTCGCCGAAGTCCGGGTATTCGGCAGTCAGCGCTTCGTAGCAGTCGGAGAGGGCGGTGGCGGCGCCGATTTCGATCCGGTCGTCGAAGGTTTCGATGCGCTTCATTTCGGCGACGTTGCCGACGTAGATCATCACCGGCAGGGTGCGATGGAACTGGGTGACTTCCAGCGCCAGATCGGTGCCGCCGGCCAGCAGTCGCGCTTGTGGGTAAGCGTCGTACAGATCAGCCAGGTCGGCGACGGTCAGCGGCACCAGGCAACGCTTGTCGCCACTGTTGAGTTCACCGATATCGGTCGGGGCGATGGCTTTGAGGCGGGCGATGGTCTCGGCTTCGCGGGCATCGAACTGGTCCGGCTGTTTGCCGCAGCAGGATTGCTCGGCGGCGGCGAGAATCGGCCGGTAGCCGGTGCAGCGGCAGAGATTGCCGGCCAGCGCTTCGTGCGCCTTGGCCTGATCCGGTGCATCGCTGTTCTTTTGCAGGGCGAACAGCGACATGACGAAACCGGGGGTGCAGAAGCCGCACTGCGAGCCGTGGCACTCGACCATGGCTTGCTGCACGCTGTGCAATTCGCCCTGGTGCTTGAGGTCTTCGACGCTGATCAGTTGTTTGCCGTGCAGCGACGACACAAAGGTCAGACACGAGTTGAGGCTGCGATAGCGAATGTGTTCGCGGCCGGCGTCATCGGTTTGCAACTCGCCGACTACTACGGTGCAGGCGCCACAATCGCCGCTGGCGCAGCCTTCTTTGGTGCCGGATTTACCTACATGCTCACGCAGGTAATTGAGCACGGTCAGATTCGGGTCCAGGGCGTGCTCGCTACGGAGTTCCTGGTTAAGTAAAAACTGGATCACGGAAGGCCTCGCAGACTCATTATTGTTGTTAACCGACGTGAGCCGAATTTAGCAGGTCTGACTTTTCGGTCAATTGTTTTCTGACTTAAAGGTCAGGAAAAGCGGTTTTGTCGATTAACGCGTGCTCTATTGAGTATTGACCCTGAGCGGAACCCCTGCTTTTTTGCTTGAATCGTGCCAAAAAGCGCCGTGCGGGCACTCCGCCATGCACGTGCATTTGCGCTACACTGCGCCGCTTGTGCAGATCGAAGAGTTTGAAGGACAACCATGACGTTCAAGGCGCCGGACAGCCTCGCCGAGCAAATCGCTCACCACCTCGCCGAACGCATCATTCGCGGCGAAATGAAGCCGGGAGAGCGCATTCAGGAACAGAAGGTCACGCTGGCCCTCAATGTCAGCCGCGGCTCGGTCCGCGAAGCCTTGCTGATCCTCGAACGCCGCCACCTGATCGCGATCCTGCCGCGACGTGGCGCCCATGTCACCGAACTCACCGCGCACAAGGTGCAGAGCCTGTGCACGCTGATGAGCGAGCTGTACATCCTGCTCGGCAATGCGGTTGCCAACGGCTGGCAGACCCAGGCCGACATGGCGCCGTTCGTGCAGATTCAGCAGCGCCTCACCGCCAGCTACGAGCGTCAGGACATCCGCACCTTTGTCGACGACAGTTTCGCCGTGATGCGTGCGGCGTACCCGTTTGCCAACAATCCGTACCTGCAAGAGACCGTCGAGAACCTGCAGCCGGCGATGAGCCGTGCGTATTTCCTCGCCCTCGAACAGCGCAAGGCCGAAATGAGCGAGTTTCTCGAACTGTTTGAACGCCTGCTGGCCGCTGTGCTCGCCCGTGATTTGCCGCAGATTCGCATCGTGCTGACGGCTTATGCCCAGCGCAGCAGCGATCTGGTGGTCTCCGCCCTGACGGTTGCCTGAGCGTGCGGCTAAAGTGCATCAAACTGGCGGGGTTCAAGTCCTTCGTCGACCCGACCACGGTGAACTTCCCCAGTAACATGGCGGCAGTCGTCGGGCCGAACGGTTGCGGCAAGTCGAACATCATCGACGCCGTTCGCTGGGTGATGGGCGAGAGTTCGGCGAAGAACCTGCGTGGCGAGTCGATGACTGACGTCATCTTCAACGGCTCGACCAGCCGCAAACCGGTGAGTCAGGCGAGCATCGAACTGGTGTTCGACAACTCCGACGGCACGCTGGTCGGCGAATACGCGGCGTATGCCGAGATTTCCATTCGCCGCAAAGTCACCCGCGACAGCCAGAACAGCTATTTCCTCAACGGCGCCAAGTGCCGCCGTCGCGACATCACCGACATCTTCCTCGGCACCGGCCTCGGCCCGCGCAGCTACTCGATCATCGAGCAGGGGATGATCTCCAAGCTGATCGAAGCCAAGCCGGAAGACCTGCGTAACTTCATCGAAGAAGCGGCGGGCATCTCCAAGTACAAGGAGCGTCGGCGCGAAACCGAAAACCGCATCCGCCGCACCCACGAAAACCTGGCGCGTCTGACCGACCTGCGTGAAGAGCTGGAGCGCCAGCTCGAACGCCTGCACCGGCAGGCCGAGTCCGCCAAGAAGTATCAGGAATACAAAGCCGAAGAGCGCCAGCTCAAGGCGCAACTGTCGGCCCTGCGCTGGCAGGACCTGAACGATCAGGTCGGCCAGCGCGAATCGATCATCGGCAACCAGGAAGTCAGTTTCGAAGCGCTGGTCGCCGAGCAGCGCAATGCCGATGCCGCCATTGAGCGCCTGCGCGACGGGCACCATGAACTGTCCGAACGCTTCAACCTGGTGCAGGGACGCTTCTATTCGGTCGGCGGCGACATCGCCCGGGTCGAGCAGAGCATCCAGCACGGCCAGCAGCGCTTGCGTCAGTTGCAGGACGACCTTAAGGAAGCCGAGCGCGCGCGTCTGGAAACCGAATCGCACCTGGGCCACGATCGCACGTTGCTGCTGACCCTCGGCGAAGAGCTGGACATGCTCATCCCCGAGCAGGAAGTCACCAGCGCCGCCGCCGAAGAGGCCGCCGCCGCGCTTGAAGATTCCGAAAGCGTCATGCACGGCTGGCAGGAGCAGTGGGACACCTTCAACCTGACCGCCGCCGAACCCCGGCGCCAGGCCGAAGTGCAACAGTCGCGGATCCAGCAACTGGAAACCAGCATGGAACGGCTGGCCGATCGGCAAAAGCGTCTCGCCGAGGAGCGAGACTTGCTCTCCGCCGACCCGGAAGACGCGGCGATCATGGCACTCAACGAGCAGCTCGCCGAATCCGAAGCGACCCTCGAAGATTTGCAGACCAGCGAAGAAGCGCAGGTCGAAAAACTGGAACAACTGCGTCAGGAGTTGCAGCAGGCACTGACCGCGCAGCAGCAGGCGCAGGGCGATTTGCAACGGCTCAACGGGCGACTGGCGTCGTTGGAAGCCTTGCAGCAAGCTGCGCTCGATCCGGGCACCGGTACTGCCGAATGGTTGAAAGAACACAACCTCGCCGAACGGCCGCGTCTGGCCGAAGGGCTGAAGGTTGAAGCAGGTTGGGAGCTGGCGGTGGAAACCGTGCTCGGCGCCGATTTGCAAGCGGTGCTGGTGGATGACTTCAGCGGCTTCGATCTGTCCGGTTTCACCCAAGGGGATTTGCGCCTGCTCAGCCCCGCCAGTGATGGCGTGCGCGTCGCGGGCAGTTTGCTGGATAAAGTCGAGGCGCAGATCGATCTGTCGCCATGGCTCGGCCAGGTCAAACCGGTCGACAGCCTCGAACAGGCGCTGGCCCTGCGCGGGCAGTTGAGTGGCGGGCAGAGTCTGATCAGTCGCGACGGTTACTGGGTTGGTCGACACTTTCTGCGCGTACGTCGCGCCAGTGAAGCTGAGAGCGGCATGCTCGCCCGGGGCCAGGAAATCGAGACGTTGCAGGCCGAGCGCGAAGAGCGCGAAGCCACGGTCGAAGCCATGGAAACCCGCTTGCAGACCTTGCGTGCGCAACAGCGTCAGCAGGAAAACGGCCGCGAACATTTGCGTCGCCTGCTGCAGGATGAAGCCCGCTCACAAGGTGAATTGAAAGCCCAGTTGTCTGCCGGTAAAGCCAAGGCTGAACAATTGATGCTGCGCCGCACGCGGCTTGACGAAGAGCTGATCGAGCTCGCCGAGCAGCGCGAGCTGGAGCACGAGCAGGTCGGCGAAGCGCGCATGCAATTGCAGGAAGCGCTCGACGCCATGGCGCTAGACACCGAGCAGCGCGAATTGCTGCTGGCTCAGCGTGACAGCCTGCGCGAACGCCTTGATCGCGTGCGCCAGGAAGCCCGTCAGCACAAGGATCACGCCCATCAACTGGCGGTGCGTCTCGGCTCGTTGCGCGCGCAGCACGATTCCACGCGCCAGGCGTTGGAACGTCTGGAGATGCAGGCCGAGCGCCTGAGCGAAAAACGCGAACAGTTGAGTCTGAATCTGGAGGAGGGCGAGGCACCGCTGGAAGAGTTGCGCCTGAAACTCGAAGAGCTGCTCGACAAGCGCATGACCGTCGACGAAGAACTGAAGACCGCACAGATTGCTCTGGAAGACGCCGACCGCGAATTGCGCGAGGCGGAAAAGCGCCGGACCCAGGCCGAGCAGCAATCGCAATTGATCCGTGGCCAGCTCGAACAGCAGCGCATGGAATGGCAGGCGCTGACCGTGCGGCGCAAGGCGTTGCAGGATCAATTGCTCGAAGACGGCTACGATCTCAATGGCGTGCTCGCGACCTTGACGCCTGAGGCCAGTGAACGCGCCGCCGAAGAAGAACTCGAACGGATCAATGCGCGGATTCAGCGCCTGGGCGCGATCAACCTCGCGGCCATCGACGAATACACGCAACAATCCGAGCGTAAACGTTATCTGGATGCGCAGGACGCCGATCTGGTCGAAGCATTGGAGACTCTGGAAAACGTCATTCGCAAGATCGACAAAGAGACCCGTAACCGCTTCAAAGATACCTTTGATCAGATCAATGGCGGATTACAGGCGCTTTTCCCGAAAGTTTTCGGTGGCGGCAGCGCGTATTTGGAACTGACGGGCGAAGATCTACTCGATACAGGGGTGACGATCATGGCGCGGCCGCCAGGAAAGAAGAACAGCACTATCCATTTGCTCTCCGGCGGGGAAAAAGCCCTGACCGCGCTGGCACTGGTTTTTGCGATCTTCAAATTGAATCCGGCGCCGTTCTGCATGCTCGATGAAGTTGACGCGCCACTGGATGACGCTAACGTTGGACGCTACGCACGATTGGTTAAAGAGATGTCGCAGACCGTGCAGTTCATCTATATCACCCACAACAAGATCGCCATGGAAATGGCCGATCAACTGATGGGCGTGACGATGCACGAGCCGGGTTGTTCGCGACTGGTTGCAGTGGATGTCGAGGAGGCAATGGCGATGGTGGACGCCTGAGTCAGCGTGGTGCCGGAAGGGTATAAGTAGTCTGTAGGACTTTTTTACCGACTTCGACTTGCTGGCTAATCGACATATTCGCGCAAGCCAACGTGACAGACGGTGTAAAGTTGTCTTTGGTCGTGCTAGTTTAATGTCAATTTTTCGTATACGTGGGCAAAACGCCTGTCAGAACATAGAGTTGGCGCCACGTTTTAAAGCGGTTTGCACAATGTAAACCCCTTATTTTTCAGCATTTTTTATAGAGGCACGGGATTACATGGAAATCGGTCTGCGCGAGTGGCTGATCGTCATCGGCATCATTGTGATAGCCGGTATTCTTTTCGATGGCTGGCGCCGTATGCGCGGCGGCAAGGGAAAACTGAAATTCCGTCTTGACCGAAGTCTGTCCAACCTGCCGGACGAGGACACCAGCGCTGAGCTGTTGGGCCCGGCCCGCGTGCTGGATACGCATAAAGAGCCGCAACTGGACGAACACGACCTGCCGTCGGTGAGCATGCCGGCCCGCGAAGCACGCGAGCCTCGCGAATCCGGCTCCAAGCGTGGCAAGCGCGGCAGCAATGGTCCGGCCCAGGGCGACCTGAACCTCGACCTGGATCTGGACGGCGGCCCGAGCTTCAGCAGCCGTGATGATGACTTCGTCGACGACAGCAAGCCTGCGCCAGCGGTGACCGAGAAGGATCAGCCGCAAGCCGAAGAAGTCCTGGTGATCAGCGTGATCTGCCGCGACGCCGCCGGCTTCAAAGGCCCGGCCCTGCTGCAGAATATTCTCGAAAGCGGTCTGCGTTTTGGCGAGATGGATATTTTCCACCGCCACGAAAGCATGGCCGGCAACGGTGAAGTGCTGTTCTCCATGGCCAACGCGGTCAAGCCGGGGATCTTTGATCTGGACGATATCGACCATTTCAGCACCCCGGCGGTGAGCTTCTTCCTCGGTCTGCCAGGCCCGCGTCATCCGAAGCAGGCCTTCGACGTGATGGTGGCGGCAGCGCGCAAGCTGTCCCAGGAGCTGAACGGCGAGCTGAAAGACGACCAGCGCAGCGTGCTGACCGCGCAGACTATCGAGCACTACCGTCAGCGCATCGTCGAATTCGAACGCCGCGCCCTGACCCAGAAGCGCTAAGGCCGAGATCAAAAGATCGCAGCCTTCGGCAGCTCCTACAGAGGAACGCGATCCCTGTAGGAGCTGTCGAGTGCAACGAGGCTGCGATCTTTGAATGATGAAACTGGAGCAGCCTCGGCTGCTCTTTTGCTTTATGAGAGAACACCCATGACCGCCGCCAAAAACCGCATTCTAGAGCTGCGCGCTGAACTCGATCAGCACAACTACCGGTACCACGTCCTCGACGAGCCGAGCATTCCGGATGCCGAGTACGACCGGTTGTTCCACGAGCTCAAGGCGCTGGAGGCGGCCAATCCCGAACTGATCACCAGCGACTCGCCGACCCAGCGTGTCGGCAGCGTGGCGTTGACTGCCTTCACCCAGGTGCGTCACGAAGTGCCGATGCTCAGCCTCGGCAACGCCTTCGAAGAAACCGACATGCGCGAATTCGACCGCCGGGTGACCGAAGGTCTGGATCTGCCGGCCGGTGATCTGTTCGGTGGCGGTGCGGCGGTGGAATACAGCTGCGAGCCGAAGCTCGATGGCCTGGCGGTCAGCCTGCTGTATCAGGACGGTGTGCTGGTACGCGGCGCCACCCGTGGCGACGGCACCACCGGTGAAGACATCAGCGTCAACGTGCGCACGGTGCGCAACATTCCGTTGAAGCTGCATGGCGAAGGCTGGCCGGCGACCCTCGAAGTGCGTGGTGAAGTATTTATGTCCAAGGCCGGTTTCGAGCGCCTCAACGCCTCGCAACTGGAAGTCGGCGGCAAGACCTTCGCCAACCCGCGCAACGCCGCGGCCGGCAGCTTGCGCCAGCTGGATTCGAAAATCACCGCCAACCGCCCGCTGGAATTCTGCTGCTACGGCATCGGTCAGGTCTCCCACGATATTTCCGACACCCACATCGGCAACCTCAAGCAGTTGCAGAAATGGGGCCTGCCGATCAGCCATGAGCTGAAACTGGCCAAAGGCATCGGCGAGTGCCTGGATTATTACCGCGACATCGGCGAACGGCGTAACGCGCTGGCCTACGAAATCGACGGTGTGGTGTTCAAGGTCAACAGCATCGCCGATCAGCGCGAGCTGGGCTTCCGTGCCCGCGAACCGCGTTGGGCGATTGCGCACAAGTTCCCGGCCATGGAAGAACTCACCGAGCTGCTCGACGTGGAATTTCAGGTCGGCCGTACCGGCGCGGTCACCCCGGTGGCACGGCTGAAACCGGTCAAGGTGGCGGGCGTCACCGTGGCCAACGCCACCTTGCACAACATGGACGAAGTGGCGCGCCTGGGCCTGATGATCGGCGACACCGTGATCATCCGCCGCGCCGGAGACGTTATCCCGCAGGTGGTGCAAGTAGTCACCGAGCGTCGTCCTGACGATGCACGTCCCGTGCACATTCCGCAAAACTGCCCGGTCTGCGGTTCCCATGTCGAACGCACACAACTGGTCAAGCGCAGCAAAGGCAAGGAAACCATCAGCGAAGGCGCGGTGTACCGCTGCGTTGGCCGTCTGGCCTGTGGTGCGCAACTGAAGCAGGCGATCATTCACTTTGTCTCGCGTCGGGCGATGGACATCGAAGGCCTTGGCGACAAGAGCGTCGAGCAACTGGTCGACGAAGGTCTGGTCAGTTCGCCGGCCGATCTGTATGCGCTGAAGTTCGACGACATTGTTGATCTGGAAGGCTTTGCCGAAGTCTCCAGCAACAAGCTGCTGGCGGCGATTGAAGACAGCAAGCAGCCGGGGCTGGCGCGGTTCATTTATGCGCTGGGCATTCCCGATGTCGGTGAGGAAACGGCCAAGGTATTGGCGCGCTCGCTCGGTTCGCTGGAGCGCGTGCAGCAGGCGCTGCCACAAGTGCTGACCTACCTGCCGGACATCGGTCTGGAAGTGGCGCACGAGATTCACAGCTTCTTTGAAGATGCGCACAACCAGCAGGTGATCAGCGAGTTGCTGGGGCATGGCCTGCAGATTCAGGATCAGGGCGATCTGGGCGCCGAATTTGCCGCCAGCACCACCCTCGGCGGTCTGCTCGACAAACTGCACATTCCCTTTGTCGGCCCGGGCGGCGCGCAGAAACTGGCAGACAAGTTCGGTTCGCTGGACGCGGTGATGAATGCCGACTGGCTGGACATGCGCCAGGCGCTGCCGGAGAAGCAGGCCAATTCGGTGCGCGAGTTTTTTGCTGTGCCCGAGCATCGGCAGATCGCCGAGTCCGCCGAGAAGCAACTGCGGGATTTCGGCATGCACTGGCTGAGCGAGAAGAAAGTCGTTGAGGGCCTGCCGCTGTCCGGCGAAACCTGGGTGCTGACCGGCAAGGTCGAGCTGATGAGCCGTGATGTGGCCAAGGAACATCTGGAAAGCCTTGGCGCCAAGGTCGCCGGTTCGGTATCGGCCAAGACCCACTGCGTAGTGGCGGGGCCCGGTGCCGGTTCGAAACTGACCAGGGCCAATGAGCTGGGCGTGAAGGTGATGGACGAAGAGGCGTTTATCGCGTTCCTGAAGGGACACGGCCTGTCCGTTTAAGAACAAAAGATCGCAGCCTGCGGCAGCTCCTACAGAATTAGTGTCTTGCCACATTGATCCCCTGTAGGAGCTGCCGAAGGCTGCGATCTTTTGCTTTTCCCCACACAAAGCGTGGGAACGATCAGCGCACGAGGATGATCTAGTCTTGGCAAGCCCCAGGGAGAGATCGCCATGTACCGCTTTTTCGAGCAGCTCAGTTCTCGCATCGTCGCGCCGTTCATGGGCGAGCCTTCACGCAACAGTAAAATCTGGCCGTGCCGCTGCGGCCAGTCGCTGTTCTTTCGCAACAGCCAGTGCCTGGCTTGCAGCGCCATGCTCGGCTATCAGCCTGAAGCAAGTCGCCTGACCTCGCTGCAGCCCGGGCCGCAGGACGGTAGCTGGACACTCGATGCCGATCCCGACGCCGGACTGTTTCGCCGCTGCGCCAATCTCGATACCCCCGCCGCCTGCAATTGGCTGCTGCCGGATAACGGCCGCGACAGCCTGTGCATCGCCTGCAGCCTCAATCGCACCATCCCCGACCTCTCGGTGCCGGAAAACCCTGAGCGCTGGCGCAAAGTCGAAATCGCCAAACGCCGGCTGGTGGCGCAACTGATCACCCTCGGGCTGCCGGTCATCCCGAAAACCGTGGATGAAGAGCGCGGCCTGGCCTTTGATTTCATCGGCGTCGACCTCGAAGGCAACGCGCCAATGACCGGCCACGCCAACGGCCTGATCACCCTCGACATCAAAGAAGCCGACGACGCCCATCGCGAGCAGGTGCGGGCGGCAATGCATGAACCCTATCGCACGCTGCTCGGGCATTTCCGGCATGAGGTCGGGCATTATTACTGGGATCGTCTGATCGCCAACGGCCTGTGGCTCGAAGCCTTCCGCAACCTGTTCGGCGACGAGCGCGCCAGTTACGCCGAAGCGCTCGACCGTCATTATCAACAAGGCGCGCCGCTGGACTGGCCGCAACATTACGTCAGCGCCTACGCGACCATGCACCCATGGGAAGACTGGGCGGAAACCTGGGCGCATTACCTGCACATGATGGACGCGGTGGACACTGCACTGGGTTTCGGCATGAGTGCACGGGAGATGGACTTCGACTATCAGCCGTTTCCACCGAGCACGCTGTATGACCCGGAGCATCCCGGCGGCGCGGCGTTCCTGTCGTTCGTCAACGCCTGGATCGAACTGGCGGGCATGCTCAACGAACTGTCGCGCAGCATGGGGCAGCCGGATTTCTACCCGTTCGTGCTGCCGGCGGCGGCGATTGCCAAGCTGCACTTCATTCATCTGGTGATCCAGCAGGCAGGCGGCAAAGCGGACGAGGTGCTGACCCTGTAGGAGCTGCCGCAGGCTGCGATCTTTTCAGGCTCAGCGCATGTCCTTGAACCCGTTCATATTTTTTATCTGAAACCAACGGTTGTAACTTCATCTCAGATAGGTACAATGGCGCGGCTCGCCGACAGGTGAGTGTCGTTATGGTGACCCCATCGGTCCCCCCGCAACGATTACCCGTGAACCTGGTCAGATCCGGAAGGAAGCAGCCACAGCGGGAACATTGTGTGCCGGGGTGTGGCTGGTGGGGTTACCACCTTAACGAACAAAGAACGCTTCAACAGAACTGCATGGGTTTCGCCCACTGCGGTTTTTTTATGCCTGCGATTTGAGCTTTCACGCCGGCTCCCTGTGGGAGCGAGCCTGCTCGCGAAGGCAGCCGCCCCGATGCCTGTTCAGCCACCAAGGTTGAACAGTGGCATACTCCACCGTCTTGCTGCGCGCGTCGTTGACAAGTTCGCGCCCTGGCTACGAGGTTGTATGCACCCGGAACATCACGATTTATCCACCGCCGTTTACTTGCCCGTGACGGACGAGACCTGCGCGAGCCTGTTGCAGCCCGATGGCGTGACAATCCTCGACACGCTGACAGATGCGCAGCTCGCCGCCGTGCTGGTCATCCAGAATCTGGCCCAGGCCGCCGAGAAGGATCTCACTGCCGCTGCGGCGGAGAAGGTGCTGGCGCGGCTGATTGCGTGGGCGGTCGATGGCCGGACAGGGCTGCTGTCCGAGGCGCAACGCCTGTTCGATCCGCGTCAGCTGTATTTCGGCCTGAACGCCATCAGGGGGTTGAATCTGCGTTTGCTGTTGGCTGACGAGGTGTCGGCGCAGGATTATCTGCTGCCGGATGGCAAGTGGGATGACGAGTTCAAGACGCGCCACCACGCGGCCAACAATCCGTTCAGCCAGCAGATGATCAGCCCGGCACACCGCGAGCGCTGGCTCAGCGCCGCGCAAGACAAACTGGTCAGAACCTTCCGCGCCAACCTCGATGAAGACCTGCACGTCCAAGGCTACGCCGGGATCGGCAAGAGTCATCTGATCGGCGCCTTGACCGAATGTCTGGATCCCGGGAAAACCCTGCTGCTGGCACGTACCCCGGAAAAACTCGCGACCCTGTGTCAGCGCATGGGTGTTGCCAGTGAGCGCAAGCCCGGCATCACCTTTGAGGCGTTCGCCCGTGGGCTGATCTACGGACGCAAACCGCAGCCGCCAGGCGCCGCCGGCCGGGTCGCGAGCAAACAGAGTCTGGCGCAGGCGCTGAACATCCTGGGCTTTCGCGAGCACGATGCGCAACGCACCCTGAGCGTCTGTCTGGAAACCCTCGAGCGCTATTGCCATTCCCGGGACTACAGCCTGTCGGCGCATCATCTGCCGCATTTCAAGCTGTCCTTGTCCAGCCTTGAGTCCAAGGTGTTGCTGGAGTATTCGAGCCGCGTCTGGACTTATCTCGAGGCCAACCCGGCGTGGGGCCGGCAGAGCGGCTTCGAAGCCTTGTTACTGATCAAGCGGGCAAGCCTCGCGGGCTGCGTGGTGCCGCCGCGGTATACCCACGTGCTGATCGACGAGAGCCAGGACATTCCTGCGTCGCTGCTGCAGATTATCGAGCGCGGCCGGCAGGTGCTGATCACGCTGGGCGATGAGTACCAGCATGCCGAGCGTGATCTGGTGAAAAGAAAGCGTGAAGTGCGCCAGAGCGATATCACTTATTCAGTGCGTTCGGGGCGCAACGTCGAGCGTCTGGTCAATCCGCTGATTTCCCGGCACTCGGAAAAGAGCAAGATACCCTTCGAAGGCGCGCGTGAGGCGGACGTCGGCATCGAGTTTTATCCACAGGGCTTTGTCCCGCCGCAAGGTTGTGTGGTGCTGACGGCGTCACCCTGGGACACCATGAAGTGGGCGATGCAGCTGCACGATGCCAATTGCCCGTTCAGCTTTGCCGACATGAAAGCGCAGCGCGACCTCGAACACTTCATGATCACCGCCATCGAACTGTTCAGGGTCGACTTCTACAGTGCCGAACACAGCGAGAAGGGCCCGCATCGCTATTTCAGCGATGTGCCGAAGTGGCAGCAGGTGCGCGAGGCCAACCAGTACGACGAGGCGTTTCTGTGGGTCGAGGCCGAGCTGGAGAAGGGCTTCAAGGTGGCTGACCTGACCCGGCTCAACCGGATGATCGGCAGCCCCGGCAAAAGCTGCTTGTTGATGCAGGCCCAGGAGGCGGGCGGCATGGAGTTCGACCGCGTTCTGCTGACGCCCGAGCTGCTGACCAACGTGCAGTTCAAGGACGCCTACGCGTTCGATCAGCGGATCTGCGCCGTGTACATCGCCATCTCCCGCGCCCGCCAGCAGCTTTACCTGCCGTACGATGTGGTCGAGTGGATCGAGTTTCACGACTACCAGAAATTCCGTGAGTCGCACGGTTACTGAATATTCTCCGTGGGAAATGTCCCCCCCAAAAAAAGGGGTTATGGGGTGGTTTCCGAGGATCCGGTATACAACCGGATGATGTCATCAATCTCCCCCGACATTTTCATCCGCAGCAACGTGCGCAGGATCCGCTGCACCGGCACCTGCGGGTCATTCCTCACATAGCAGCCGACATGCTGTTCCTGCAGCACCGCCACCCCCTGCAGTTGCTGCGTGGGCAGCAGGCGCTGATTGAACCAGTCCAGCGTCCATTGATTGCTCACCGCATAGCGATAACGCCCGGCCAGGAGTTTTTCCAGCACTTGTTCCTGATTGCGCGCGTCGTCGCGTTGCAGGTGGTCGGCGTCGAACAGCGGCTGCAGAGTCGGGTAGGTGTAGCCGAGCACGGTGCCGATCGATTGGCGGGGCAGGCGGGCGGGATCGACGTGGAGCGGTTGATCGTCGCGGCTGATCAGCAGATCGCGCTGGAACAGCAGCGGAAGGCTCCAGATGTAGTCTCCGGACTGATTCGGCAACCATGATTGTGCGGCATAGCAGCGCACGTCGACCTCACCGTGTTCCATGGCGTTCTGCACCCGTGCGCGCGGCAGCACATGGAATTCGGCCGGCACGCCGACCTGCGTTGCCAGGCTGAGCATGATGTCGTGGAGAATGCCCTGGGTGGGGCGGCCGTGCTCGATTTGCACCATGGGCATCGCCCAGCTGTCGGCCACGACGAAGCGCAGCGGCGGTTCGGCGGCGTTCACGCTCAGACTGATCCCCAACAAAGCTCCCAAGGCCCAACGCATAAATGCTCCGATGAGTCCCGACCACGAGCGAAATTTCCTCGCCAACAGCAGCTTAGCCAGATTAGACGAGCACACCGGATGCAATTTTGCCCTTGCTCCGCTAGCATTAGCCGCTTCAGCTTCCTTCGTTGCGACGGTTTTCGATGAGTTATCAGGTTCTTGCACGTAAATGGCGTCCGCGCTCGTTCCGCGAAATGGTCGGCCAGACCCATGTGCTCAAGGCTCTGATCAATGCCTTGGACAGCCAGCGGCTGCACCACGCGTACCTGTTCACCGGTACCCGCGGGGTCGGCAAGACCACCATTGCGCGGATCATTGCCAAATGCCTGAACTGTGAGACAGGTATCACTTCCAGCCCCTGCGGCGAGTGTTCGGTGTGCCGCGAGATCGATGAAGGGCGCTTCGTCGACCTGATCGAGATCGACGCCGCGAGCCGGACCAAGGTCGAGGACACCCGCGAGCTGCTCGATAATGTGCAGTACGCGCCGAGCCGTGGGCGCTTCAAGGTCTACCTGATCGACGAAGTGCACATGCTCTCCAGCCATTCCTTCAATGCGCTGCTGAAAACCCTTGAAGAGCCGCCGCCGTACGTCAAGTTCATCCTGGCGACGACGGATCCGCAGAAACTTCCGGCAACGATTTTGTCGCGTTGCCTGCAGTTCTCGCTGAAGAACATGACGCCCGAGCGAGTGGTCGAGCATCTGACCCATGTGCTTGGCGCCGAAAACGTGCCGTTCGAAGACGACGCGCTGTGGCTGCTGGGCCGCGCCGCTGACGGCTCGATGCGTGACGCCATGAGCCTGACCGACCAGGCCATCGCCTTCGGTGAAGGCAAGGTATTGGCCGCTGATGTGCGGGCGATGCTCGGCACGCTGGATCACGGCCAGGTCTTCGACGTGCTGCATGCACTGATCGAAGGCGACGCCAAAGCGTTGCTCGAAGCCGTGCGCCACCTGGCCGAGCAAGGCCCGGACTGGAATGGCGTGCTCTCGGAAATTCTTAATGTGTTACACCGCGTCGCCATCGCCCAGGCCTTGCCTGAAGGTGTCGATAACGGCCATGGCGACCGTGACCGCGTATTGGCTTTGGCTCAGGCGCTGCCGGCCGAAGACGTGCAGTTCTATTACCAGATGGGCCTGATCGGCCGCCGCGACTTGCCGCTGGCGCCGGACCCGCGTGGCGGTTTCGAGATGGTGCTGCTGCGGATGCTGGCCTTCCGGCCCGCAGACACCGCGGACGCCCCGAGGCAACCGCTAAAGCCAGTGGGGATCAGCCAGGCCACAGTTGATTCCGCAAACTCCGTGGCTGCCGCGCCCAAGCCTGCGCCGGTAGTCGCTGCGGCCGTTGCGCCAACGCCAGCGGCGGTTGCTGCGCCGGCACCGGAGGCAGCGCCTGTGGTGACCGCCGCGCCGGAACCAGAGCCAGTCGCCGAAGCGGTGGTCGACCTGCCGTGGAACGATCCGGTCGAACCTGAGCCGGAACCCGCACCTGTGCAGCAACCGGCCGTCGAGCCGGTACTGGAAACCGCCAGCGAGCAGCCCGAATTGCCGCCGATGCCGCTGCCGACCCCGGACAGCGTGGTGCCGGATGCGCCGGAATGGGCCGCTGCGCCGATTCCCGAACCGTCGGTCGCCGACGTCGATGCCGCCACGCCGGGCATGGACCTCGACGACGAGCCGCCGCTGGACGAAGACTACATTGAGCCGGACATGGATTCGGCTTACAGCTACCTCGACGACCTGGCCAGCGAACACACCGCCGAACCGGCCCCGGAACCCGAGCCAGAGCCTGCCGCCGCGCCGGCCACCGGTCTGGCGTTGCAATGGCTGGAGCTGTTCCCGCAACTGCCGATCTCCGGCATGACCGGCAGTATCGCCGCCAACTGCACGTTGATCGCGGTCGATGGCGACCATTGGCTGATGCACCTTGACCCGGCGCACAGCGCACTCTTCAACGCCACGCAACAGCGGCGCCTGAACGATGCGTTGAACCAGTTCCACGGTCGCACGCTGAGCCTGACCATCGAGCTGATCAAGCCCGAGCAGGAAACCCCGGCGCAGGCTGCTTCGCGGCGTCGGGCCAACCGTCAGCGTGAGGCGGAGGAATCGATCCACGGCGATCCGTTCATCCAGCAGATGGTCCAGCAGTTCGGTGCGGTCGTGCGACACGATACTATTGAACCTGTCGATGCCTTGGTCGCCCAAGGCTAATAACTGAGGGCGTTCGGCGTTAAGCGCCGGGCGCTGTTTTGATCCAAGTACTTTTGAGGTGATTCCCATGATGAAAGGTGGCATGGCCGGCCTGATGAAGCAGGCGCAGCAGATGCAGGAAAAAATGGCCAAGATGCAGGAAGAACTGGCCAACGCCGAAGTCACTGGCAAGGCCGGTGGCGATATGGTCACCGTGGTCATGACTGGTCGTCACGACGTGAAAAGTGTCAGCATCGACCCAAGCCTGGTTGAAGGCCTGAGCGAAGACGACAAGGAAATGCTCGAAGCCGTGGTCGCCGCCGCCGTCAACGACGCCGTGCGCAAGATCGAAGCCAACAGTCAGGAAAAAATGGGCAGCATGACCGCCGGCATGAACCTGCCAGCGGGTATGAAACTGCCATTCTGATTCGCCATCGCGATTTGGATGAGCTACACAAAATGCCAGGCATCGCGCCTGGCATTTTTGTTTCTGCCTCCTGGAGGGGTGGTGTCTCTGAGGCCGCCTTCGCGAGCAGGCTCGCTCCCACCTTTAGAATGCGGTTCCCTGTGGGAGCGAGCCTGCTCGCGAATGAACTCACCTTGGTACAACTGAATAAACATCGAACGCCCCAATGCCACAACGGTCTGCTCCCTATACCCCCGAATTCATCATTCACAGGAGACGCTGACATGTCCGACCCTCTGACCCTCAATCAACGCTTTGTCCTCGCTTCGCGCCCGGTCGGTGCGCCAACCCCGGAAAACTTCCGTCTGGAGCGCGAAGCGTTGCCGGATCTCGAAGACGGCCAGGTGCTGCTGAAAACCCTGTACCTGTCGCTGGACCCCTATATGCGCGGACGCATGAGTGACGCACCGTCCTACGCCGCGCCGGTACAAATCGGCGAAGTGATGACCGGTGGTGCTGTCAGCCGAGTCGAGGATTCGCGTCATCCGAAATTCCACCAAGGTGATCTGGTGGTCGGCCTCACCGGCTGGCAGAGCCACAGCATCAGCGATGGGCGCAACATCATGCCGATCCCGTCCGGCCTGCCGAGTCCGTCGATGGCGCTTGGCGTGTTGGGCATGCCGGGTATGACTGCGTACATGGGGCTGATCGACATCGGTCAGCCGAAAGAAGGTGAAACGCTTGTCGTCGCAGCTGCGTCCGGCGCCGTCGGCTCGGTGGTGGGTCAAGTGGCAAAGATCAAAGGCCTGCGCGCCGTGGGTGTGGCCGGTGGTGCCGACAAATGCAAATACGTGGTCGAGGAGCTGGGTTTCGATGCCTGCATCGATCACAAGGCGCCGGACTTTGCCGAGCAACTGGCCAAAGCCTGCCCGAACGGCATCGATATCTATTATGAAAACGTGGGCGGGCATGTGTTCGATGCGGTGGTGCCGCTGCTCAATCCCAAGGCGCGCATTCCACTGTGCGGGCTGATTGCCGGTTACAACGCCACTGAAGCGCCGCAGGGCCCGGATCGTCTGCCGATGCTGCAGCGTACGTTGCTGACCAAGCGTGTGCGGATTCAGGGCTTCATCGTGTTTGACGACTACGGCGACCGTCAGCCGGAGTTCATCAGCCACATGGTGCCGTGGGTGCGCGACGGCAAGGTGAAATTCCGCGAAGACGTGGTGGAAGGTCTGGAGCAGGCACCCGAGGCGTTTATCGGTCTGCTGGAGGGGCGCAACTTCGGCAAACTGGTAGTGAAGGTCGCCCAGGACTGAGCATTTGACGCTGGCCGGAGGCGCGGGTATAAACCGCGTCTCGTTGTTTTGTCGGACTTTTTACCCATGAGCTTCAGCCCTTTGATTCGCCAACTGATCGACGCCCTGCGCACCTTGCCCGGCGTGGGTCAGAAAACCGCCCAGCGCATGGCGTTGCAGTTGCTCGAACGTGACCGCAGCGGCGGCACGCGCCTGGCCCAGGCTTTGAGCCAGGCCATGGAAGGGGTGGGTCACTGCCGTCAGTGCCGCACGCTGACCGAAGACGATCTGTGCCCGCAATGCGCCGACACGCGCCGCGACGACACGCTGCTGTGCGTGGTGGAAGGGCCGATGGACGTGTATGCGGTGGAGCAGACCGGTTTCCGTGGACGCTACTTCGTGCTCAAGGGCCACCTGTCGCCGCTCGACGGTCTGGGGCCGGAAGCCATCGGTATTCCGCAGTTGATGGCGCGCATTGAAGAGGCCGGCACCTTTACCGAAGTCATCCTCGCCACCAACCCGACGGTGGAAGGTGAGGCGACCGCGCATTACATCGCCCAGCTTCTGGCCAACAAAGGCCTGATCGCCTCGCGGATTGCCCACGGTGTGCCACTGGGTGGTGAGCTGGAATTGGTGGATGGCGGGACGCTGGCGCATTCGTTTGCCGGGCGTAAACCCATCTCTCTTTAAGTGATGCAGCGTCTGATTTGACGCCTTCGCGAGCAGGCTCGCTCCCACATTGGCTTTGTGCCATTCACAAATCCCCTGTGGGAGCGAGCCTGCTCGCGAATGGCGCACCTCGGTCTGACTGATTCACACAAATTTATTGAAAACCAAGCAAGCGCTCGGTTAACGTCGGCCAACCCTTCGATGGAGTTCGCCGATGCCTGCCTTCCAGGAATACTTCGACCCCAGCCACCAAATGGTTCGCGACAGCGTCAGACGTTTCGTCGAGCGCGAGATCCTGCCGGACATCGACGCGTGGGAAGAAGCCGAAAGTTTTCCCCGTGAGCTGTACCAGAAGGCCGGGGCTGCGGGGATTCTTGGCATCGGTTATCCCGAAGCGCTGGGGGGCAGCCACGAAGGTGATCTGTTCGCCAAGGTTGCCGCCAGCGAAGAACTGATGCGCTGCGGTTCCGGTGGTCTGGTCGCGGGCCTCGGTTCGCTGGATATCGGCCTGCCACCGATCGTCAAATGGGCCCGGCCCGAGGTGCGCGAGCGCGTCGTGCCGCAAGTGCTCAGCGGCAAGAAAATCAGTGCGTTGGCGATTACCGAACCCGGCGGTGGTTCCGACGTCGCCAACCTGCAAACCCGCGCCGTGCGTGACGGCGACGTCTACCGGGTCAGCGGCAGCAAGACCTTCATTACCAGTGGCGTACGCGCCGACTTCTATACCGTCGCCGTGCGCACCGGAGCGCCGGGTTTCGGCGGCATCAGCCTGCTGTT
The DNA here is from genome assembly GCF_949768395.1 of Pseudomonas sp. IT-P260. Taxonomy (NCBI): domain Bacteria; kingdom Pseudomonadati; phylum Pseudomonadota; class Gammaproteobacteria; order Pseudomonadales; family Pseudomonadaceae; genus Pseudomonas; species Pseudomonas sp. IT-P260. The sequence continues at coordinate 79,333 of NZ_CATKPO010000001.1, forward strand.
GATCGAGAAGGGCACCCCCGGCTTCACCGTAGGTCGCCAACTGAAGAAGATGGGCTGGTGGGCCTCGGACACCGCTGAGCTGTTCTTCGACGATTGCAGGGTGCCCGTGGGCAATCTGATCGGCGCCGAGAACATGGGTTTTGCCTGCATCATGGGCAATTTCCAGAGTGAACGGCTGGCGCTGGCGCTGATGGCCAACATGACCTCGCAGCTCGCGCTCGAAGAGGCGCTGAAGTGGGCGCGCGAGCGTGAGGCATTCGGCAAGCCGATCGGCAAGTTTCAAGTGATCAAACATCGGTTGGCCGAAATGGCCACGGCGCTGGAAGTATCGCGCGAGTTCACCTATCGGCAAGCGGCGAAAATGGCGGCGGGGCAGAGCGTGATCAAGGAGATTTCCATGGCCAAGAACGTCGCCACGGACACCTCGGACCGGATCACCCGCGAAGCGGTGCAGATCCTCGGTGGCCTGGGTTACATGCGCGAGAGCCTGGTGGAGCGGCTGTATCGAGATAACCGCATTCTGTCGATCGGCGGCGGGACGCGAGAAGTGATGAACGAAATCATCAGCAAGCAGATGGGGCTTTAGATTTTGCGTTGAGCGGCCGACGCCTTCGCGAGCAGGCTCGCTCCCACAGGAGAATGCAATCCAAATGTGGGAGCGAGCCTGCTCGCGAAAGCGGTGTGACAGGCGCTACTTACTTATCGGTGAGGGCAAACTGCGTCAGACAGAAAGTCGGGATGCCCATATCTTCCAGACGCTGCGAACCCCCCAGCTCCGGCAGATCGATAATCGCCGCTGCCTCGTGCACCCGCGCGCCCATGCGGCGGATCAGGTTGGCCGCTGCGATCAGCGTGCCACCGGTGGCAATCAAGTCATCGAACATCACCACCGAATCACCTTCGCACAGGCTGTCGGCGTGGACTTCCAGGAACGCTTCGCCGTATTCGGTCGCGTAACCTTCGGCCAACACGTCCGCCGGCAGTTTGCCCTGCTTGCGGAACAGCACCAGCGGCTTGTTCAACTGATAGGCCAGCACCGAACCGATCAGGAAGCCGCGCGCATCCATCGCGCCGATGTGGGTGAAGTCGGCTTCCACATAGCGGTGGGCGAAGCTGTCCATCACCAGGCGCAGGGCCTTGGGCGACTGGAACAGCGGGGTGATGTCGCGAAAGATCACGCCCGGTTTCGGGAAGTCGATCACGGGGCGGATCAGGGATTTGATGTCGAAGGAGTCGAAGACCATCGTCGAGGTGTCCTGGCAGGGCTGCAAACGGCGCAGTATACCCGCGGCTGAAACGCTTCGCTCAACCGCGGATCGAGATCAGCCTTCGAGCGAGCCGCCGGCCAGGGCGCAGAGCTGGATCGGGTCGAGGATGTGGATCTCCTTGCCCTCGGCGGCGATCAGTTCGTTCTGCTGGAAGCGCGTGAACACCCGCGACACGGTTTCCACCGCCAGGCCCAGGTAATTGCCGATTTCGTTGCGCGACATGCTCAGGCGGAACTGGTTGGCCGAGAAACCGCGAGCGCGGAAGCGGGCCGACAGGTTGACCAGGAACGTGGCGATGCGCTCGTCGGCGGTTTTCTTCGACAGCAACAGCATCATTTGCTGGTCGTCACGGATCTCGCGGCTCATCACCCGCATCAGTTGCCGGCGCAGCTGCGGCAGTTGCAGGGCCAGTTCGTCGAGGCGTTCGAAAGGGATTTCACAGACCGAGGTGGTTTCCAGGGCCTGGGCCGACACCGGATGTTTCTCGGTGTCCATGCCGGACAGGCCGACCAGTTCGCTCGGCAGGTGGAAACCGGTGAGCTGTTCTTCGCCGGTGTCGCTCAGGCTGAAGGTCTTCAGGGCGCCGGAGCGTACTGCATAAACGGAATCGAAGGTGTCACCCTGGCGGAACAGGAACTCACCCTTTTTCAACGGGCGACCACGTTTAACGATTTCGTCCAGCGCATCCATGTCTTCCAGATTCAGAGAAAGTGGCAGGCAGAGAGGGGCCAGGCTGCAATCCTTGCAATGGGCCTGGTTGTGAGCGCGCAGTTTGACTGGCTCGGACATTTCTTAAATCCTTGTGGGAAAACACACATAAGCCGTAAGGGTAACCCACGGGAGGACATTCAGGCCAGTCTGGGGCGAGATTGCCCTGCGGGCATAAGGCCGCAGGGCAAACAAAGACACGGGGCGTTCGCGATACATCGGTTTCATGAGCAGGACGTTTCAGATCACCCGCGAGAAGCGCTGGCGGTTCTGTTGTTCCAGGTACGCGTCGAACACCATGCACACCGAGCGCACCAGCAGGCGTCCGGCCGGCAACACTTCGATGCGCTCGCGTTCCAGTTTGATCAGCCCGTCGTTGGCCATGCCCTGCAGTTGCGGCCACAGCGCGCCGAAATACCCCTGAAAATCAATGTTGAACGCTTGCTCGATTTCGGCAAATTCCAGGCTGAAATTGCAGATCAGTTGCTGGATCACCGCGCGGCGCAGGCGATCGTCGGCATTGCACACCAGACCCCGGCTGGTCGCCAGTTGCGCGGCGGCGAGGGTGTTCTGGTACTGGTTCAGATCGCTGTTGTTCTGGCAGTAGAGATCGCCGATCTGGCTGATCGCCGACACCCCCAGACCAATCAGGTCGCAATGGCCGTGAGTGGTGTAGCCCTGGAAGTTGCGCTGCAGGGTCTGTTCTTCCTGGGCAATCGCCAACTCATCGTCGGGCAGGGCGAAGTGATCCATGCCGATGTAGCGATAACCGGCGGCGGTCAGTTGTTCGATGGTGCGCTGGAGCATTTGCAGTTTTTGCGCAGGGCTTGGCAGCTCGTGGCTGTTGATCCGCCGCTGTGGCATGAAGCGCTCCGGCAGGTGCGCATAGTTGAATACCGAGAGCCGGTCCGGTTGCAGGCTGATGACTTCCTCGACGGTCCGCGCGAAATTCTCCGGAGTTTGCTTCGGCAGGCCGTAAATCAGGTCGATGTTGATCGAGCGAAATTGCAGGGTGCGCGCCGCGTCGATCACTGCGCGGGTTTCTTCCAGGCTCTGCAGGCGATTCACCGCCCGTTGCACCGCCGGGTCGAGATCTTGCAGGCCGATGCTGACCCGGTTGAAGCCGAGTTCGCGCAGCAGGCCCATGGTCGACCAGTCGGCCTCGCGCGGATCGATCTCGATGCCGTAGTCGCCGGAGTCATCATCCAGCAGATTGAAGTGTTTGCGCAGGTGCGCCATCAACTGCCGCAGCTCGTCATGGCTGAGGAAGGTCGGGGTGCCGCCGCCGAAGTGCAGTTGCTCGACTTTCTGCGCCGGTTCCAGGTGGCAGGCAATCAACTGGATTTCCTGTTCCAGGCGTTGCAGATACGGCTGTGCCCGCCCGCGATCCTTGGTGATGACCTTGTTGCAGGCGCAGTAGTAGCAAATATTCGCGCAGAACGGCACATGCACGTACAGCGACAATGGGCGCAGCGCCTTGCGACTTTCGCGCAAGGCGTGGAACAGGTCGAAGGTGCCGACCTGACTGTTGAATTGCACGGCCGTCGGGTACGAGGTGTAACGCGGCCCCGCCAGGTCGTAGCGGCGGATCAGATCAGTGTCCCAACGAATGGCGTCGAGCATGCGGGCATTCCCCCGGATAGGCTGGCAGTGTGGCGAGTCTAGGGGAGGGCGCGGCGGGGCATCTTGATTTGTATCAACGGGGAGGATTCGTATAAGTCACGCGGCCCCATCGCGAGCAGGCTCGCTCCCACAGGAGATTTGTGGCGTACACAAAACCTGTGGGAGCGAGCCTGCTCGCGAAGGCCGCGCCGCCGGTCAGTGGCCCATCAGCCAGTGCTGGTGCGGCCCCGGCAGGGTCCAGATGCCGAACAGGATCACCAGCAGACCGCCGGCCACGCGCACGCTGCGTTTACGCAGCAACGCCGTCACCCGCTCGGCCGCCAGCCCTGCGGCCAGCAGCACCGGCCATGTGCCCAGCCCGAACGCCAGCATCAACAACGCACTGTCCAGCGCATTGCCCTGGCTCGCCGACCACAGCAGCGTGCTGTAAACCAGTCCGCACGGCAGCCAGCCCCACAGTGCGCCGAGCAGCAGGGCGCGGGGCAAACTCGACACCGGCAGCAAGCGGTTGGCCACCGGCTGAATGTAACGCCACAAGCCACGGCCAAGGCCTTCGATACGGGTCAGGCCGCTCCACCAGCCGGCCAGATACAGGCCCATGGCAATCAGCAGCAACCCGGCGAGAATACGCATGAACATCGCCGCCGGACTGTTCGCCACCGCCCAGCCAGCCAGCCCGATCAGCAAACCGGCCGTCGCGTAACTGAGGATCCGTCCGAGGTTGTACGCCAGCAGCAGACGAAAGCGCCGGCTGCGCTGTTCCTTGGGAATCGCCAGGGTCAGCGCGCCCATCAGGCCGCCGCACATGCCCAGGCAATGCCCGCCACCGAGCAGGCCGAGGATCAGCGCGGAAACCAGGAGAGGCGCCAGCTCAAGCATGGGGTGGCGCCTTGTCCTGCGGTTTGTCGGCTTTGGCTTCGTCGACGGCGGCGGTGTGGTTCGGGTCCTGATCATCGAACAGGATGCTGTGGGCCGGGCCATCAAGGTCGTCGTACTGACCGCTGTCCACCGCCCAGAAGAAGATGTAAACAGCGATGGCCACGATCAGCAGGGCGGCGGGGATCATCACGTAAAGAGCTGGCATCGGTACTCCAGGCCCGCGCGGCTCAAGCCGGCAACGGGCGGGTTTCTGAACGGGTGCCGGCAACCGGCGCGCTCGGCAGGCGAGTCAGGCGCAGGGCGTTGAGCACCACGGTCAACGAACTGATCGACATGCCGACGGCGGCCCACACCGGGGTGATCCAGCCGAGGGCGGCAAACGGCAACATGAGGCCATTGTACAGCGCCGCCCACAGCAGGTTCTCGATGATTACCCGACGGGTTCTGCGCGCTAACGTGAAGGCGTGTACCAGCGCGTCGAGGCGGTTGGACAGCAGCACCGCGTCGGCACTGGTTTTCGCCAGATCAGTGGCCGAACCCATGGCCACGCTGATGTCGGCAGCGGCCAGCACCGGCACGTCGTTGACCCCGTCACCGAGCATCAACACCTTGCGTCCTTGTTGATGCAGTTGTTGCAGCACGTGCAGTTTGTCGTCCGGGCGCAGACCGCCACGGGCTTCGTCGATGCCCAGTTCGGCGGCGACACTGGCGACCATCGGCGAGCTGTCGCCGGACAGCAGCAATGTGCGCCAGCCACGGGCCTTGCAGGCGGTGAGCAGGGCGGGCGCATCGTCGCGCAGGCGATCGTCGAGGACGAACCACGCCAGCGCTGCCGAGTCATCGCCGAGCAGCAGCCACTGACCCGGCTCATCCGGCATCGCCGGCAGTGGCGAACCGCTGAGGGCGCAGACAAACTCCGCCTGACCAATGCGCAAGCGCTGTGTGCCTACCCGTCCTTCGAGACCGAGTCCCGGCGTGCTGTGCACATCTTCAGCGGCCAGTGGCGCACGACCGAAGGCGCGTGCAATAGGGTGTTCCGAACGGTTTTCCAGGGCGGCGGCAAGGCTCAGGCACTGGTCGCTGCTGAGTGTGCCCAGCGGGCGAATCGAGCGCAGGACCAGGCGGCCTTCGGTGAGTGTGCCGGTCTTGTCGAAAATCACCGTGTCGATCTGGTTCAGGCCTTCCAGCACATGCCCGCGCGTCAGCAACAGGCCGAGTTTGTGCAGGGTGCCGGTGGCGGCGGTCAACGCCGTCGGGGTTGCCAGCGACAGCGCGCAAGGGCAGGTCGCGACCAGCATCGCCAGGACGATCCAGAACGCCCGCGACGCATCCAGTTCCCACCACAACAGTCCGATGGCCGCCGCCGCAATCAGCGACAACAGCAGGAACCACTGCGCCGCGCGGTCGGCGATTTCCGCCAGGCGTGGTTTTTCCGCCTGGGCGCGATCGAGCAGGCGGACGATGGCCGACAGGCGCGTGTCCTGACCCAGCGCCAGTACCTCGACGGTGAGCGCGCCTTCGACATTCAGCGTGCCCGCGGTGACCGCATCGCCCAGCGTGCGCGCTTGCGGCAGGTATTCGCCGGTCAGCAGCGATTCGTCGATGCTTGACTGGCCATCGAGAATCTTGCCATCCGCTGGCAGGATCGAACCCGGTTGCACCAGCACCCGGTCACCCAGGCGCAGTTCGCTGAGCAGGATGCGTTCGCTCTGGCCGTCGGTGTCGAGACGCAGACACGAGGCCGGCAGCAGGTTTACAAGCTGCGCGGTGGCAGCGGCGGTGCGTTCGCGGGCACGGCGTTCCAGATAACGCCCGGCGAGCAGGAACAGCGCAAACATCCCGACCGCATCGAAATACAGTTCGCCGACTCCGGTGATCGAGGTCCAGATCCCGGCGATGTAGGCGCTGCCGATGGCCAGCGATACCGAGACGTCCATGGTCAGGTGGCGGGTGCGCAGATCGCGCATCGCGCCCTTGAAGAACGGCGCGCAGCTGTAGAACACGATCGGTGTTGTGAGAAACAGCGCGACCCAGCGCAGGATCGTGTGCAATTCGGGGCTAAGGTCGATGTTGAATTCCGGCCAGGTGGCCATGGTCGCCATCATTGCCTGAAACCACAGCAATCCGGCGACGCCGAGCTGGCGCAGGGCCAGGCGATTTTCGCTGGCCAGTTGTTCGCTGGCGCGGTCGGCCTGATACGGGTGGGCGACGTACCCGATGTGGCGCAGCTCGGCGAGGATCTGGCTCAGCGGCAATTGCGCGTCGGCCCATTGCACATGCAGGCGATGGTTGGACAGATTCAGTCGTGCCTCAGCCACTGCCGGCAGGGTGCGCAGGTGTTTCTCGATCAGCCAGCCGCAGGCGGCGCAACTGATGCCTTCCATCAACAGCGTGGTTTCGGCAAGTTCGCCTGCGTGACGGACGAAGGGTTTTTGCACGTCGGCGCGGTCGTACAGCGCCAGTTCATCGGTCAATTGCACCGGCAAGGCTTCGGGGTTGGCCGAGGCTTCGCTGCGATGCTGGTAATAGCTTTCCAGACCACCGGCGACGATGGCTTCGGCCACGGCCTGACAGCCGGGACAGCAGAACTCGCGGGACTCCCCGAGCACAACGGCGGTGAAGCGACTGCCCGACGGAACGGGCAGGGCGCAGTGGTAGCAGGGGAGTGGGGTGGTCATCGAATATTCGCTAATACTGCTGAATCAACACCATCCTTGTAGGAGCTGCCGCAGGCTGCGATCTTTTGATCTTGCTTCTAAAAAAACAAAGTCAAAAGATCGCAGCCTTCGGGAGCCCCTACACAGGATTATCGGTTTACTTCTTCTGGTCTTCAGCGCCCTGCAGCGGTTCGTCACCCAGCAGCAGATCCTTGTCATGGCTGACCTGTTCTTCTTCGAACATGCGCCACACGTGGTCGTCCTGAGTGCCCAGCAATTCGACAAAACGCCGACCTTCGACCTTGTCGCCCAACTGGCCGATGTAACGGCCGGCTTCGGTTTTGCTGCGGGTCAGCACAATCTTGCGATCCTTCTCCGGCTGGGTCGGCGAGATCAGGTTCAGTTCCAGGGTTTTCGGCTGGCTGTCACCGCTCAGGCGCAGGTCGACTTCGCCGGTGAGTTCATCCAGATGGACGTTGGCGCGCATCTTCAACTCCTGCGCCAACAGTTCACGGTCCAGCGAGCGGTTGATGCCTTTGCCGGCCTCGTAGTAGTTGTCGTTGACCAGGTTGTCCGGGTTGTTCACCGCAATGGTCACCATTGACAGGGTCAAGGTCACCGAGCAGGCCAGGATCCCGATGATGATCCATGGCCAGAGGTGCTTGTACCAAGGGCTTGCGGCGTTTGCGGCGGGCATGTTCAGTTCTCTCAACGGGTTTGTGGGCCGATGAATCGGCTCTTGGCTTCAACGTGGACGCTGTCGTCGTCGGCGTCCTTGAGGATGAATTTCACCTCGTTGGTGCTCGACGGCAATTGTTCCGGTGCGCTCGACAACTCCACCGGCATGCTGAAGATTTCGCCGGCCGGGACCTTGATCTCGCGTTTGCCTTGCAGGCGCAGATCCGGCAGGCCGGCGGCCTCCAGCACGTAGGTGTGGTCGCGCTGATCCTTGTTCATGATCTTCAGGCTGTAGACGTTTTCGATCCGGCCTTCGGCGTTCTCGCGGTACAGCACGCGGTCCTTGCTGACGTCGAAACCGACCAGCGAACGCATGAAAAATGCGGTCACCAGCAGGCTGATCATCGCCAGCAGCACCACCGCATAGCCGATCAGGCGCGGCCGCAGTTTATGGGTTTTCTGGCCCGAGAGGTTGTGTTCGGTGGTGTAGCTGATGAGGCCGCGCGGGTAGTCCATCTTGTCCATGATCGCGTCGCAAGCATCGATGCACGCGGCGCAACCGATGCACTCGATCTGCAGGCCGTCGCGGATGTCGATACCGGTCGGGCACACCTGGACGCACATGGTGCAGTCAATGCAATCGCCCAGGCCCATGGCCTTGTAATCGACACCTTTCTTGCGCGGGCCACGGCTTTCGCCGCGACGCGGGTCGTAGGACACGATCAGGGTGTCCTTGTCGAACATCACGCTCTGGAAGCGCGCATACGGGCACATGTAGATGCACACCTGTTCGCGCAGCCAGCCGGCGTTGCCGTAGGTGGCGAGGGTGAAGAAACCGACCCAGAAATAAGACCAGCCATCGGCCTGGCCAGTGAAGAAATCGAACACCAGTTCGCGGATCGGCGAGAAGTAGCCAACGAAGGTCATGCCAGTGACGAAACCGATCAGTAGCCACAGCGAATGTTTGGCGAGCTTGCGCAGAAACTTGTTGCCGCTCATTGGCGCTTTATCGAGCTTGATACGCTGGTTGCGATCGCCTTCGGTGACCTTCTCGCACCACATGAAAATCCACGTCCACACGCTTTGCGGGCAGGTGTAGCCGCACCAGACGCGGCCGGCGTAAACGGTGATGAAGAACAGGCCGAACGCGGCAATGATCAGCAGGCCAGACAGCAGGATGAAGTCCTGCGGCCAGAACGTGGCGCCGAAGATGAAGAACTTGCGTTCCGGCAGGTTCCACCACACCGCCTGATGCCCGCCCCAGTTCAGCCACACCGTACCGAAATACAACAGGAACAGCGCAGCGCCGCCCATCATCCGCAGATTGCGGAACAGGCCAGTGAAAGCACGGGTGTAGATTTTTTCTCGAGAGGCGTAAAGGTCGACGCTGTTATTCGCGTTTTTGCTCGGCGGTGTGACGTCGTGTACCGGAATCTGGTTGCTCATCATTGCATCCCACGGCAGTGGACAAATGCCTCGGTCGATACGTGCCGACCGCGGTCAGAAAGGGGTGTTGCAGTGGCGCAATGATACGCCTGTCGCTCTAATCCAAGGGTGCGACCTTTGGTCGCGTTGGGAAAAAAGCATTATTGGTGTAGCGAATGCAGCAAAGCCTGATGCAGATCAATTGACTTGTTGAGTATGGACGGTTTTGCAGTGGCAGCTAATTCATTGCTCCCATGGGTTGATCAGGGCGACGCCGCTCGAGCGGAAATCATCGACATTGCGCGTGACCACCGTGAGTCCATGCACCAGGGCCGTGGCAGCGATCAACGCGTCGCTTTCATTGGCCTGGTCGGGTACATGCAGGCTGGCACAACGCAGCGCTACTGCAGCATCAACCGGCAGGATTCGGGCTTCGAATGCCGGAATGACGTGACGCGTCAGCCAACTGCGCAACAGCTTTCCTTGAGCAGGATCACGCCGTTCCATTCGCAGTACTCCGGTTTCCAGTTCTTTCAAAGTAATGGCGGAAATGTACAGGCGCGGGGCGATGACGCCTTTGGCCCAACTGACCACATTGGCATCGGCTTGCGGCTTGCGAAGTTCGGAAATCACATTGGTGTCGAGTAAATACATCAGGACAGGTCCACGGGACGATGAATGATGACTGCGCGCTCGGTTTCGAAATCGATGTCGGCAGCCTCCGGCATGACCAACAAATCGACAATGCTCGTGTTTGCGCCGCTCAGTTTCTGATATTCCTCAATGCTCAACAGAACATGAGAGGCCTTGCCACGGTCGGTGATGATCACTGGACCCAGACGCGCAGCCTTTTTGGCGCTGCTGGTGTCCTGATTGAATTCACGGCTGGAGATGGTGGTGATTGCCATCATGGTTGACCTCTCGCAATACAGATGTAGCAACGTTACTACTTCGCCTTGGGGGCGGCAATCGAGGAAGACAGGACTCAGCCGTCCGTTGGTCGGTCCATGGCTGGTGTTAGTCGAGCCAGCCCCGCACAAGGCGCAGGCCGGCTCAGGTTGATTCAGACGTGGCTTCAAGACTCAGGGCAGCCTGCCGCCGCCCAGGCTGTCGAGACTGCCGGTATTTCGATGGCGTTTTGTGGTGCTTTTGGAATCGGGTTGTGACGGACTGTCGAATGTCGCGGTAATGGTTTCCACGGTTTTTACCGATGATTCGGTTGGATGATCAGATTCAGTAAGCGGCTGATCAACCAGGAGACAGGTTTTGTCGTCATTCAACATAGCGGCTTCATCCTTGAAGTGGCTCCGATGCGGGTCACCGGGCCTTTGGCAGACCCTACAGAGCAAGCTGAAACGAGTCCATCAGGCATGTGTCTCAAAGTATTAATTTCAACGGCTATGTCCATGCCGTAGAAATATCATTAGTTAATTGAAGGCTTTTAATTTTTTATTGATTTCGAATAGCTTGGTGTCTGTTCTGCAGCGTGCTAGTTGCATGTCGTGTTTTAAAAGTTAACGGAATAATGGAGTGTTATGAAAATCAAGGAAGTTAAAAAGCTTTTCGCTTGTCTGTGCCTGTTATCGCTGAGTTCTTTCGCTAGTGCCAATGAAGGTGTTCCGCTGCACATGGTATTTGCCTCGGACCCGCAATACCCGTGGACGGAAAAATCGGACAGTGGTGAAGATGAGTCGAGCGCGGACTTTGAAAAACGCTCGAAATGGCTGGTCGAGAGCCAGTTTGCGAGTATTGCGCAGTTTCGCAACGAAATGGGCGGCCAGGCCGCCGTGCCGTTGATGATCAACGGCGACATCACTGCGTTCGGCCATGGCTGGCAGCGCTCCTTCATGAAGACGATGCTGAACAAACATTTTGGCGATCAATTTCTCTATGGGTTGGGTAATCATGATTACCAGAACAACGTGAATGACTGTTTCAGTGAGAGTTGCGCGGCGGGCAGTATTGTCGATTATCGTGATCATCACGTGGATAAGGTCGATCAGTTCGATCTTGAAGTGAGTGGCAGCTTTTTGAATAAGCACTATCTCGGCAGTCTGGCGTATTCAAAGAATATCGGTGAAGTACATCTGGTGCAGTTGAACAATGAGCCGACTTACCAGGTGAAGATTTCCCATGCGCTGAATCCGACCTCGTTCGATATCAAACAGTCGCTGGATTGGCTGGAAAGTGATTTGCGAATAGCGCGAGCGCAGGGCTACGCGATCATTATCAATATGCACAAACCCTATGACTGGGCAGGCAGTTGGGAGCAACAGAAGCGCTTTCGCGAAATGCTTGAAAAGTATCAGGTGACGGCGATGTTTGCTGGCCATTACCACGGCGAGGGTGGCAGCCAGACCTACATGGGCAGTGTGCCGATGTTCCTCAGCGGTGCGGCCTCTCAACAGACGTACCTGACGGCCAGCTTTTCCAAAGACCGCAAACAACTTGAGGTGAGTCTGGTCGAGGGTAATCAGTGGCGCCATCGTCAACCGGTGGCCACTGTGCCGGTGAAATCGATCTGGGCCAGTCGCCCATGAAAAAGCCCCCGCCAGAACACTGGCGGGGGCTTTATTTTGCGTCAGGCGTTGGCCTTATTGAGCCTCGGCTTCTGCGGGTTTGTCACCGTGGGACAGGCTGTAAACATACGCTGCCAGCAAGTGCACCTTATCGTTGCCTTGCAGTTGTTCCTGCGCAGGCATCTGGCCCTGACGGCCGTAACGGATGGTCTGTTGCAGTTGGGCGAAGCTCGAACCGTAGATGAACGCGGCCGGGTGGGTCAGGTTGGGCGCGCCCATCGCCGGGGTGCCTTTGCCTTCCGGACCGTGGCAGGCCACGCAGTTGGCAGCGAACAGTTTCTGGCCGTTGGCCGGGTCAGCCTTGGTGCCTTCCGGCAATTTGCGGCCATCAAGTTGAGTGACCACGAAGGCGGCGACGTCGGCGACGCCTTGCTCGCCAATGACGTCGGCCCAGGCCGGCATCACCGCGTGACGACCGCCCATGATGGTGGTCTTGATGGTTTCCGGCTCGCCGCCCCAGCGCCAGTCGGCGTCGGTCAGGTTCGGGAAGCCATAGGCGCCTTTGGCGTCGGAACCGTGGCACACCGAGCAGTTGGAGGCGAACAGACGGCCGCCCATCTTCAGTGCCTGTGGATCCTTGGCGACTTCCTCGATCGGCATCGCCGCGAACTTGGCGAAGATCGGACCGAACTTGGCGTCCGAGCGGGCCATTTCCTTTTCCCACTCGTGCACGCCGGTCCAGCCGGTCTGGCCGTTGGCGAACGCGGTCTGCTTGTCGTTATCAAGGTAGTTGTAGCCCGGCAACAGGCCTTTCCAGTTGCCCAGACCCGGGTACAGCACCAGATAACCGAGGGCGAATACGATGGTGCCCACAAACAGCATGAACCACCATTTCGGCAGTGGGTTGTCGTACTCCTCGATCCCGTCGAAGGAGTGGCCCACGGTCTCTTCCGTCTGCTCGCTGCGCTGGCCCTTGCGGGTCGACAGCAGCAGCCAGGTCAGGGAAAAGATCGTACCGAGACTGAGGACTGTGACGTACAGACTCCAGAATGTAGTCATTCTTTGTTACTCCTAGAAGCTTGCTCGACGTGCTTGATGGCTTCGGGATCATCCGCAAAAGGCAGCAAGGTTGCGTCTTCAAACTCCGACTTGCGCTTGGGGCTGAATACCCACAACGCCAAACCGATGAAGGCCACCATCACAACGACGGTGCCCAGGCCGCGAATCATCCCGATATCCATGAAGAATCACCGTTTGCTTTTGATGATGGTGCCCAGGCCCTGAAGGTAGGCCACCAGCGCGTCCATTTCGGTTTTGCCCTTTACAGCCTCTTTTGCACCGGCGATGTCTTCGTCGGTGTAAGGGACGCCGAGCGTGCGCAACACTTCCATTTTCCTGGCCGTGTCTTTGCCGTCGAGCTTGTTTTCCACGAGGAACGGGTAAGCCGGCATTTTCGACTCAGGCACCACGTTGCGCGGGTTGTACAGGTGCGCACGCTGCCAGTCATCGGAGTAACGACCGCCCACGCGAGCCAGATCCGGACCGGTACGTTTGGAACCCCACAGGAACGGGTGATCCCAGACGCTTTCACCGGCGACCGAGTAGTGGCCGTAGCGTTCGGTTTCGGCGCGGAACGGACGGATCATCTGCGAGTGGCAGCCGACACAACCGTTGGCGATATAGACGTCGCGGCCTTCCAGTTCCAGTGCCGAGCGCGGCTTCATGCCTTCGACCGGCTTGTTGGTGACGTCCTGGAAGAACAGCGGAACGATCTGGGTCAGGCCGCCAATGCTGACGGCGATAACCATGAAGAAGGCCAGCAGGCCAATATTCTTCTCGACAGCTTCATGCTTCATCAGTGAGCTCCAACGACAGCGATCTGGGCGGCGGCTTCGGCTTCAACCGGGTTCGAGGCGCGCACGGTGCGCCAGACGTTGTAAGCCATCAGGAACATGCCGCTGGCGAAGAATGCACCGCCCAGGGCACGGACGATGTAGCCCGGGTGGCTGGCCTGCAGCGCCTCGACGAACGAGTAGGTGAGGGTGCCGTCATCGTTGATTGCACGCCACATCAGACCCTGAGTGATGCCGTTGACCCACATCGAGGCGATGTAGAGCACGGTACCGATGGTCGCGAGCCAGAAGTGTGCGTTGATCAGGCCGACGCTGTGCATCTGCGCGCGGCCGAACAGTTTCGGGATCATGTGGTAGATCGCGCCGATCGAAATCATCGCCACCCAGCCCAGAGCGCCGGCGTGTACGTGGCCGATGGTCCAGTCGGTGTAGTGCGAGAGCGAGTTGACGGTCTTGATCGCCATCATCGGACCTTCGAAGGTCGACATGCCGTAGAACGCCAGCGACACCACAAGGAAGCGCAGGATCGGGTCGGTGCGCAGTTTATGCCAGGCACCCGACAGGGTCATCATGCCGTTGATCATGCCGCCCCAGCTTGGCGCCAGCAGAATGATCGACATCGCCATGCCCAGCGATTGTGCCCAGTCCGGCAGTGCGGTGTAGTGCAGGTGGTGCGGGCCGGCCCAGATATACAGGGTGATCAGCGCCCAGAAGTGCACGATCGACAGGCGATAGGAGTAGATCGGACGTTCGGCCTGTTTCGGCACGAAGTAGTACATCATCCCGAGGAAGCCGGTGGTCAGGAAGAAACCCACGGCGTTGTGACCGTACCACCACTGGATCATCGCGTCGGTCGCGCCCGAGTAGGCGGAGTAGGACTTGAAGAAGCTGACCGGCAGGGAGGCGTGGTTGACGATGTGCAGCATCGCGGTCACGACGATGAACGCGCCGTAGAACCAGTTACCGACATAGATGTGCTTGGTCTTGCGCTTGGTGATGGTGCCGAAGAACACCAGCCCGTAGGAGACCCAGACAATGGCCAGCAGAATGGCGAGCGGCCATTCCAGTTCGGCGTATTCCTTGGTGGTGGTGTAACCCAGCGGCAAGGTAATGATTGCGCCGACGATAACCGCCTGCCAGCCCCAGAAGGTGAAGGCTGCGAGGCTGTCGGAGATCAGTCGCGTCTGGCAGGTTCGCTGCACGACATAGTAGGAAGTGGCAAACAGTGCACAACCACCGAAGGCGAAAATCACCAGGTTTGTGTGCAACGGGCGCAGGCGTCCAAAGCTCGTCCACGGCAGACCGAAGTTCAACTCCGGCCAGACCAGTTGCGAGGCGATGAAGACACCAAGCCCCATGCCAAGGATCCCCCAGACCACCGTCATGATGGCGAACTGGCGGACTACCTTATAGTTATAAGCAGTCGGACTGATTGCTGTGCTCATTCTAAGGTTCCACGGTTTGGGTGTTTTATTAGGATTAAAATCGGCCGCAAGTATGCAGAGAGCAGGGGGTCATTGCAACGCGCCATGACCTGGGTCAATGCTTTCCAACGCTGATTCTGCGGCCTTTCCATACGCCGCGTAAGGACAAAATCGGCCTCGGACAAAATGTCGCAGCGGACGAAAAAAACGAGGGGTTCAGGTCAGATGTAACGAGGTGTGTTCGAACGCAGTGATCGGGTGACGGACGGTCATCGACGCGACAGCCGGTATCTACCGGGCTTTGCGCCCTTGTCAGTCAGGCGATTTGTCGAACACATCGCTCAAGGTCGACCTGGAACCGGCACGGGCCAGTCCGCATCGAGCAAGCGTAGACCCGTTTCGGAGGATTCGAAAGGAGAGGGTGTGACGGGGTGCGACAATGCGTCGCAAAGGGGCGGGATGCTGCCGCATCGAGAACGATGCGGCAGATGTGTACGCAATACTTACTGCTTGTTGTCTTCAGTAATCAGTTTTTCTGTATTCAATCCGTGCGACAGGCTGTATACATAGGCGGCCAGCAGTTGCACTTTATCGTTGCCCAGCAGTTCATTCTGCGCCGGCATGTGGCCTTGGCGACCATGGCGGATGGTCTGCTCAAGCTGCGTCAGGCTGGTGCCGTAGATAAATCCGGCCGGGTGCGTCAGGTTCGGCGCACCCATGGCTTCAGTGCCTTGGCCGGTTGCCCCATGACAGGCTACGCAGGTGGTGCTGAACGCTTGCTGTCCGGCCTGCAGGTCAGCCTTGCTGTCGGCCGGCAGCGGCAGGCCGGCCAGTTCGTGACGCACATACGCCGCGACGTTCTTTACACCCGTCTCGCCGAGCATTTCGCCCCAGGCCGGCATCGCCGCCATCCGCCCACCCATGATGGTGGTCTTGATGGTCTCGGCACTGCCGCCCCAGCGCCAGTCCTTGTCCGCCAGGTTGGGGAAACCGAACGCGCCCTTGGCGTCGGAACCGTGGCACACCGAGCAGTTGGAGGCGAACAGTCGGCCACCCATTTTCAGCGCCTGCGGATCCTTCGCCACTTCTTCCACCGGCATGGCGGCGAACTTGGCGAAGATCGGCCCGAATTTGGCGTCGGCCTTGCTCATTTCCTTTTCCCACTCGTGGACACCGGTCCAGCCGTCCTCGTAGCCGGGCAGAATGCCTTTCCAGTTGCCCAGGCCCGGATACAGGATCAGATAGCCCACGGAAAACACCAGCGTGCCGGCGAACAGCATGAACCACCACTGCGGCAACGGGTTGTCGTACTCCTCGATGCCGTCGAAGCTGTGGCCCATGGTCTGGTCGACGCTGCCCTTGGTTTCGCCCCGGCGGGTGCCGATCAGCAGCCACGTCAGGCCGATCAGGCTGCCGATGGTCAGTACGCAGATCCACGTACTCCAGAAGGTGGTCATGGCCGGGTACTCCTTGTTTCAGATGCGGGGGTAGTGTCGGGTTGCGGCTCGTCGGCGAACGGCAGCAGACGTGCTTCGGCAAACTCCGGGGTGCGCTTGCGATTGAATACCCACAAGGTCAGACCGACGAAGGCGACGAACACCACGACCGTGCCGAGGCCACGTATGAGGCCTGTGCTCATTTCAATGACCATGGCTCACCTCTTGCTCTTGATCGCAGTGCCAAGCACTTGCAGGTAGGAGACGAGGGCGTCCATCTCGGTCTTGCCCTTGAGGCTGGCGACCGCGCCGCTGATGTCATCGTCGGTGTACGGCACGCCGAGGGTGCGCATGGTCTTGAGCTTGGTTTCGGTGTGGCTGCTGTCGACCGCTTGCGTGACCAGCCACGGGTAAGCCGGCATTTTCGACTCGGGTACCACGTTGCGCGGGTTGTACAAGTGCGCGCGGTGCCAGTCATCCGAATAACGCGCGCCGACGCGGGCCAGGTCCGGCCCGGTACGTTTCGAACCCCACAGGAACGGGTGATCCCACACGCTTTCGCCGGCCACCGAGTAGTGCCCGTAGCGTTCGGTTTCGGCGCGGAACGGGCGGATCATCTGCGAGTGGCAACCGACGCAGCCTTCGCGGATGTAGATGTCGCGGCCTTCCAGTTGCAGCGCGGTGTAGGGCTTCATGCCTTCCACCGGTTTGTTGGTGACGTCCTGGAAGAACAGCGGGACGATCTGGGTCAGGCCGCCGATGCTCACGGCAAACACCATCAGCAGCATCAGCAGGCCGACGTTCTTTTCAATCGTTTCGTGTTTCATGGCGGACTCCTCAGGCCATCTGCGCGGCAGCAACGACGTCAGCAGGCTGCGAGGCCCGCACGGTGCGCCAGGTGTTGTAAGCCATCAGGAACATGCCGCTGAGGAAGATCGCCCCACCCACCAGACGCACGATGAAGCCTGGGTGGCTGGCCACCAGGGTTTCGACGAAGGAGTAGGTCAGCGTGCCGTCCTCGTTGACCGCGCGCCACATCAGGCCCTGGGCGATACCGTTGACCCACATCGAGGCGATGTAGAGCACGGTGCCGATGGTTGCGAGCCAGAAGTGCGCGTTGATCAGGCCGATGCTGTGCATCTGCTCTTTGCCGAAGACTTTCGGGATCATGTGGTACAGCGCGCCGATGGAGATCATCGCCACCCAGCCGAGCGCGCCGGCGTGAACGTGGCCGATGGTCCAGTCGGTGTAGTGGGAGAGGGCGTTTACAGTCTTGATCGCCATCATCGGACCTTCGAAGGTCGACATGCCGTAGAACGCCAGCGACACCACGAGGAAGCGCAGGATCGGGTCGCTGCGCAACTTATGCCACGCGCCCGAGAGGGTCATCATGCCGTTGATCATGCCGCCCCAGCTCGGCGCCAGCAGAATCAGCGACATCACCATGCCCAGCGACTGCGCCCAGTCCGGCAGCGCGGTGTAGTGCAGGTGGTGCGGGCCGGCCCAGATGTACAGGGTGATCAGCGCCCAGAAGTGCACGATCGACAGGCGATACGAATACACCGGACGTTCGGCCTGTTTCGGCACGAAGTAGTACATCATCCCGAGGAAACCGGCGGTGAGGAAAAAGCCTACGGCGTTGTGGCCGTACCACCATTGCACCATCGCGTCGGTCGCACCGGCGTACACCGAGTAGGACTTGGTGAAGCTCACCGGCAACTCGAGGTTGTTGACGATGTGCAGGATCGCCACGGTGATGATGAACGCGCCGAAGAACCAGTTGCCCACATAAATGTGCTTGGTCTTGCGCTGCATGATCGTGCCGAAGAACACGATGGCGTAGGCGACCCAGACGATGGTGATCAGGATGTCGATCGGCCATTCCAGCTCGGCGTATTCCTTGGAACTGGTGTAACCCAGCGGCAGGCTGATCGCCGCCAGCAGGATCACCAGTTGCCAGCCCCAGAAGCAGAACGCGGCGATTTTCGGCGCGAACAATTGCGTCTGGCAGGTGCGCTGCACCGAATAGAACGAACTGGCGAACAGCGCACAACCACCGAAGGCGAAGATCACCGCGTTGGTGTGCAGCGGGCGCAGACGGCCGAAACTGGTCCAGGGCAAATTGAAGTTGAGTTCAGGCCAGACCAATTGGGCCGCGAGAAAAACCCCGAGCCCCATGCCGACGATGCCCCACACCACCGTCATAATGGCGAATTGGCGGACCACCTTGTAGTTGTAGGCGGTACTGATAGAAGTGTTCATGGTTCCCCATCCACGGTTCAGCCGAAGTGAGCGCGCGCGAGAACGCCGCGAATCCTTCGTCTGGAGTTATAGGCAGACTAAAAGCGAGGCAAGCATGGACAAACAGCACAAGGCCAGTATTGACGGGGATCAATGGGCGCAGTGCGTGCGGGATCATGGGTGGCTTTGGGATGCTGCGTCGGGCGAGGCTTCGGCGACGTTGATCCTGGCCCATGGGGCGGGTGCGCCGATGGACAGTGACTGGATGACGGATATGGCTGGGCGCCTTGCTGGATTGGGCGTGAACGTGTTGCGGTTTGAGTTTCCGTATATGGCGCAGCGGCGGGTTGATGGCAGTAAACGCCCGCCGAATCCGGCGCCGAAACTGCTTGAGTGCTGGCGCGAAGTGTTCGCTGAAGTGCGACGTCATGTCGCTGGGGTTTTGGCGGTTGGCGGGAAGTCCATGGGGGGGCGGATGGCCAGTCTTTTGGCCGATGAGTTGGGGGCTGATGCGCTTGTCTGTCTTGGATATCCGTTTTATGCGGTTGGGAAACCGGAGAAACCTCGGGTTGAGCATTTGGCTGCTTTGCGGACTCGGACGTTGATTGTTCAGGGGGAGCGGGATGCTCTTGGCAATCGGGACGCTGTCGAGGCTTACGATCTATCGCCGAGTATTGAGGTGTTTTGGTTGGCCTCTGGGGATCATGATTTGAAGCCGCTCAGGGTTTCCGGGTTTACGCATTCGGACCATTTGGCTTCGGCGGTGGAGAAGGTCGCCGGGTTTCTTCGTTGAGGTTTGGTTGGGGGTGTATATCCGTTGCTGCGGTAACGGCGGCTTAGGGTTCCGCCCTTACGGCGGGTCACCTTTTCCAAACGCCGAAAAGGTAACCCAAAAGGCTTGCTCCTGCGTTCGGCCCGCTCGCTGGGGCTCGGGGTTCCTTCGCTGCGGGATCGATCCGGGGGGCAGCGCCTACGGTTTGCTTCGCTGCACCTCCTCTCGCTGTGTTTGGCTGCGCCAAACGGTCGCTGCGCTCCCACCCCGGATCAATCCCTCCGCTCAGCCTTCCGATGTCGCCCGTGGATCAAGATCAAAAGCGGTACTTGAGCTAACGCTCATCGTGTTGAGTGGTGAGGAGCAAGAGCGGTGCGGGTTCTGCTTTTGCTCTTGTGTGGGAGCGAGCTTGCTCGCGAAGGCGGCCTGCCAGCCGACCAATTTCTAACTGATGAGACCTGATCCCACTGTGGGAGCTGGCTTGCCAGCGATGGCGGCCTGACAGCCGACCAATTTCTAACTGATGAGACCTGATCTCACTGTGGGAGCATACTTGCTCGCGAAAGCGGTCTGCCAGGCACCATGAGTTTCAGGCTGGCAATAAAAAGCCCGGACGCTTTCGCCGTCCGGGCTTTGAGCCAAAAAGATCGCAGCCTGCGGCAGCGCTTGCACGAAGTCATTCTTTCAATGGACGTTGAGGTGGGCTTGCCCGGAGTTGCAGTGAGCCAGCTTCAGTCGGTCTCACCCGGGTCATGGTGAAAGTCCCCTTGGGCTTCAGACGATAGCCATGACTTTTGAACAAGGCCTCGAATGATCCCGTAGCGATGTCCGTTTCAGGGTCATATTTGATGCTGAGGGTCGCCGAGTCGGCGTCTACCGTAGCCATTCCGATGAATCCCGGTGGCGCAGGGATCCAATGGCTGTGTACACATGTCAGCCCTTGGACGAGGTGATAAACACCTGTGAGAGTCTCATCGGATTGGTAGGGCAGAGTCATGGAGAAAGCAAAATAGTTTTCATCGTCGAAATTCCCTGTTCCACCGCTTATGGCCCAATACAACTCCCCAAAAAACTCGCCTTGATAGAAGGAGCTGAATTCCGCTGTTTTCTGTTTGTCGCCCAATCTCCATTGAAACTGGTCATCGCGCACCGGTGGCGTTTTCGGAAGAAAAATAGCGTGAGTGGTCATTGTTAAACCTGCCTTTTCGAGTAAGGGGAGGTGTTACAACCGACTGCAATTACGGTTTCTCTTGATACCCGCTCGAACAGGTGGGCGTCTACTGTCAGATCTCACAGCTAGGCAGCCAGCCTTATATGTGCTGGTCAGCTAATAACGTTGCCGAGACTGGGGTGAATATCCGCTGCTGCGGTAACGGCCACTTAAGGTTTCGCCCTTACGACGACTCACTTTTTTGACAAACGCCTCAAAAAAGTAAGCACAAAAACGCTTGCTCCTGCGTTCGCCCCGCTCGCTGGGGCTCGGGGTGCCTTCGCTCCGGGATCGATCCGGGGGGCAGCGCCCACGGTATGCTTCGCTGCACCTCCTCTCAATCGTCGAGGCTTGCAAATCGCTGTCGTCGGCCAAAGCCATGGCTGGCAATATCGCCAACGCAATCGGCGGCCCGGAGGGCAATCCGCTGCTGGCGCTGCAACAGCTGATCATGTTGAACGAGCTGTTGGTTAATCGATTGCTGGACAAACTGCGGTTGCCTCAATAATTCCGCTGGCCGTTATGGCCTCTTCGCGAGCAAGCTCGCTCCCACATTGGTTCTGCGTACACAGGACTAAATGTGGGAGCGAGCTTGCTCGCGAATGCGGTCTGCCAGACACTACCAGTTTCAGACTGGCAACAAAAAGCCCGGACGCTTTAGCTGTCCGGGCTTCCAGGTCAAAGATCGCAGCCTTCGGCAGCTCATACAGGTGATCGGTGTAGGAGCTGCCGAAAGCTGCGATCTTTTGATTTACTTTGTGGTGGATAGCCTGCCAGTGATCACATATTTATCGAACACTTTCTGCCCATCACGCGCGGCTTGCCGAACATCCAGGAATGTCAGTTCATCACGAACTTTCTGTTTGTGGGGTTTTCGCGTGGGGTATGGATTCATGCTGGCCGATCTGCGTGATTGAGTAGCGACCGGCAAACGATAGAACTTGGCTGCACCGAGCACCAGTCGGCGCATTCTGGCGCAGTTGTAGGCAGTGTCTGCGTTGCTTGAGTGAGATCGTCGTTGGTAGAGAAGGCCTCTTCGCGAGCAGGCTCGCTCCCACAGGGGATTGTCGTCGTACGCAAAACTGTGACCCAACGCAGTTCCAATGTGGGAGCGAGCCTGCTCGCGAAAGCAAACTGGCAAGCGCCATCAATTTCAAATAGGCAATAAAAAACCGGAAGCTTTCGCTAGCCGGTTTTTCAAGATCAAAAGATCGCAGCCTTCGGCAGCTCCTACAAAAAACGGTGTAGGAGCTGCCGCAGGCTGCGATCTTTTGCTTCTAGCGGTTAAACCGCTCCACCAACGAATACTGCGTGTTGGCAGTCTTGGTCAGCTCTTCACTCAACAACGCCGAGTTATGCGCCTGTTCCGAGGTCTGGTCCGCCAACTCCGAAATGTTGCTGATGTTGCGGCTGATCTCCTCAGCCACGGCACTTTGCTCCTCGGTCGCCGCGGCGATCTGGGTGGTCATGTCGGTGATGTTGGCCACTGCTTCGCTGATGCCGACCAGGGCCTGATCCGCTTCCAGTACCCGCGCCACACCTTCTTCGGCCTGGCGATGCCCGGCTTCCATGGTTTGTACGGCGCTGGAGGCGGTCTGTTGCAGCTTGGCGATCAGGGCGTGGATCTGGCCGGTGGATTCGCTGGTGCGTTGTGCCAGTTGGCGGACTTCGTCGGCGACCACGGCAAAACCACGGCCCATCTCGCCGGCACGTGCGGCTTCAATCGCAGCGTTGAGCGCGAGCAGGTTGGTCTGGTCGGCGATGCCTTTGATCACGTCGACCACGCCGCCGATTTCGTCGCTGTCCTTGGCCAGTTGCGTGACGGTCAGGCCGGTTTCCCCGACGACGACCGACAGGCGCTGGATGGCTTCGCGGGTTTCCCCGGCGATGTCACGGCCACGACCGGTCAGGCGATTGGCTTCCTGGGTGGCGTCAGCGGTGCGCTGTACGTGGCTGGCCACTTCCTGGGTGGTGGCGGCCATCTGGTTGACGGCGGTGGCGACCTGTTCGGTTTCCACGCGCTGACGTTCCAGACCGCTGGAGCTGTTGTGCGCCAGGGCGTCGGACTGTTTGGCCTGATCGGTCAGGTGCTCGGCGGTGTCCTGCAGACGGGTCAGGCAGGTTTTCAGGCGCGCTTCCTGGCTGAGGATCGACATTTCCAGACGTGCCTGGGCGCCACGGCTGTCGGTGTACATCTGCGCGATCAGCGGGTCGGAGGTGGTCTGCTCGGCCAGGCGCAGCAGGCGCTTGAGCCCGCGTTGCTGCCATTGCAGGCCCATCAGGCCCAGTGGTACCGACAGACCGGCCGCGAGAGCGAAGCCCCAGTGCGAGTTCAGCGTCGCGCCGATCACGAAGCTCAGCTGGCTGACCAGAATGAACGGCAACCAGTCCTGCAGCACCGGCAGCCATTTGTCGCTGGAAGGGATTGCCGACTTGCCCTGGTTGATGCGTTGGTAGAGCGCTTCGGCACGGCGGATCTGTTCGGCGGTGGGTTTGATCCGCACCGACTCGTAACCGACCACCTGATTACCGTCGAACACCGGTGTCACGTAGGCGTTCACCCAGTAATGGTCACCGGATTTGCAGCGATTCTTGACAATGCCCATCCATGGCAAGCCTTGTTTCAGTGTGCCCCACATGTGCGAAAACACCGCGGCCGGCACGTCAGGATGACGGACCAGGTTGTGCGGCGCACGGATCAGTTCTTCACGCGAAAACCCGCTGATTTCGACGAAAGCGTCGTTGCAGTAGGTGATCACGCCCTTGGCGTCGGTTGTGGAAATCAACCGCTGCTGAGCCGGGAAAGTCCGTTCGCGTTGTGTAATGGGCTGGTTGTTACGCATGGTTTTTCAATCCGCAAGGCTTTGAAAGGTTGTCGGCGCTGTCAGGAAATTATTGAAGTTTTTTTTCAGATATCAGCACGGCGTCGCAAAACCGCGCTTGCTTCAACCGGCGAGCATCGGATAGGTGAACAGCGAAAAATGCAGCAGGTTCAGCCCGAAGTGCGTGGCGATCGCCGCCGCAAGCCCACCAAAGCGGTAGGCCAGACCATAGCCGACACCCGCCAGACCCGCCAGCAGCACCCAGTGCCAGCCGGCACCCACATGCGCCAGGGCAAAGAACAGCGACGCCAGCAGCAGAGCGAGGTTGTCGCCATGGGGCAGGTGCTTGAACAGTCGGCTCAAACCGCCCTGTATATAGCCACGAAACAGTGCTTCCTCGACCAGCGTCACCAACAGCAGATTGTTCAGCAGCCACAGCCACGCCTGATCAGGCCACTTCGGCGCCCAGGCAATCATGCCGAATAACAGTGCGCCACCCAGGGCCAGGGTTGCGCTCAACATCAGGCCGAGGACGCTGGCGTATACCGTCAGACGCAGCGAGCGGGCGGCGACGATCCACGGGCAGGCCAAAAGCAGCCAGAAGCCGATCAGCGGTTTGTCCAGATTCAGGTACATCGCGAACGGCACGGCGTCATCGGTGAAACGCATCTTCGCGATGGCCCGGCCATTATCGAACCCCGGCAACCAGTGCAGCGCCAGCGACAGGGCGAGGAAAACAAACACAGCGTGGCCGAGCAACCGCGCCACCGGCACCACCTGTTGGCGCACGGCGAAACCGGCCACCAGCAACAGTCCGAAGGAGATCAGCGCAAGCCAGCCGAGTTGGCCGAAGCTCAACGCCAGTCCATAACCGAGGCTGAGAAGTGCCAGATAGGGCCATGGCAACGCCTTCATCGAAAGTCCTTGTGCAGAATGGGGGGGAAGGGCTTTCTACACGGGTGAGGGCGTGGGGACAAGTAAAGGTGTGGCGGGAAACGGTGACACGCCGCAATCCTACCTGTAGGAGCTGCCGCAGGCTGCGATCTTTTGACTTTGCTTTTCAAGATCAAAAGATCGCAGCCTTCGGCAGCTCCTACACGGTTCTGTGTGTGGCTGGTGGATCAGCGCAAGTTGAGTTTCGCCGCCGCCCGCTCGGTGATTTCCGTACGCAGTTTCAACGACGGCGTTGCACGCAGGCGAGCCTCATCGATGATCGTGCTCGGTGCCGTATCAGGGCTGCCAGAATTGAACGGCGGCGCCGGCGCATATTCCAGTTGCAACTGAATCAACTGCGCCGCCTCGGCCCCTACCAGTTCAGCCGCCAGCACCAACGCAAAGTCGATGCCTGCGGTAATCCCGCCACCGGTAAACAGATTGCCGTCGCGCACCACCCGGTCCTGCACCGCAATCGCGCCGAGTTTCGGCAGCAGTTCGTGATAGGCCCAGTGGGTGGTTGCGCGTTTGCCTTGCAGCAGACCCGCCGCGCCCAGCACCAGCGAGCCGGTGCACACCGACGTCACATACCTGGCCTGCGCCGCCTGACGCTTGATGAACCCCAGCGTCTGCTCATCTTCCATCAGCGGCCCGACCCCGGCACCGCCGGGCACGCAGATCACATCCAGATCCGGGCAGTCGTCGAAGGTGGTGGTCGGTTTCAACAGCAGGCCGGTGCTGGCGGTGACCGGCACCAGATCCTTCCAGATCAGATGCACCTGCGCGTCCGGCAAAGAGGCCAGCACGTCATAGGGACCGGTCAGGTCGAGTTGCTGCACCTGCGGAAACAACAGAAAACCGATCTGCAACGTCATGATTCATCTCCGTGAAAAGGGCTGGACGGCTTCACTGTAGGCGCGTAGGTTTTGGCGCATGCGCCAATCAGCCCACGGTTTACGCCAAATGTCGAAAACCATCCACGTTCTCGCGTTCGCCAATGTGCAATTGCTCGATGTCACGGGCCCGTTGCAAGTATTCGCCTCGGCCAACGATATCGCCCGCCAGCAGGGTTTGCCTGCGCCGTACGCGCCAACAGTCATCGCCATCGGCGGCGGCGCGGTGAACGCTTCCGCCGGGTTGGCGATGCTGGCCGAGCCGCTGCCGAAGCAGCCCAGCGATACCCTGATCATCGCCGGTGGCTGGGGTGTTTACGCGGCTGCCGAAGACGCTGAATTGGTGAGCTGGGTGCGTGAACATGCCGGTGGATGCCGGCGGGTTGCCTCGGTCTGCACCGGCGCGTTTCTGCTGGCGGCCAGCGGCTGGCTCGACGGTCGCCGGGTCGTCACCCACTGGACCCGCTGCGAACAACTGGCGCGGCAGCACCCGCAATTGCAGGTCGAGCCCAATCCGATCTTCATCAACGACGGCCCGGTCTGGACCTCGGCGGGCGTCACCGCCGGCATCGACCTCGCGCTGGCCATGGTCGAAGACGACCTCGGTCGCGACATGGCCCTGGACGTCGCCCGACAATTGGTGGTGTTCCTCAAGCGCCCGGGCGGGCAGTCGCAATTCAGCGTGACGTTGTCACTGCAAAAACAAGGCAACCGTTTCGATGATTTGCACGCCTGGATCGCCGAAAACCTCACCTGCGACCTCGGCGTCCCGACCCTGGCCGAACAGGCCGGGATGAGCGAACGCAGTTTCATCCGCCACTACCGCGCCGACACCGGCCAGACCCCGGCCCGCGCCATCGAACTCATCCGCGTCGAAACCGCGCGCCGTCTGCTCAGCGACACCGGGCTGCCGGTGAAACGCATCGCCGCCAACTGCGGGTTTGGCAGTGAAGAAACCTTGCGCCGCAGTTTTCTGCGGACCATGGGCGTGACGCCGCAGGCGTATCGGGAGCGGTTTTCGGTCAGTGCTGGAGCAGATCCAGTAATGCCTTGAGGGTTTGCTGGGGCGCCTCTTCGGGAATGTTGTGGCCGACGCCGTGCAGCACGTGCCTTTCATACGGGCCGGTGAAGTGTGCCATGTCTTGATCTTCTGCCGGTGCCGGGCCGACCCCGTCATCGGCACCGCACAGGGAGATTGTCGGCACGCTGATCGGCGGTTGTTTGATCAGCGCGTCTTCCATCCATTGCAGGGCCGGATCGCCTGCGGCGTACATGAAGCGATGACGGTAGGAATGAATCACCACGTCCACGAAGTCGGGGTTGTCGAAGGCCGGAGCGCTTAGAGGATAACGTTCGACGCTGCGTGCCCAGGTCGGTGACCACAATCTCCAGAGCAGTTCACAGAGCGCCCGCCGATTTTGCGTCAGGCCCGCAACGCCCCGAGGGGTGTGGAAATAGTACTGGTACCAATAGCGATGCTCGGACTCGGGATCCAGCGGCCGGGTCGAATTGGCGATGTCCTGCACGTTATAACCATCCCCCGTCACCAACCCGAGTACCCGCTCGGGAAACAGCGCCGCAACGATGCACGCTGCACGACCGCCCCAGTCGTAACCGCAAAGCGTTGCACGTTCGATACCCAGTGCGTTCATCAACTCCAGCAAATCCTGGGCGAGGGCTGCTTGTTGGCCGGAGCGCAGTGTTTCGGTGTGGTTGAAGCGAGTCGGCCCGTAACCGCGCAGATACGGGACGATCACCCGATAACCGTGGGCGGCGAGGGCGGGGGCGATTTCATCGTACGCCCGAGGCGAGTAGGGGAAGCCATGCAGCAATACGACCGCGTCGCCGTTGGACGGGCCGTGCTGTTCAAAGGCAACGGTCAGGCTCGGTGTCAATACGCATTGAATGTCAGACACGGCAGACTCCACAGCAATGGGCGTCAGGCAACACTAGACCATTCCGTTGTGGCGAGGGAGCTTGCTCCCGCCGGGTTGCGAAGCGACCCCATACTTAAATGCACTGCTGCGCAGGCCTGCGGGAGCAAGCTCCCTCGCCACAGGGGAAGCGTCACTTGTCGGCGTTGTTTCCTAAACCTCGGCTTCCGCCACCTGATTGAAATACTTCGTCCGATCCGGCGTAAACGTTACCCGCATCTTCGTTCGCGAACAGGTCATCGAGCGTTCTTCACTCAGATCAATATCCAGGTCTTCGCCACGCAATCCTTGCCACTGCGCCAGGTATTTCAGCGAACCGTATTTCTCGTTTTTCTTCAGGCTGCGGCTGACGCCCCCTTTCCAGCCGAGGACCGGCAGTTCACCGGCGAGGCATTGTTGCGCGAGGTCGGGGAAGCGGCTGGCGCGCTGGCGGCCGATTTCCCAGCATTTGATCAGGCCTTTGTCGGCGGCTTCCCACAGTTGGGTGCGGGTCAGGCCGGTGCGCAGGGGCGTGGCGATGGGACGGTGGACGTGCTGGGTCATTCTGGTTCCTTGAATTCGGGTTTTATTGGACAGCTCCGCTGTGCCCGTTGCGGTGGATGGTAGGGGTGGATGTAACAGCTGGCAACAGGGTATTTCAGGGTGTAAGTGCAGGTTGCGGGGGAGGGATTTGCCTGGGTGTTGTTTACAAGAAGCAGGAACAAACTACCCAAACTGTGGCGAGGGGATTTATCCCCGATCGACTGCGCAGCAGTCGCAAAGCCATGCAATGCGGCACTGTTGAACAAATAAGCAGGCAAAGAGCGGGGCTGCTGCGCAGTCCATCGGGGATAAATCCCCTCACCACAGGAGATCTGATTCTGTTTATTTCTGTGTAGGGGTTAGCCCAGCGTAGCGTGCTGATGCGGCATATTTCCTACAGATACTGGCGAAATTACGGCTGCCACTCACCCTTTTCCCCACTCAAACGCCGATCGAGAAAACTCGCCGCACTGATCAACGCCAGATGCGTCAGCGCCTGCGGGGTGTTGCCCAGATGCCGGCCATGGCTGTCGAACTCTTCGGCATATAACCCCAGCGGGTTCGCATAGCGCAGCAGTTGTTCGAATTCCAGATGGGCCTTTTCCACCTGACCGGCCCGGGCCAGGCATTCGACGTACCAGAACGAGCAGGCGGCAAAGGCGCCTTCGGTGCCAGTCAAACCGTCGATGTTGGCGTCATCGTTGCGGTAGCGGTAGACCATGCCGTCGCGCACCAGCGTCTTTTCGATCGCTTCAAGGGTCGACAGCCAGCGCGGGTCCTTGGCGCTGACGAAGCGCACCAGCGGCATCAGCAGCATCGAACCGTCGAGCGCGGTGCCGCCCTTGTACTGGACGAAATGCCCACGCTCCTCGTTCCAGAAGTTGTCCCAGATGTCGGCGTAGATCGCCTGGCGGGTCTGGTCCCACTGGGCGAACGGTGCCGGCAGCGAGCGTTTCGAAGCGAGTCGTATCGCCCGGTCCAGGGCCACCCAGCACATCAGTCGCGAGTGCAAGAAGTGATGCTGCTCACCGCGCATTTCCCAAATGCCTACATCCGTGGTCTGCCAGGTCTCACACACCTGATCGACCACTTGGCGCACATGGTTCCAGCCTTGGTGGGAAATCGCGTCGCCGTACTTGTTGACCAGATAAACCGCATCCATCAACTCGCCGAAGATGTCGAGTTGAATCTGGTCATACGCGCCATTGCCGATGCGCACCGGTTGCGCGCCGCCATGGCCGCAGAGATGCGAGAGTTCGGTTTCCGGCAGTTGCTGACGACCGTCGATGGCATAGAGGATGTTGAGTTTGGTTGAATGCCCTTGGCAATCGCTGACCCGCCCGCGCAGCCAGCCCATGTAGGCGTTGGCCTCATCGACAAAGCCCAGACGCATGAACGCGTAGACGGTGAACGAGGCGTCGCGGATCCAGGTGTAGCGATAGTCCCAATTGCGCTCGCCGCCGGGGGTTTCCGGCAGGCCGAACGTGGCGGCGGCGAGAATCGCGCCGTGCTTGCGCGAGGTCAGCAGCTTCAGCGCCAGGGCCGAACGATTGACCATCTCCCGCCAGCGCCCACGGTAGTTGGACTGGCCGATCCAGTCACGCCAGAACTTCAGCGTGCGCTCCAGGCACATTTTCGCGCCGTCATCCTTGAAGCGCGGATCGTCGGCGCCACCGAGGACGAATTCGGCGTTTTGATCCTGCTTCAAACTGAAGGAAGCAACGGCCGACTCGCCATCGATGTGCAACGCCTGATCCGCCACCAGCCGCAACGAAGGCTGACCCTCGGCGCTGAAAATCACCGATTGTTGATCCATCTGCGCGCGGGTGTTGGCGCGCGCGTAGTCATGGCGCACCGCGCAGCGCATGTGAAACGTCGCTTCACCGCTGACCACCCGCACCCGGCGCATCAGCAGCGGCAGGTCATCGACACTGTCGCCGATCGGCAGCAGGTCGGTGATTTCCACCACGGCCTGTTTGCTGAGCCAGCGGGTCTGCAGAACGTTGGTGTCCGGCAGATAGATTTGCTCGCGTCGGGCATCGGGCAAGTCCGGCGCGAGCTGGAAAATCCCCGCCTCAGGCGTGTCGAGCAGCGAACAGAAGATCGACGGGCTGTCGAATTCCGGCCAGCAGAAAAAATCCACGCTGCCCCTGTCGTTGACCAGCGCGGCACTGCGCAGGTCACCGATGATGCCGTGGGCGTCGATCGGGCTTTGTCGTTCAGGATGATGCTCAGCCATTGCCGCGAAACTCCGGATAAAGACTCATGCCGCCGTCGATGAACAGGGTGGTGCCGACGATGTAGTCGGCGGCGTCGGAAGCGAGAAACACCACCGCGTTGGCGATGTCCTCGACATCGCCGATGCGCCCGTACGGAATCAGCTCCAGCAGTTTTTCACCAGCAGCGCCTTCGGTGGCGTCCTGGTTGATCGCCGTGCGAATCGCACCCGGCGCGATGCCGTTGATGCGAATGCGCTGCGGGCTGACTTCCTGGGCGAGGGTTTGCATCAACTGATCGACGCCGCCCTTGGACGCCGCATAGTTGACGTGCCCGGCCCACGGGATGCGCTGATGCACCGAACTCATGTGAATGATCTTGCCGGCGGCGCGGGACACGCCTTCACGCACGCCCTGACGGTTGAAGATCCGCAACGCGGCGCGGGCGCAGAGAAACTGGCCGGTGAGGTTGACGCCGATCACCGTGTTCCAGTCTTCCAGAGTCATGTCCACCGCCGCGGCATCCTTTTGCAGACCGGAATTGGCCACCAGAATGTCCAGCGCACCAAAGGCTTCGAGGGTCTCGGCGAACAGCCGTTCGACTTGGTCTTCCTTGGAAATATCGGCGCCGATGGCCAGTGCCTGACCGCCGTCGGCGATGATTTGCTGCGCCAGCGCTTCAGCAGGTTCGGCCTGACGGTGGTAATTGATGACGACGGCGGCGCCGGCAGCGGCCAGCGCTTTGGCGGCGGCATGGCCGATGCCGGAGCTGGCGCCGGTGACCAGTGCTACTTGGCGGGCGAGGGAAATCTGCATGCTCGAAATGTCTGGGTTAAGGGCTCAGTCAGCTGACCCATGGCGAGCTGCGAGAGTTCATCCACATGCATGAAAAGATCGACACGTTCAGACGTGATAGCGGCCACTGTGCCGGTGCCATTCAAGACTGCCGGAGACCCAGCTTTTTATGCCGGTCAGAAAACGCTGCAGCAGCGGCGATGCATCCGGCAGCACGGCTTGTTCCGCCGCTTCATACAGGTGCACGATTTCGTCATGAACGTGCGCGCACTTGATCATCGCTTGTCGGGGCGTGCAATTGTGTTCGCGAGCCAGTAACAGCGGCAGATTGAAATCGCCGATTGCGGCCTGATTTTCCTTGTGTGCGGAATACAGATCGTTGGCGACGATCGTGGCGCTGGCGGCCAGCGTGGTCACGCGCCGCACGGCAGGGGCGCTGTAGATGTGTGCTGGCAGTTCGTATCCGCCGATCACGTCGATCAATGACATGCAGGGTAAAAAGCTGTTGGTCTGGCGTTGAGCGAGGTATTCCCAGATGGGTGGAGTCAATCCTTCCAGGCGCCATGCCGCTTCGGCAGTCATGGTGACAAACATGGCGATGATTTCGTGGCGTACCCTGGCCACTTGTACGGAAGATGCGAATGCCTGAACGCGGTCCATATAGGCGCGAAGCGCAACCAGTACCGGGTCACTGTTCAGTGCCTGATCAAGACCGCAACGAAAGCGAGAGGGCAGGTGCGCCGGCTCCAGTGCGGCCAGCGCCAGCGAAAGTCGGGGGCCTACCAGACGCGGTTCGGAGCCGGTTCGCTCGTCATCGCAGTAGTAATCATCCACGGCAAACAGGGCGGCGATGCACTGTGCCGAAAGCAGCAGGCGATCGGGATCGTGAGTGTCGGTATGGCAAAGCATGGCGAAGCGACCGAACCCCATGGCGCGGACCTTTTCGAGTTGTCCGGCAAATATGCCGACTTCCTTGATCCATGGCATAAGCCGATCTTCGACAGCCTCGGCCAGTGCCGTATCAATCCGAAACGGCGCCGGACAATACAACGGCGGGACGGCCCAGTGTGATCTTGCGTTTTTCCCAAAAGCATCAGGCATTGATCGTGCCGCTGACGCATCGCGGGCGGCCTCGAACCATTGCCTTACACCTCCTGTCCCGAACTGCTCGAACATCCGGCGAAACCAGATTGTGAACTGCTCGGGTGCCTGTTCGATCCGTTCGGTGATCTCCTCCAGCGACAGCCACTCCCAACTTTCGACTTCCTCGGGGTTGGCTACCGGATCGAGCTGGCTGAGGCCGGCAAACACGTGGTCAAATTCATGCTCGATCAGTTGATTGGACACTTGCTCGTAATAGAGCATCGAGGCGACTTTCTGCAGTTTGCACGTCGTGCCCATTTCCTCCTGCAGTCGACGCAGGGCTGCGGCGGCCGTGCGTTCGCCAGGGCGAGGATGCCCGCAGCAGGTGTTGGTCCATAATCCGCCAGAATGATATTTGCCCAACGCGCGTTGCTGCATCAGCATCCGACCTTGTGAGTCAAAGAGCAGAATCGAAAATGCGCGATGGCGCAGTCCCTGGTGATGGACTTCCATCTTTGAGGCTACACCGGTCTGGCGATCCTTGGGCGATACCAGAATAAGCTTCTCTTCCATGACAAGGCTCCTTGGCGTGTGCGCTATGGGATAGTGCTCAAGAGCAGTTGCCCGTTCATTCGGGAGCGGTACGCCATTGAGTCAAAGCCTCATGAGAACTGCAATCGCATGAAAAAGCACCTGTAAAACCTGACAGGTGTGCGCGATTTTCGATTATTGGTTATGTGATTCCAGACGTCGGCGGCAATGCCATTGGTCTTGGGGAGAGATCCTCGGAGAGTGCCTGGAATCGCAAGGTGTCGAGTTTCGCGCCTTCACATTCCACCAACAATTCCCCGCTTCCACGTTCATCAACCTTTATGGCAACTTGGCGGCCCTTGATGAGGCTGCAGCCCATGGCAAATCCCTACCGCGAATTATTCACCGCTCCCGGCGCCCGGGCTTTTGTTCTGGCCGGAATGATCGCGCGCATGCCGATTTCCATGACCGGCATCGGCGTGATCACCATGCTTTCGCAGCTCAAGGGCGGGTACGCGCTGGCCGGTGCGGTGGCGGCAACGTTTGCTCTGGCCACGGCGTTTTGCGCGCCGCAGGTGTCGCGGCTGGTGGATCGTTACGGCCAGGGCAACGTGCTGCCGCTGTCGGCGTTGATCGGTGGCGGGGCGCTGTTGATGTTGCTGTTGTGCACGCGTTTGCAGGCGCCGACCTGGACGCTGTTCATCTTCGCCGCGCTGGCCGGGTGCATGCCGAGCATGTCAGCGATGGTGCGCGCGCGCTGGACCGAGATCTATCGCGGCCAGCCGCAATTGCAGACTGCCTATGCGCTGGAATCGGTGCTTGATGAAGTCTGTTTCATCGTCGGCCCGCCGCTGTCGGTGGGTTTGTGCGTGGTGGCGTTTCCCGAGGCCGGGCCGTTGGCCGCGCTGTTGGCGTTGGCGATCGGGGTGACGGCGTTTGTCGCCCAGCGCAGCACCGAGCCGGCGGTGCACCCGCAGGCGTCGCAGCATCAGGGTTCGATCATTCGCTCGACCGACGTGCAATGGCTGCTGGCGCTGATGCTCGCCATGGGCATCATCGTCGGCGTGGTCGATGTGGTCAGCGTCGCCTTCGCCCAGCAGCAGGGTCAGCCCGCGGCGGCGAGCATCGTGTTGTCGGTGTAC
Source organism: Pseudomonas sp. IT-P260 (assembly GCF_949768395.1). Classification (NCBI taxonomy): domain Bacteria; kingdom Pseudomonadati; phylum Pseudomonadota; class Gammaproteobacteria; order Pseudomonadales; family Pseudomonadaceae; genus Pseudomonas; species Pseudomonas sp. IT-P260. Next base: position 112,897 of record NZ_CATKPO010000001.1, read on the forward strand.
GCCATCGGCTCGTGTCTGGCCGGTATCGCCTTCGGCGCGATGCGTTCGACACTGCCGTTGCCGAGGCTGTTTCTGTACGGCGGCGTGGCGACGGCGGTGACCACGCTGCCGTTGTTGCTGGCGAGCAATATTGTCAGCTTGTCGCTGGCAGTGTTTGTCGCGGGATTGTTCTTTTCGCCGACGCTGATCGTGGCGATGGCGCTGATCGAGCGCATCGTGCCGCCGGCCAAGCTGACTGAAGGCCTGACCTGGCTGGTGACCGGATTGAGCATCGGCGTGGCGATTGGCGCCGCCGGCTCCGGCGCGCTGGTGGATGCTTTCGGCGCACGCAGCGGATTCTGGCTGGCGATTGCGGCGGGGGCGGTGGTGTTGGCGTCGGCATTGCAGAGTTATCGGCAGCTGAAATCAGCCGGCATTGATGAGCTGTTGGGGTGAGGGAGCTTGCTCCCGCTCGATTGCGCAGCAATCGCAAACCAGTCGGCCCGATTTCAGAAATCATTGAGACTCAGAGCTTGGGACCGCTTCGCAGTCCAGCGGGAGCAAGCTCCCTCGCCACAGTTATCGATACCTTCAGGCGTTTGGTGGTGTCGGTCACCAACCCCGTCCCGAATTCACCCAGAAATTCACCGACAGTGACGTCGACACCGACTCCACCTGATGGAACCAGCCCTCCGGCAAAAACAGCAGATCCCCGGCTTCCAGCGTCACGCGCAGGAACGTCACATCGCGTGCCGCAGGAAAGCGCTGGTAGTCCGGCGCGTCGGGGTTGAAGTCGCAGCCGTCCAGGCCACCCTTTGGCGCTGTCGACCAGGTGCCCAATGCTTCGCGGTGATGCGGGGCGGCGAGGGTGAACTGCTTCTGGCCCCAGACCTGCGCGAACAAATTATCGGTGTCGTCGCGGTGCAGCGGCGTCAGCGTGCCTTTGGGGCCGATCCAGATGCGTGGCGGGATGAACAGCGAGGCATCGAAGTAGGGCGGGTACTTGATCTGCTGCAGTAATTGCGCCGGCAGGATGTTGTTGCCCATGTAGGCCGGTGGTTCGCCGTCGGCGCTTTTGACTGCCGGTTGGTCGAGTGAGGCAATGAACTCGGCCATCGACGTCGAGCGGAAATCACGTTCGGTGGAAAAGGTCTTCTTCACGTAATCGCCGTGGCGGGTGATGCCCTGCAGTTCGGCGAAATGCACCAGCGACTCTTCGCGACTGAGCTTGAACAGCGGCCAGTCCTGCAGAGCATTGCTGATCACCACCGGGATACCATTGGGCAAGTATTGGCTTTTGAATTCGCTGACCGACAACTCACTGCGGGCAAGACGCTCGACGCGGGTCTGGACCGGCAGGCCGGCGGTGAGTTGTTCGCTGAAGCGTGGCGGGGTCGGGTAGCGCTTGTTCATGTCGACCTTTTGCGCCACGGCGCCACCGTGCATCGCGTGCTCGATGATCTGCGGCAGCAGCGTCGCCAGGCCCATGTTGCCGCCGATTTTCAGGCGACCGCTGGCGAACAGTTCTTCGACATTGACCCGGCCGCCCATGATCCCGAGAAAATCAGCCTCGGCGACTTCAATGGTCACGTCGGGGCTGGGGTGGCGTCCGGGCGCGGTGCGACTGCTGGCCTTGACCTCCGACCAGTAGGCCTGCTGCGGGCCAAACACGAATTGGAAAACGCCTTCGATGCCGACGGCACCGGCGTTGGCGAACAACTTGCCCAGGATGCTCTGCAGGTCCACGGTGAATCCTCGTTATTGGTTTTGGCCTGAACAGTTAACGAGCGCCTGTTGGCGCAATTTACCGGCGCGCGACTAATTTGCCGGGGGAGTAATCCGTTTCTCTCTACAGACACATTTTTCGAGGAAAGCCGGGTGAACAAGCTGACCCTGCTGTGCCTGCCGTACTCCGGCGCCAGCGCCATGGTCTATAGCCGCTGGCGGCCTAAACTGCCGCAATGGTTGCAATTGCAACCGGTGGAACTGCCGGGGCGCGGTGCGCGTTTCGACGAGCCGCTGCACACGGATATGCGTGCGCTGGCGATGCAACTGGCCAAGGAATTGCGGCCCAATCTCAAGGTGCCGTATGCGTTGTTCGGCCATAGCCTGGGCGCGCTGCTGGCTTGCGAAATCGCTCATGCGCTGCGCCTGTTGGGCTGTGCGGAACCGGTGGCGCTGTTTGCCTCGGGCACGGCGGCGCCGACGATGCGCGCCGATTACGATCGCGGTTTTGCCGAGCCGAAAACCGACGCCGAGCTGATCGATCAATTGCGCACACTCAACGGCACCAGCGAAGAAGTGCTGGCCAATGCCGAGCTGATGAGCCTGACCCTGCCGATCCTGCGCGCGGACTTCTTGCTCTGCGGCAAATTTGAACCGTTGCAACGGCCGTTGCTCAACTGCCCGGTGCATGTGCTGGGCGGCAAGGCGGATCGCGCGACCACCGAGCAACTGATCGGCTGGAGCAAGGAAACCCGCGGCAGCTTTTCGGTGGACATGCTCGCCGGCGGGCACTTTTTCATTCATGAGCATGAAGCCAAAGTGCTCAAGGTGATCAAGGATCAACTGGAAGGACATCATCGCCGGCACAGCCTGGCCATCACCGCCTGATCCGCTCCCTGTAGGAGCTGCGGCACGCTGCGATCTTTTGATCCTAATCTTTAAAATCAAAAGATCGCAGCGTGCCGCAGCTCCTACAGGGTTGTGCGATACGACAGAAATTCCCTGCTCTGCCTCCCGCCTGACACTTGTTCTCATTCGCTAATTTTTCCGGTCTGCATTCGTTTTATAGGGACGACGTGCCTTTGTGCTTCCTGCCTACTGATCCGGATGCTGAGAAATGAATGCTGAAGACTCCTTGAAACTTGCTCGCCGGTTTATCGGGTTGCCCCTGGAAAAGCGCCAGATGTTCCTCGCGGCCCTGCACAAGGAGGGCGTGGATTTCGCGCGGTTCCCGATACCCGCCGGCATAGAAGCCGAGGATCGTCAGGCGCTGTCCTACGCGCAGCGCCGCATGTGGTTCCTGTGGCAACTCGATCCGCAGAGCGGCGCCTACAACCTGCCGGGTGCGGTGCGGCTCAACGGGCGGCTGAACCTGACGGCACTGGAGCAAGCCTTCGCCAGTCTGGTGGAGCGTCACGAAACCCTGCGCACAGTGTTCCAGCGCCAGGCCGATGACAGTCTGCTGCAAGTGCCGGCCACCGCATCGCTACTGATTAACCGGGAAGACTTCAGCGCTCTGTCGACCAGTGAGCGCGAACAGGCGGTGATCGATGCCGCCGAACAGCAGTCGCTGCTGCCATTCGATCTGGCGGTCGGCCCGTTGCTGCGAGTGACCTTGCTCAAGCTGGCCGAGCAGGAACACGTGCTGCTGCTGACCCTGCACCACATCGTGTCCGATGGCTGGTCGATGAACGTGTTGATCGACGAATTCATCCGTTGCTACGACGCGTTCGACGCCGGTCACGCGCCGCAATTGCCGCCACTGCCGATCCAGTACAGCGACTATGCGCTGTGGCAACGCCGCTGGCTGGAGGCCGGTGAGCAGGCGCGTCAGCTCGACTATTGGCAGGCGCAACTGGGCGACGAACACCCGGTGCTGGAGCTGCCACTGGATCATTCGCGCCCGGCGATGCCGAGCTATCGCGGCACCCGCTATGAATTCGCGGTCGACGACCAACTCGCCGAGCAACTGCGCAGCACGGCGCAACAGCATCAGGTCACCGTGTTCATGTTCCTGCTCGGCGCCTTCAACGCGCTGCTGCACCGATACACCGGGCAGACCGACCTGCGCGTCGGTGTGCCGATCGCCAACCGCAATCGCGGCGAGATCGAAGGCCTGATCGGCTTCTTCGTCAACACCCAGGTGCTGCGCACGCAACTGCACGGTCAGACCCGGGTCGACGAACTGTTGCGGGCGGTCAAGGAAACCGCGCTCGGTGCCCAGGCGCATCAGGATCTGCCGTTCGAGCAACTGGTCGAAGCGCTGAAGCTGGAACGCAGCCTCAGCCACACGCCGCTGTTCCAGGTGATGTACAACCATCAGCCGCACGTCGCCGATATCGCCACCCTCCGCACCGCATCCGGCCTGCAACTCGACAGCCTCGACTGGCAGAGCCGCACCACCCAGTTCGACCTGACGCTGGACACCTGGGAGCAGGGCGGCAAGCTGCACGCCGCGCTGACCTACGCCAGCGACCTGTTCGCTGCACCGACCATCGAACGCATGGCGCGGCACTGGCTGCGCTTGTTGACGGCGATGGTCGCTGATCCGTCGCAGCGCATTGGTGAGTTGCCGCTGCTGGAGGCTGACGAGCAGCGCACGCTGGTGCACGACTGGAACAACGTCCATGCGCAGTACCCGAGCGACACGCCGATTCACCGACTGATCGAAGCGCAGGTCGCGCGTACGCCGCAGGCACCGGCACTGCTGTTCGGCGAACAGACCCTGAGTTACGCCGAGCTGGATGCCCGGGCCAATCGCCTGGCGCATCTGCTGAGCGAACAGGGCGTGCAAGCGGACAGTCTGGTTGGCGTCTGCGCCCTGCGTTCGGTGGAAATGGTCGTCGCGCTGCTGGCGATTCTCAAGGCTGGCGGCGCTTACGTGCCGCTGGATCCGGAATACCCGCAGGAACGTCTGGCCTACATGATCGAGGACAGCGGCATTACTTTGCTGCTGACGCAACAGGCGCTGCTGGCAACGCTGCCGACTGACGGCGTGAATGTCGTCATCCTGGATCAGCCGGAGCTGCTCGACCGTTACAGCGATAGCCGTCCCGACGTCAGTGTCGATCCGCTGAACCTGGCGTATGTGATTTACACCTCGGGTTCCACCGGCAAGCCGAAGGGCGCCGGCAACAGCCACGCGGCGCTGGTCAACCGTTTGTGCTGGATGCAGCAAGCCTATGCGCTGGACACCAGTGATTCGGTGCTGCAGAAAACCCCGTTCAGTTTCGACGTGTCGGTGTGGGAGTTCTTCTGGCCGCTGCTGACCGGCGCGCGGCTGGTGGTGGCCGCGCCGGGCGCGCACCGTGATCCGCTGCAACTGATCGATAGCATCAACCGCCACGGCATCAGCACGCTGCACTTTGTGCCGTCGATGTTGCAGGCGTTTATTCACGAGACCGGCGTGGAAAGCTGTAGCAGTCTCAAGCGGATTGTCTGCAGCGGTGAAGCGTTGCCGCTGGATGCGCAGCTGCAAGTCTTCGCCAAGCTGCCGAACGCCAGCCTCTACAACTTGTATGGCCCGACCGAAGCGGCCATCGACGTCACCCACTGGACCTGTGTCGATGAAGGCGCGGACAGCGTGCCGATCGGCCGGCCGATCGCCAACCTGCGCACCCATGTCCTCGATGCCGAATTGCTGCCGGTACCGAGCGGTGTCGCCGGTGAGCTGTATCTGGGTGGCGCCGGGCTAGCGCGCAGTTATCACCAGCGTCCGGCGCTGACGGCCGAACGTTTTGTGCCGTGCCCGTTCCATGACGGCGCGCGCCTGTACCGCACCGGCGACCGTGTGCGGCAGCGTGCCGACGGCGTGATCGAATACCTCGGCCGTCTCGACCACCAGGTAAAATTGCGCGGTTTGCGCATCGAACTGGGCGAAATCGAAACCCGCCTGATGCAGCATTCGCTGGTGCGTGAGGCGGTGGTGCTGGTGCAGGGCGGCAAGCATCTGGTGGCTTATCTGGTGCTGGAACAGGCGCAAGCGGACGAACAGTGGCAGCAGGAGCTCAAGGCGTGGCTGCTCGGCAGCCTGCCGGAGTTCATGGTGCCGACCTACCTGATCACCCTCGACAAATTGCCGGTCACCGCCAACGGCAAACTCGACCGCAAGGCCTTGCCGCAACCGGATGCCGCGCCGCAACAGGCGTTCGTGGCGCCACAGGACGCCATGCAGAAAGCCCTCGCGGCGATCTGGGAAGCTGTGCTCGGCCTCGACCGCGTTGGCCTCGACGACAACTTCTTCGAGCTGGGCGGCGATTCGATCATCTCGATTCAAGTGGTCAGCCGCGCGCGGCAGGCCGGGATCCGTCTCAGCCCGCGTGACCTGTTCCAGTACCAGACGGTGCGCAGTCTGGCACTGGTCGCGAGCCACGACCATCTGTCTTCGGTGGATCAAGGGCCGGTGACCGGCGATGCCGTGCTCGGGCCGATCCAGCAAGACTTTTTCAGCCGGGCGATGCCGGTGCGCGAGCACTGGAACCAGTCGTTGCTGCTGACCCCGCGTGAGGCATTGAACGCGCAATGGCTCGATGCGGCGCTGACCCACCTGATCAATCACCACGATGCCTTGCGCCTGCGCTTTGTCGAAGGCAGCGAAGGCTGGCAGCAAAGCCACGGCCCGCTGTTGACCGGCGCTGAGCTGTGGCAACGCGACGCCGAATCTGCCGAACAGTTGCAGGCGCTGTGCAACCAAGCTCAGCGCAGCCTCGACCTGCAAAACGGCCCGCTGTTGCGTGCGTTGTTGGTGACGATGGCTGACGGCTCGCAACGACTGGCACTGATTATTCATCACCTCGCGGTCGATGGCGTTTCCTGGCGGGTGCTGCTGGAAGATCTGCAGCAGGCCTACGAGCAGCTCGCGGCGGGCGGCGGCATTCAGTTACCGGCGAAGACCAGCGCGTTCCAGAGCTGGACCGCGCGTCTGGCGCAGGACGCATCGCGCTTCGATGACCAATTGAGCTATTGGAAAGCCCAGCATCAGGGCGCCGAGGATCTGCCGTGCGACCGCCCGGATGGCAGCCTGCACAATTTGCATGGCGAGAAAATCGAATGGCGCCTCGACGCCGAGCGCACCCGCCAGTTGCTGCAACAGGCGCCGGCCGCGTATCGCACCCAGGTCAACGATCTGTTGCTTACCGCACTGGCGCGCACCATCAGTCGCTGGAGCCAGCAGCCGGGCACGCTGGTCGAACTGGAAGGGCATGGCCGCGAAGACCTGTTCGATGACATTGACCTGACCCGCACCGTGGGCTGGTTCACCAGCCTGTTCGCGGTCAACCTGACTGCGAGCGAGGATCTCGACGGTTCGATCAAGGCGATCAAGGAGCAACTGCGCGCGGTGCCGGACAAAGGTCTGGGTTACGGCGTGCTACGGCATCTGGCCGCGCCGTCGGGGCGCGCCGAACTGGCCGCGCTGCCGCAACCGCGCATCACTTTCAACTACCTGGGCCAGTTCGACCGCCAGTTCGACGAGGCGGCGCTGTTCGTGCCGGCTGTTGAAACCAGCGGCGTGGCGCAGGATCCGTCGGCGCCTCTGGGCAACTGGCTGACCGTGGAAGGTCAGGTGTATGGCGGCGAATTGTCGATGAGTTGGGGCTTCAGCCGCGAGATGTTCGACGTTGCCACGGTGCAGCAACTGGTCGATCAATACGCCATCGAGTTGCAGGCGCTGATCGAACACTGCTGCACGCTACCCATTGCGCAAGCGACGCCATCGGACTTCCCGTTGGCTCGGGTGACCCAGGCGCAACTGGATGCGCTGCCGGTGCCGGCCGGTCAGCTCGATGATGTCTATCCGCTGTCGCCGATGCAGCAGGGTTTGCTGTTCCACACCCTCTACGAGCAAGCGGCGGGGGAATACATCAACCAGTTGCGCGTGGATGTGCAAGGTCTTGACCCTGAGCGTTTCCGCGCCGCGTGGCAGGCCACCGTCGCTGCGCAGGACATTCTGCGCAGCGGTTTCGTCTGGCAGGGCGAACTGGCGCAACCGCTGCAGATCGTGCACAAACAGGTGCAGTTGCCGTTCAGCATTCTCGACTGGCGCGAGCGTGATGATCAGCCGGCAGCCCTCGCGGCGTTGGCCGATGCCGAGCGTCAGCAAGGGTTCGATCTGAGCCATGCACCGTTGCTGCGTCTGGTGCTGGTGCAGACCGCTGCCGAGCAATGGCACCTGATCTACACCCATCACCACATTCTGATGGACGGCTGGAGCAACTCGCAGTTGCTCGGTGAAGTCTTGCAGCGTTACAGCGGTCGCACCCCGGCTCACGGCGGCGGACGTTATCGCGATTACATCGCCTGGCTGCAACGTCAGGACGGCAAGCTCAGTCAGGACTTCTGGAGCGCTCAGTTGGCCACGCTGCAAGAGCCGACCCGACTGGCCCGCGCCGCCACCGGTGGCGAGCGCAACAGTGGCCACGGCGACCATTACCTGACGCTGGAAGTGCCGCGCACTCAGGCACTGGAAGCGTTTGCCCGCCAACAGAAAGTCACCGTCAACACCCTCGTGCAAGCTGCGTGGCTGCTGTTGCTGCAGCGCTACACCGGTCACGAAGCGGTGGCGTTCGGTGCAACCGTGGCCGGGCGTCCGGCGGATTTGCCGGGCATCGAGCAACAGGTCGGCCTGTTCATCAACACCTTGCCGGTGATCGGCGCGCCGCGTCCGGACCAAAGCGTGGGCCAATGGCTGCAAGCGGTGCAGGCGCAAAACCTCAGCCTGCGCGACTTCGAACACACGCCGCTGGCGGATATCCAGCGCTGGGCCGGGCAGGGCGGGGAAGCGCTGTTCGACAACATTCTGGTGTTCGAGAACTACCCGGTCGCCCAGGCGCTGAGCCGGGCCGGACAAGGCCTGACATTCGGTGAGGTCGGCAACCTGGAGCAAACCCACTACGCCTTGAGCGTGGCGGTCACCCTCGGTCAGCAACTGGCGCTGCACTACAGCTTCGACCGCAGCCAGTTTGCCGGTGAAGTGATCGAAGGCATCAGTGCCCATCTGTTGCAATTGCTTGAGCAGTTTGCGCTGTCGGCCGAACGCAACCTCGGCGAAATCGCTCTGGCCAGCGCTGACGAGCATGCCCGCCAGCAAGCCGAAAACCAGCCGCAGCCGTACCCGCTGGACACCGCTGTGCATCAGCGCATTGCCACGCTGGCGGTCGAGCGTCCGCAGCGCACCGCGGTGATCTTCAACGGTCAGCACTTCAGTTATGGCGAGATCGAGCAGCGTGCCAATCAACTGGCCCACGCGCTGATCGCCCGTGGCGTCGGCGCCGAGACTCGGGTCGGCGTGGCCCTGCCGCGCAGCGAGGCGGTGATCGTCGCGCTGCTGGCGGTGCTCAAGGCCGGCGGTGCCTATGTGCCGCTGGACACCAGTTATCCGCGTGAACGCCTGGCCTATCTGATCGATGATTCAGGGCTGGCGCTGTTGCTCAGCGATTCGTCGGTGTCGGCGCAATTGCCGGTCGGCGAATCGGTGCCGTTGCTGGAGCTGGATCGTCTCGACCTGCACGAGTTGCCGAGCACGGCGCCACAGGTAGCAGTCGATCCGCATAACCTCGCGTACGTGATCTACACCTCCGGTTCCACCGGCAATCCGAAAGGCGTCAGCGTTGCTCACGGCCCATTGGCGATGCATTGCCAGGCCATTGGTCAGCGCTACGAAATGCGCGACAGCGACTGCGAATTCCACTTCATGTCGTTCGCCTTCGACGGCGCCCACGAGCGCTGGCTGACCAGCCTGACCCACGGTGCTTCGCTGCTGATTCGCGACGACACGCTGTGGACGCCGGAGCAGACCTACAACGCGATGATCGAACACGGCGTGAGCGTGGTTGCGTTCCCGCCGGTGTACCTGCAACAACTGGCCGAACACGCCGAGCGTGTCGGCAACCCGCCGAAAGTGCGGATCTATTGCTTCGGCGGCGATGCGGTGCCAAACGCCAGTTTCGAGCGGGTCAAACGCGCGCTCGATCCGGACTACATCATCAACGGCTACGGCCCGACCGAAACCGTGGTCACCCCATTGATCTGGAAGGCTGGCCGTGAAGAGCCGTGCGGCGCCGCTTACGCACCGATCGGCAGCCGAATCGGCGATCGCAGCGCCTATGTGCTCGACGCCGATCTGAACCTGTTGCCGCAAGGCATGGCCGGGGAGTTGTACCTCGGTGGCACGGGTTTGGCGCGGGGTTATCTGAACCGTCCGGGGCTGACCGCCGAGCGTTTTGTCGCTGACCCGTTCAGCGCCCATGGCGGCTTGCTCTATCGCACAGGCGACCTGGTGCGCCAGCGTGTCGACGGCACCTTTGACTATCTGGATCGCATCGACAATCAGGTGAAGATTCGCGGGTTCCGTATCGAACTGGGCGAAGTCGAAGCGGCGCTGCAAGCCCTCGACGGCGTGCGCGAAGCGGTGGTCGTGGCGCAGGAAGGCAGCGCCGGCAGTGGCAAGCGTCTGGTGGCCTACGTGGTCGGTGATTCAGCGAGTGCCGAGTTCACCGACCACCTGCGCGCGCAGCTCAAGGCCAGCCTGCCGGCGCACATGGTGCCGGCGTATGTCCTGCGTCTTGAGCGCATGCCGCTGACGCCGAACGGCAAGCTCGATCGCAAGAACCTGCCAAAACCGGACGTCAGCCAACTGCAACAGGCCTACCTCGCGCCACAGACGGCGCTGGAGCAGCAACTGGCGGCGATCTGGCAAGACGTGCTCAAGCTTGAGCAGGTCGGCGTCAGCGACAACTTCTTCGAACTGGGTGGCGACTCGATCATCTCGATTCAAGTGGTCAGCCGGGCGCGGCAGGCCGGGATTCGCTTCAGCCCCAAAGACCTGTTCCAGCACCAGACCATTCAGGCCCTGGCCACGGTGGCGCAGACCGGCGAAGTCGTGCAGCCAATCGATCAGCGCGCGCAAACCGGCGAAACCGCGCTGCTGCCGATTCACCAGGCATTTTTTGCCGAGGCGATTCCCGACCGTCACCACTGGAACCAGTCGGTGATGCTCAAGCCGACGCAGGCGCTGGACGCTCAAGTACTGGAGCAAGCGCTGGATGCGTTGGTCGTGCAGCACGACAGCTTGCGTCTGGACTTTGTCGAGCAGGCCGCGGGTTGGTCGGCGCACTACCGCGACGTCGCCACGCAAGCGGGGGAAACCATTCTCTGGCAGGTCGAGGTCGCTGATCTCGCCGCCCTTGAGGCACTGGGCAACAAGGCCCAGCGCAGCCTGCAACTGAGCGGCGGCTCACTGATCCGCGCGGTGCTGGCGAACCTGGCTGATGGCAGTCAGCGCCTGCTGCTGATCGTCCATCACCTGGTGGTCGATGGCGTGTCGTGGCGGATTCTGTTCGAAGATCTGCAAAACGCCTATCGCCAGCTCCTCGCAGGTAAGCCCGTGCAATTGCCGGCGAAAACCAGTGCGATCAAAGCTTGGGCGGCGGCGTTGCAGGACTATGCCAAAACCCCTGCATTGCAGGCCGAGCTGAGCTTCTGGCAGCAGCAGTTGCACGGCGCTTCGGCGGCCTTGCCTTACGACCGGCCGCAGGGTGGTCAGCAACACGATCAGGCACTGACCCTGCGCAGCAAACTCGATCAGACTCTGACCCGTCAGCTGTTGCAGGAAGCTCCGGCGGCTTATCGCACCCAGGTCAACGATCTGTTGCTGACCGCGCTGGCGCGGGTGCTGGTGCGCTGGACCGGGGACGACAATGCACTGGTGTTGCTTGAGGGGCATGGTCGCGAAGACCTGTTCGAACACATCGATCTGACCCGCACCGTGGGCTGGTTCACCAGCGTATTCCCCGCACGCCTGGCACCGGCCGCCGAACTCGGCGCGTCGCTCAAGCAGATCAAGGAACAGCTGCGGGCGAGCCCCCACAAAGGCATCGGCTTCGGCGCGCTCGCACACCTCGGTGATGAGCCGGCGCGTGCCACCCTGCAAGCCTTGCCGACGCCGCGCCTGACCTTCAACTACCTCGGCCAGTTCGATGGTAGCTTCGACGCTGCCAGCGATGCGCTGTTCGTGCCGACCAGCGAGTCCGGCGGCGCCGAGGTCAACCTGCAAGGGCCGCTGGGCAATCCGCTGGCGCTCAACAGCAAGGTGTTCGGCGGCGAGCTGGACCTGAGCTGGACCTACAGCGGTGCGATGTTCGACACCGCCACCATCCAGCGTCTGGCCGACGACTATGTGCAGGAACTGACCGCGCTGATCGGCCACTGCTGCGACAGTGCCAACCGTGGCGTGACGCCGTCGGACTTCCCCCTGGCGCAACTGTCGCAAGCGCAACTGGATGCGCTGGTGCTGGAGCCGCAAGGCATCGACGACATCTATCCGCTGTCGCCGATGCAGCAGGGCATGCTGTTCCACACCTTGCTCGAACACGGCAATGGCGACTACATCAACCAGATGCGCCTGGACGTCGACGGTGTCGATCCGCAACGCTTCCGCGCGGCGTGGCAGGCGGCGGTAGATGCCCACGACATCCTGCGCAGCGGCTTCTTCTGGCAAGGCGATCTGCCGCAACCGGTGCAAGTGGTGCAGCGTCAGATCGAGGTACCGTTCAGCGTGCTCGACTGGCACGGCAGAACTGATCTGGAGGCAGCGCTGCAAACCCTCGCTGATGAAGAGCGCGCCCTGGGTCTGGATCTGAGCTGTGCACCGCTGATGCGCCTGGTGCTGGTGCGCACCGCAGCCGAGCGTTATCACCTGATCTACACCAACCATCACATCCTGATGGACGGCTGGAGCAGCGCGCAGTTGCTCGGCGAAGTGTTGCAGCACTACAGCGGCGAAGCGGTCGCCCGTGGCGCGGGTCGCTACCGCGATTACATCGCCTGGCTGCAACGTCAGGATGGCGCGGCGGCGCAAGCCTACTGGCGGGCGACGCTGGGCAATCTGCAGGAACCGACGCGCCTGGCCAATGCCATCGCACGGCCGCAGGCCGGTTTGCCGAGCGTGGGTTACGGCGATCATTACCAGGTGCTCGACGCTGAGCTGAGCCAGCGCCTGGGCGAGTTTGCCCGGGCCGCGAAAGTCACCGTCAACACCGTGGTGCAAGCGACGTGGCTGCTGCTGTTGCAGCGCTACACCGGCAAGGATTGCGTGGCGTTCGGCGCCACCGTCGCCGGGCGCCCGGCGGACCTGCCGGGTGCCGAAGCGCAGATCGGCCTGTTCATCAACACGCTGCCGGTGATCGCCGCACCGCCCGCGCAGCAGAGCGTGATCGCCTGGCTGCAAGCGGTGCAGGCGCAGAACCTCGCCTCGCGCGAGTTCGAACACACGCCGCTGGCGGACATTCAGCGCTGGGCCGGGCAGGGCGGCGACGCGCTGTTCGACAGCCTGATGGTGTTCGAGAACTACCCGATCGGCGAGGCGCTGGAACGCGGTGCGCCGCAAGGTCTGCGCTTCGGCGCGGTGGCCAATCAGGAGCAGACCAACTATCCGCTGACCTTGCTGGTCAACATGGGCGCGCAACTGTCGGTGCATTTCAGTTATCAGCGCGACAGCTTCGCGGCAGCCAGCGTGGCGCAGTTGGGCGCGCATCTGCAGCGTCTGCTGAGCCAGATGGCGGATGGCGGTGAGCGCACATTGAGCGAGCTGAACCTGATCGAACATAACCCGCCGGTGAACAGCGATTTCGTTACCGAGCAGTGCATCCATCAAGCCATCGCCCATCGAGTGGCGGCGACCCCGGATGCCTTGGCGGTGACCTTCGCCCATACGCAATTGACCTATGCCGCACTGGACGCGCAGGCCAACCGTCTGGCGCACAAGCTGCTTGAGCTGGGCGTCGGCCCGGAAGTGCGCGTGGGCGTGGCGATGCCGCGTTCCGAACAGTTGCTGATTGCCTTGCTGGCGGTGCTCAAGTCTGGCGGTGCGTATGTGCCGCTGGACCCGGATTACCCGGCGGATCGCGTGGCCTACATGCTCGAAGACAGTCGGGCGCGGGTGTTGCTCACCGAGCAGGCCGTTGCCGCGACTCTGAGTGTGCCGGGCGATACCCAAGTGCTGCTGTTGGATCAGCTGTCGCTGAGCGACTATTCAGCTGTTGCGCCAAAAACTACGGTGCAGCCGGACAACCTCGCCTACGTGATCTACACCTCCGGTTCCACCGGCAAACCCAAAGGCGTGGCGATTGCCCATCGCAACGTCATGGCGCTGATCGACTGGTCGGCCAAGGTCTACAGCCGCGACGACATCCAAGGCGTACTGGCCTCGACGTCGGTGTGCTTCGACCTGTCGGTGTGGGAGCTGTTTGTCACGCTGGCCAACGGTGGTTCGCTGATCATCGCGCGTAATGCCTTGGACCTGCCGCAACTGCCGGCCCGCGATCAGGTGCGTCTGATTAACACCGTGCCGTCGGCGATTGCTGCGCTACAGCGTGCCGGGCAGATTCCGCCAAGTGTGCGCATCATCAACCTGGCGGGTGAACCGCTGAAGCAAGCGCTGGTGGAGGCGTTGTATCAGCAGTCGACGGTCGAGCACGTTTACGACCTGTACGGCCCGTCGGAAGACACCACCTATTCGACCTGGACCCGCCGCAGCGCCGGTGGTCAGGCGCGAATTGGTCGTGCGCTCGAGCACAGCGCCAGCCATCTGTTGGATGCCGATTTGCACGCGGTTCCGCAGGGTGTTTCGGCCGAGCTGTACCTGTCCGGCGCCGGCATCACGCGCGGTTATCTGGGGCGTGCGGCGATGACCGCCGAGCGCTTTGTACCGAATCCTTTCGTCGGCAGCGGCCAGCGCATGTACCGCACCGGCGACCTGATTCGTCAGCGCGAGGAGGGCGAGCTGGAGTACATGGGCCGGATCGACCATCAGGTGAAAATTCGTGGATTCCGCATCGAACTGGGGGAGATCGAGGCGCGACTGCTCGCCCAGCCGACGGTCAGCGAAGCGGCGGTGCTGGCCGTCGACAGCGACACCGGGGCGCAACTGGTGGCGTATGTGGTCGCTCCGCAACTGGAGATGCACGACGGGGACGCGCAGCGGCAACTGCGCGAGGGACTAAAGACTGGCCTCAAGTCTTCGTTACCTGACTACATGATTCCCGCGCACCTGCTGTTCCTTGAGCAGTTGCCACTGACCCCCAACGGCAAACTCGACCGCAAGGCCCTGCCGGCGGTCGATGCCAGCCAGATGCAGGCCGCGTATGTCGCGCCGCACAGTGAGCTTGAGCAACAGGTCGCGGCGATCTGGCAGCAAGTGCTCGAAGTGCAACGCATCGGCTTGAACGATCAGTTCTTCGAACTCGGCGGGCACTCGCTGCTGGCGGTCAACGTGGTGTCGCGCATGGCTCTGGAACTGGGCCTGACGCTGACCCCGCAACTGTTATTCCAGCACCCCGTCCTGAGCGAGTTTGTCGCTCGACTCGATACAGGAGGCGGGGCAATCAACGAACAGAAACTGAGCAAGCTGGAAGCCCTGCTTGACGATATGGAGGAAGTCTGATGGACAAGAGTGTTGCTTTGAGGGTAGCCAAGCGCTTTATCACTCTGCCGCTGGACAAACGTAAGCTGTACCTGGAAAAGATGCTCGAAGAGGGCGTCTCTCCGGCCAACCTGCCGATCCCGGAAACACGTTCCGGGTTTGCGGCGATTCCTCTGTCGTACGCTCAGGAACGTCAACTGTTTCTCTGGCAAATGGACCCGCACAGCACCGCGTATCACATCCCCAGCGCCCTGCGCCTCAAGGGCCGGCTGGATGTGGCGGCGCTGCAACGCAGCTTCAACGCAGTGGCGGCGCGCCATGAAAGCCTGCGTACGACTTTCGCCGAGCAGGGTGAAAGCTTTTGCCAAGTGATTCATCCGCAACTGCCGCTGAGCATCAGCCTGACGCCATTGCCGGAGGGCCTCGATGCCGCCGGGGAAGACGCCGCGATCAAGGCCTTCGTCGAGAGCGAAACCGCGCGCCCGTTCAATTTGCAGCAGGGCCCGCTGCTGCGGGTGGCGCTGCTGAAAGTGGCGGAAGACGACCATGTGCTGGTGCTGATCCAGCACCACATCATCGCCGATGGCTGGTCGATCAAAGTCCTGGTCAACGAGCTGATCGAGCATTACGCCGCCGACACCGCCGGGCAGCCGCTGAGCCTGCCGGAACTGGAAATACAGTACGCCGACTACGCGATCTGGCAGCGCCACTGGCTGGAAGCGGGCGAGCGTGAACGCCAGTTGGCCTACTGGGTCAAGACCCTGGACGGCGAGCAGCCGGTGCTGGAACTGCCGATCGATTACCCGCGTCCGGCCGTGCAAAGCCTGCGCGGTGCGCGGCTGGAACTGAACCTGCCGGCAGACCTCGGTGATGCCCTCAAGCAGTTGGCGCAGCGCGAAGGCGTGAGCCTGTTCATGCTGCTGCTGGCGTCGTTCCAGGCGCTGTTGCATCGCTACAGCGGTCAGGCGCAGATTCGCGTCGGGGTGCCGACCGCCAACCGTAACCGGGTCGAGACCGAAGGCCTGATCGGCTTTTTCGTCAACACGCAGGTGCTGAGTGCCGAGGTCAGCGGGCAACTGCCGTTCAACCGGTTGCTGGCTCAGGTCAAACAGGCGGCGATGGCCGCGCAGGCGCATCAGGATCTGCCGTTCGAGCAACTGATCGAAGCTTTGCAACCGGAGCGCAGCCTGAGCCACAGCCCGGTGTTCCAGGTGATGTTCAACCACCAGACCAGCCGTGATCAGGGGCGCAGCGCGGCGCAGTTGCCGCAGCTGAGTGTCGAGGATGTGCAGTGGGAAGGGCGCACCGCGCAGTTCGATCTGACGCTGAATACTTATGAGTCCAGCGACGGCTTTGCCGCCGAGCTGACCTACGCCACCGATCTGTTCAAAGCTGAAACCGTCGAGCGCCTGGCGCGTCACTGGCAGAATTTGCTGCGCGGCATCGTCGCCGCACCGAACCAGCGGGTCGGCGAATTGCCGTTGCTGGAAAGCGCCGAGCACGGCGTGCTGTTGCAGGACTGGTTGCGCATCGCCGACCGCAGCGCGCAAGCCGAATGCGTGCAGCAGGATTTCTCCCGGCGTGCACAGCAAACGCCGCAGGCCACGGCCCTGATCATCGGCGAACACGTGCTGAGCTACGGCGAGCTGGATGCCCGCTCCAGTCAACTGGCGCACAAGCTGATCGAGGCCGGTGTCGGCCCGGATCAATTGGTCGGTATCGCCGTCGAGCGCAGCGTGGAAATGATCGTCGGCCTGCTGGCGATCCTCAAGGCTGGCGGTGCTTATGTGCCGCTGGACCCGGCGTATCCGCAGGATCGTCTGGCCTACATGATCGAGGACAGCGGCCTGCCATTGCTGCTGGCCCAAAGCCATTTGCAGACGCAGCTGCCGATCCCGCCGGGCGTGCAAACGCTGGTGCTGGATCAACCTCACGAGTGGCTGGCGGCTTATCCACAGACCGCGCCGGACGTTGCAGTCAATGGCGAGCATCTGGCCTACACGATCTACACCTCCGGTTCCACCGGCAAACCCAAAGGCGTGATGGTGCGCCACGCAGCGCTGAGTAACTTTGTCGCGAGCATGATCAAGCAGCCGGGCATCGTGGCCACGGATCGCGTGCTGTCGCTGACCACCTTCTCGTTCGATATTTTCGGCCTGGAAATCTACGCTCCATTGCTGGCCGGCGCTTGTGTGGTGCTGACCGGCAAGGATGTGCATCAAGACCCGCAAGCGGTGCTCGAACTGATCGAGCGTCACGCCGTGACGACGCTGCAAGCCACGCCCTCGACCTGGCGCATGCTGCTGGACAACGAACAGGCGCCCATCCTTTCGGGCCGCACGTTCCTCTGTGGCGGTGAAGCGCTGCCGCAGGAACTGGCGCAACGCATGCTGGCGCTGACGCCGAGCGTGTGGAACCTCTACGGCCCGACCGAAACCACCATCTGGTCGGCGCAACACGCCTTGAGTGCGGACAACAGCCGTCCATTCCTCGGCACACCGATCGACAACACCGCGTTGTACATCCTCGGCAGTGACCTGGAGCTCAATCCGCTCGGCGCCCCGGGTGAGCTGTTGATCGGCGGCGATGGCCTCGCTCGTGGTTACTTCCAGCGCCCGAGCCTGACTGCCGAACGTTTTGTCCCGGATCCCTTTTCGCAAACCGGCGCGCGCCTGTACCGCACCGGCGACCTGACCCGTTACCGCGCCGAGGGCGTGATCGAGTACATCGGGCGGATCGACCATCAGGTGAAAATCCGTGGTTTCCGGATTGAACTCGGCGAGATCGAAGCGCGTTTGCTCGCCCTCGATAGCGTGCGCGAAACCGTGGTAGTCGCTCAGGACGGCCCGACCGGCGCGCAACTGGTCGGCTACGTGGTGCCGACCGCCGACGATATTGATGAAGGCGAACTGCGCGCCGCATTGAAAGCCAGCCTCAAGGCCGAGCTGCCGGAATACATGGTGCCGGCGCACCTTTTGTTCCTTGCGCAACTGCCGCTGACGCCGAACGGCAAAGTCGACCGCAAAGCCTTGCCGGCACCTGACGCCAGCCAGCTGCAATCGACTTACATCGCCCCGCAAACCGCCACTCAACACAGCGTCGCCGAGATCTGGCAAGCGGTACTCAAGCTTGATCGCGTGGGCTTGAGCGACAACTTCTTTGAGCTGGGCGGCCACTCGTTGCTGGTCACGCAAGTGGTCTCGCGCGTCCGTCAGGCGCTGAACGTGCAGGTGCCGCTGCGCACGTTGTTCGAACACAGCACGCTGAAAGATTTTGTCGCCGCGCTGGGTGTCGATCAGGCGCATCAGCAACCGCCGATTGTTGCGTTGCCCCGCCAGCAACCGCTGGCGCTGTCCTATGCTCAGGAACGTCAATGGTTCCTCTGGCAACTGGAGCCGAACAGCACCGCTTATCACGTGCCGGCTGCGTTGCGTCTGCGCGGTGAGCTGGATTTGCCGGCGTTGCAGCGCAGCTTCGACGCGCTGATCGAACGCCATGAATCGCTGCGCACCTGCTTCGTCGAACAGCAGGGCCAGACCCTGCAAGTGATCCAGGCCCACGGCACGCTCGACCTGCAGGTGCAGGACGTGGCGGCGGATCTCGACGAGGCGACGCTGCAAGCGCGGGTCGCCGCCGAAACCCTGCACCTGTTCAATCTGCAGCAAGGCCCGTTGCTGCGGGTCAAACTGCTGCGTCTGGCGGCCGATGACCACGCGCTGGTCATCGCCCTGCATCACATCGTCGCCGATGGCTGGTCGATGAATGTCATGGTCGATGAGCTGGTGGCGTTGTATGCCGCCCACAGCCAGGGCCAGCGCGTGCAATTGCCGGCGCTGCCGGTGCAATACGCCGACTACGCCGCGTGGCAGAAACAGTGGATGGACGCCGGTGAACGCGAGCGGCAATTGAGCTACTGGACTGCACAACTCGGCGATGGCGATCAACCGCTGCTGGAGTTGCCGACCGACCGTCCGCGTCCAGCCGAGCAAAGCTATCGCGGAGCCCGTCGCGAGATCCCGCTGAGCCTCGAACTGGCCGCCGCGCTCAAGCAACTGGCGCAACGCGAAAACGTCACGCTGTTTGCGCTGTTGCTGGCATCGTTCCAGACCTTGCTGCATCGCTACAGCGGTCAGGCCGATATCCGCGTCGGCGTGCCGGTGGCCAACCGCAACCGGGTCGAGACCGAAGGCCTGATCGGTTTCTTCGTCAACACCCAGGTTCTGAAGGCCGAGTTCGACAGTCAGCAGACGTTCCGCAGCCTGCTGCAACAAGTGAAAAACACCGTACTCGGCGCGCAGGCGCATCAGGATCTGCCGTTCGAGCAACTGGTCGACGCGCTGCAACCGGAGCGCAGCCTCAGCCACAGCCCGCTGTTCCAGGTGATGCACAACCACCAGAGCCAGGTGCGTCAGGCGCAGGGCGCCACACGGCTGCCAAACCTGGCGATTGAAGGCTTGCCTTGGGCGTCCAGTACCGCGCAGTTCGACCTGACCCTGAACACCTTTGAATCGAGCGACAACGTCTGGGCCGAGCTGACCTATGCCACCGACTTGTTCGACGTGGAAACCATTGAGCGCCTGGCGCAACACTGGACCCATCTGCTGCAAGGCATCGTCGCCGACAGCGCTCAGCGCATTGCCGAACTGCCGCTGCATGATGCCAGCGAACGCGCGGCGACCCTGCGCCAGTGGAACCCGTGCATCCGCGATTTCCCGAGCGAACAGTGCCTGCATCAACGCATCGAACAACAAGCCGCCCGCGCCCCGCAAGCGATTGCCGTGAGCTGTGCCGGGCAGTCCCTGAGCTACGGCGAGCTGAACAGCCGCGCCAACCAGTTGGCCCACAAGCTGATTGCCAGCGGTGTCGGCCCGGACGTGCGCGTCGGTCTGGCGGTGGAGCGCAGCCTCGACATGCTGGTCGGCCTGCTGGCGATTCTCAAGGCCGGCGGCGCCTATGTGCCGCTGGACCCGACGTATCCGGAGGAACGCCTGAGCTACATGATCGGCGACAGCGGCATCGCCTTGCTGCTGACGCAGAGTCATCTGCTGGGACGTCTGCCAGTACCCGATTTGCTGCGCAGCCTGATGCTCGATCAGGAGCGTGACGGTCTGGAAGGCTACAGCGACAGCAATCCGCAAGTACGCATGAGCCCGGATAACCTGGCTTACGTGATCTACACCTCCGGTTCTACCGGTCAACCGAAGGGCACGTTGTTGGCCCATCGCAACGTGCTGCGCCTGTTCGAGGCCACGGATGCGTGGTTCGGTTTCGGCGCCACGGATGTCTGGAGCCTGTTCCATTCCTACGCTTTCGATTTCTCGGTGTGGGAGATTTTCGGGGCACTGCTGTACGGCGGCAAACTGCTGGTGGTGCCTTACGAGGTCAGCCGCTCGCCGGAAGATTTCTTCGCCTTGCTCTGCCGCGAAGGCGTCACCGTGCTCAATCAGACGCCGTCGGCGTTCAAGCAATTGATGCAAGTGGCTTGCGCCCCGCAGCATGCGGCGCAAGCACTGGCGCTGCGTTACGTGGTGTTCGGCGGCGAGGCGCTGGAGGTCAAGAGCCTGCGTCCATGGTTCGAGCGTTTCGGCGATCAGGCACCGCAACTGATCAACATGTACGGCATCACCGAAACCACCGTGCACGTGACCTACCGGCCGATTACGCTGGCCGACTTGCAGCGTGACGCCAGCAGTCCGATCGGCGAGCCGATTCCCGACCTGTCCTGGTACTTGCTCGACGGAGATCTGAACCCGGTCGCCAAAGGCTGCATCGGTGAGCTGTATATCGGTCGTGCCGGCCTGGCTCGCGGTTACCTGAACCGCGCGGATCTGACCAGCCTGCGCTTTATTCCCGACCCGTTCGCCGCCGATGGCGGGCGTCTGTACCGTACCGGTGACCTGGCGCGCTATCGCGCCGACGGCGTGATCGAATACATCGGGCGCATCGATCATCAGGTGAAGATTCGCGGTTTCCGTATCGAACTCGGCGAGATCGAAGCGCAACTGCTGGAACAGGCTGCCGTGCGCCAGGCCGTGGTGCTGGCGCAACCGGGGCTCAGCGGTCAGCAACTGGTGGCTTATCTGGTGCCAGGCGACGCCGCGCTGCTCGACGCAAGCCCGGCCGAACAGGCGCTGTGGCGCGACAGCGTGCGCGCCGAACTCAAGGCCAGTCTGCCGGATCACATGGTCCCGGCGCACCTGTTGCTGCTGGCGCAATTGCCGTTGACCGCCAACGGCAAACTCAACCGCAACGCCTTGCCGTCGCCGGACGCCAGTCAGGCGCAGCAGACCTATCAGGCGCCGCAAAGCGCGATGGAGCAGGGGCTGGCGGCGATCTGGCAGGACGTGCTGAAGCTGCCGCAAGTCGGCATCCACGACAACTTCTTTGAATTGGGCGGTGACTCGATCATCTCGATTCAGGTGGTCAGCCGCGCCCGTCAGGCCGGCATCCGCCTCAATCCCAAAGACCTGTTCCAGCACCAGACCGTGCAGCGTCTGGCGCTGGTCGCGCAGTGGGGTGGCGACGAATCGAGCATTGATCAGCAAGCCGCGAGCGGTGCGGCGTTGATGCTGCCGATCCAGCAGCAGTTCTTCGCCGACGAAATTCCGCAGCGTCATCACTGGAACCAGTCGGTACTGCTGCAACCGCGGCAGGCGCTGGACGCTGAAAAAGTCGAGCAAGTGTTGCGCGCACTGGTCGCTCATCACGATGCCTTGCGCCTGAGCTTCACCCAGCGCGATGGCGTGTGGCAGGCCGAGCATCGCGCGGTCGAAGCGCTGCCGCAGAACCTGCTCTGGCAGGAAGGCGTTGCTGATGCCGCCGCTCTTGAAGCCTTGGGTAATCGCGCCCAGCGCAGCCTCGATCTGCAACACGGGCCGTTGCTGCGTGCGGTGCTGGCAACTCTGGCCGATGGCACACAGCGTTTGCAGTTGGTGATTCATCACTTGGCGGTGGACGGCGTGTCGTGGCGGATTCTGCTGGAAGACCTGCAAAACGCTTATCAGCAATTGCTTGATGATCAGCCGTTGAGTCTGCCGTCCCGAACCAGTGCCTTCAAGGACTGGGGCGAGCACTTGCAGCGCTACGCCAACAGCCCGGCGTTGCAGGCCGAACTGGATTATTGGCAGACCTGCCTGAGCGATGTGAGCACCGATCTGCCGTGCAAACGCGTTGACGCCAGTCAGGACAATCGTCTGGCTCAGACCGTACAAACCCGCCTCGGCACCGAGCTGACCCGCCAACTGCTGCAAGAGGCCCCGGCGGCGTACCGCACCCAGGTGAACGATCTGTTGCTGACGGCACTGGCGCGGGTCATCGGCCGTTGGAGCGGGCAGGCGTCGACGCTGATCCAGCTCGAAGGCCATGGTCGCGAAGAACTGTTCGACGGTGTCGATCTGACCCGCACGGTGGGCTGGTTCACCAGCCTGTTCCCGGTGCGCCTGACACCGGCAGACACGCTTGGCGAGTCGATCAAGCAGATCAAGGAACAACTGCGCTCGATCCCCAACAAGGGCATCGGTTTCGGCGCCTTGCGTTACCTCGGTGATGCCCGCGCGCAGCAGAGCTTGCAGGCCTTGCCGAGCCCGCGCATCACCTTCAACTACCTTGGGCAGTTCGACGGCAGTTTCGCCGGCGACGAGGCTGCGCTGTTCGTGCCGTCGCCGGACAACGCCGGCCTCGATCAGAGCCCGGAGGCGCCGCTCGGCAACTGGTTGACCCTCAACGGTCAAGTGTATGGCGGCGAGCTGCGGGTCGGCTGGACGTTCAGCCATGAGCGTTTCGACAGCGCGGTGATCGAAGCCCTGGCCGCAGATTACGCCGCAGAACTCGCAGCGTTGATCGGCCATTGCCTGACCCCGGGCGTCGAAGGCCTGACCCCGTCGGACTTCCCGTTGGCCGGCCTGACGCAGGCGCAGCTTGATCAGTTTCCGCTGGCGCCACGCCAGGTCGCCGATGTGTATCCGCTGTCGGCGATGCAGCAGGGCATGTTGTTCCACAGCCTCTACGAGCAGGCCACTGGCGATTACATCAACCAGGTCCGGCTCGATGTCGAAGGCCTCGATCCGCAACGCTTCCAGCAAGCCTGGCAAGCGGCGGTGGACAACCACGACATCCTGCGCAGCAGCTTTGTCTGGCAGGGTGAACTGGCGCGTCCGGTGCAGGTGGTGCACAAGCAGCTGGACATGCCGTTCCGCGTGCTCGACTGGCGTGATCGCGACGATTGTCAGAGCGATCTGAATGCGCTGGCCGCAGCCGAACAGGCGCAAGGTTTCGACTTGAGCCAGGGGCCGCTGTTGCGCATGGTCGTGGTGCGTCTGGACGAGCAGCGCTGCCACTTGATCTACACCAACCACCACATCCTGATGGACGGCTGGAGCAACTCGCAGTTGATCGGCGAAGTCCTGCAACGCTACAGCGGGGTTGCCCAACCGCCACTGGCCGGGCGTTATCGCGATTACATCGAATGGCTGCAGCGCCAGGACGTGCAGGCCAGCGAACGTTACTGGACCGCGCAACTGGCTGACCTGCAAGCGCCGACCTTGCTCGCGCAAGCGTTGCAGGCGCAGCGCGGCGATGCACCACGCGATGGCCACGGCGAACATTTCTGCGTGCTCGACGCTGAGCAGACGCGGCGTCTGGGCGAGTTCGCGCGCCAGCAGAAGGTCACCCTCAACACGCTGATTCAAGCGGCCTGGCTGCTGCTGTTGCAGCGCCTGACCGGCCAGCCGTGCGTGGCGTTCGGTGCCACGGTGGCGGGGCGTCCGGCTGAACTCAAAGGGGTCGAGCAGCAGATCGGTCTGTTCATCAACACCTTGCCGGTCATCGCCAGCCCGCAGTCCTCATCGAGCGTTGGCGAATGGTTGCAGAGCGTGCAGGCGCAGAACCTCGCCTTGCGTGAGCATGAGCACACCCCGCTGTTCGATATTCAACGCTGGGCCGAGCGCAACGGTGAGGCGCTGTTCGATAACATTCTGGTGTTCGAGAACTACCCGGTGTCCGAGGCGCTGGCGCAGGGCGCACCGCAAGAACTGCGCTTCGGTGAAATCCACAATCATGAGCAGACCAACTATCCGCTGACGCTGTTGGTGCACTTGAGCGACGAGTTGTCGATGCACTTCAGCTACCAGTGCGAAAGCTTTGCCGAGCACAGCGTGGTGCAGCTGGCCGGGTATCTGCAGCGCTTGCTCGGGCAGATGAGCGAGTCGGGGGAGCGTTCGCTCAGCGAGCTGAACCTGATCGAGCACAGCCCGCAGGCGAACACCGACTTCTCCACCGATCTATGCATCCATCAAGCCATCGCCCGTCAGGTGGCGGCGACCCCGGATGCCTTGGCGGTGACCTTCGCCCATACGCAACTGACCTACGCCGAGCTGGACGCGCAGGCCAATCGTCTGGCGCACAAACTGTTAGAGCTAGGCGTCGGCCCGGAAGTGCGGGTGGGCGTGGCGATGCCGCGTTCCGAGCAGTTGCTGGTCGCCTTGCTCGCGGTGCTCAAGGCTGGTTGCGCTTACGTGCCGCTGGACCCGGATTATCCGGCGGATCGCGTGGCTTACATGCTCGAAGACAGCCGTGCGCGGGTGCTGCTCACCGAGCAGGCGGTTGCCGCGACGCTGAGGGTGCCGGGCGATACGCAAGTGCTGCTGATGGATCAGCTTTCGTTGAGCGATTATCCGAGCAGCGCGCCGCAAACATCGGTCGCTCCGGACAACCTCGCCTACGTGATCTACACCTCCGGTTCAACCGGCAAACCGAAAGGCGTGGCGATTGCCCATCGTAACGTCATGGCGCTGATCGACTGGTCGGCCAAGGTCTACCGCCGCGAGGACATTCAAGGCGTACTGGCCTCGACGTCGGTGTGCTTCGACCTGTCGGTCTGGGAGCTGTTTGTCACCCTGGCTAACGGTGGCTCGCTGATCATCGCCCGTAATGCCTTGGAGCTGCCGCAACTGCCGGCCCGCGATCAAATTCGTTTGGTCAACACGGTGCCGTCGGCGATTGCCGCGCTGCAGCGTGCCGGGCAGATTCCGCCAAGTGTGCGCATCATCAATCTGGCGGGTGAACCGCTGAAACAAGCGCTGGTGGAGGCGCTGTATCAGCAGTCGACGGTCGAACACGTCTACGACCTGTACGGCCCGTCGGAAGACACCACTTATTCGACCTGGACCCGCCGCAGTGCTGGCGGTCAGGCGCGGATTGGGCGTGCCCTTGATCACAGCGCCAGCCATCTGCTGGATGCCGATCTGCACGCGGTGCCGCAAGGCGTTTCGGCCGAGCTGTACCTGTCCGGCGCCGGCATCACGCGCGGTTATCTGGGGCGTGCGGCAATGACCGCCGAGCGCTTCGTGCCGAATCCTTTCGGCGGTAACGGCGAGCGCCTGTACCGCACCGGTGACCTGATTCGTCAGCGCGAGGAGGGCGAGCTGGAGTACATGGGCCGGATCGACCATCAGGTGAAAATTCGCGGCTTGCGTATCGAGCTGGGCGAAATTGAAGCGCGTCTGCTGGCGCATGCTGCCGTGCGTGAAGCGGTGGTCGTCGCCAGCGAAGTGTCGGGCAGTCAGCAACTGATTGCCTATCTGGTGCCGAGCGATCCGGCGATCATCGACGCCAGCGCCGAACAACAGGCGGCACTGCAGCAAAGCCTCGGCAACTGGCTGGGCGCGACCTTGCCGGATTACATGGTGCCGAGCCATCGCCTGTGGCTGGCGCAGTTGCCGCTGACCCCCAACGGCAAGATCGATCGCAAGCGCCTGCCAGCACTGGAACTCAGCGCCGCGCAGTTGCATGTCGAACCGGCGAATGCCACTGAGCAGGCGCTGGTGGAGATCTGGAAAGACGTGTTGGGCCTTGAGCAGGTCAGCACCCACGACAGTTTCTTTGCCTTGGGCGGCGACTCGATCATCTCGATTCAGGTGGTCAGTCGCGCCCGTCAGCAAGGGCTGGAGCTGAGCCCGAAAGACCTGTTCCAGCAACCGACCATTCAGCAACTGGCCCTGTGCGTGCAAGCTGCCGAAGGGCGTGTGGCGCCGGAGCCGGCGCTGATCGACCTGCCGCTGCACGGTTTGAGCGAGGCGCAAGTGGCGCAGCTGCCATTGCCGGCGGGGCAACTGGACGGGCTCTATCGCTTGTCGCCGATGCAGCAGGGCATGCTGTTTCTCGGCCTGAATTCGCCGGAATCCGATCTCTACGTCAACCAGTTGAGCGTTCCGGTGCAGGGCCTTGAGCCGCTGCGTCTGCAAGCCGCGTGGGAAACCGTCAGCCGTCGTCACGATATTTTGCGCACCGGTTTCCTTTGGCAGGACATGGCCGAGCCGCTGCAATTCGTACTCGCCGATCCGCAGTTGCCGTTCAGCCTGCTTGACTGGCGCGAGCAGGATCATTGCGCCGAGGCCTTGCAAGGTCTGGCGGATGCCGAGCGGGCCAAGGGCTTCGACCTTGACCAGCCACCGCTGCAACGGCTGACGCTGGTGCAAGTCGGCGAGCACAGCTATCAGTTGATCTGGACCTACCATCACATTCTGATCGACGGCTGGAGCAGTTCGCAGTTGATCGGTGAGGTGCTGAGCCAGTATTCCGGACGCCCACTGGCCGAAGCGGTGCCGTATCGCGGTTACATCAACTGGCTGCAGCAGCAGGACGCGAATGCCAGCGAAGGTTTCTGGCGTCAGCACCTGAGCCTGCTCGACGAACCGACCTATCTGGCGGACGCGGTGACGCGCACCGGCAGCGGTCGCGGTCACCAGGCGCTGTACAGCCGTCTGGGCGAGGCCCGCACCGAACAGTTGAAAGCCTTTGCCCAGGCGCAGCAGGTCACCCTCAACACTTTGGTGCAGGGCGCGTGGCTGGTGCTGCTCAGCCGGTACAGCGGCCAGCGTTGCGTGGCGTTCGGCGCCACGGTGGCGGGGCGTCCGGCGAGCCTGCCGGCCTCGGAATCGATCCTCGGCCTGTTCATCAACACCTTGCCGGTGATCAAGGACGTGCCGGCCGAGCAGGCCGTGGGCGCCTGGTTGCGCGAGTTGCAGGATTTCAATCTGGAACTGCGCGAGCGCGAATACACGCCGCTGACCGACGTCCAGCGTTGGGGCGGGCGTGCCGGGCAGTCGCTGTTCGACAGCATCATCGTGTTCGAAAATCACCCGATCGATCAGGCGCTGCGCGAGTGGCGCGATGATTCGCTGAAGTTTGGCGAGATCAATAACTCGGGCCTGACCAACTTCCCGATGGACCTGATGGTCACCCTCGAAGACGGGTTGGTGATCGAGTACATGTTCCTGCGCGAACATTTTGATCTGGCGACCGTGGAGGGCATCCGCAGCAACATGGAAGGCCTGCTCACGGCACTGGTTCAGGACGCCGGGCAGGCGCTGGGACGCATCGGTCTGCCGACCGGGCAAGTCGCGCCCGCGCCGGACGTTGTCGCGCAACCGCAGACCACGCTGGTGCACCAGCGCATTGCCGGGTGGGCCGCGCAGCGGGCCGAACAAACCGCAGTGATCTTCAATGAGCAAGCCTTCAGCTACGGCCAGATCGACGCGCGGGCCAATCGACTGGCGCATGCGCTGATCGCCGAAGGTGTCGGTCCGGAAGTGCGGGTCGGTGTGGCCCTGCCACGCAGCGAAAACATGATTGTCGCGCTGTTGGCGGTGCTCAAGGCTGGTGGCGCCTACGTGCCGCTGGACGCGACCTATCCGCGCGAACGCTTGAGCTATTTGATGCACGATTCGGGCATCGCTTTGCTGCTCAGCGATTCGAGTCTGCGTCAGGTGCTGCCGACCCAGGCCAACCTGCAGGTGCTGGAACTCGATCAGCTGGATCTGCGCGCTCAGCCGGATTCGGCGCCGCAGGTCACGGTGCAGCCGGGCAACCTGGCCTACGTGATCTACACCTCCGGTTCCACCGGTCAGCCGAAAGGTGTCGGCGTGGCGCACGGGCCGCTGGCGATGCACTGTCAGGCGATCGGTCAGCGTTACGAAATGAGCGCAGCCGATTGCGAGTTGCACTTCATGTCGTTCGCCTTCGACGGCGCGCATGAGCGCTGGCTGACCACCCTGACACACGGTGCTCGTTTGCTGATTCGCGACGACAGCCTGTGGACGGCCGAACAAACCTTTGACGCCCTGCATCAGCATGGCGTGAGCGTGGCCGCGTTCCCGCCGGTGTACCTGCAACAACTGGCCGAACACGCCGAACAGCACGGCAATCCGCCGCCGGTACGGATCTACTGCTTCGGCGGGGATGCGGTGCCGGTGGCGAGTTTCGAACTGGCCAAACGCGCACTGCAACCGCAGTACATCATCAACGGCTATGGCCCGACCGAAACGGTGGTCACGCCGCTGATCTGGAAGGCTGCGGCGGATGATCAATGCGGCGCGGCCTATGCGCCGATCGGCAGCGTGGTCGGCGAGCGCAGCGGTTATGTGCTCGACAGCGATCTCAACCCGCTGCCGGCCGGCATTGCCGGTGAGTTGTACCTGGGTGGCGTGTTGGCGCGCGG
This sequence comes from Pseudomonas sp. IT-P260, assembly GCF_949768395.1. Taxonomy (NCBI): domain Bacteria; kingdom Pseudomonadati; phylum Pseudomonadota; class Gammaproteobacteria; order Pseudomonadales; family Pseudomonadaceae; genus Pseudomonas; species Pseudomonas sp. IT-P260. The sequence goes on from NZ_CATKPO010000001.1 coordinate 141,513, forward strand.
TTATCTGGGGCGTGCCGGTGGCACCGCCGAACGGTTCGTCGCCAACCCGTTCAGCGCCGACGGCAGTCGCCTGTACCGCACCGGCGACCTGGTGCGCCAGCGTGCCGACGGCACTGTCGACTACCTCGGGCGGATCGACCATCAGGTGAAGATCCGTGGTTTCCGCATCGAGCTGGGTGAAATCGAAGCGCGCCTCAAGCAGCAGCCGGGCGTGCGTGACGCCGCCGTGGTGGCCCGCGAGGGCGTGAGCGGCAAGCAACTGCTCGGCTATGTGCTGGCCGCTACCGACACGCCGGCCGACGGTTTGGGCGAGCGTCTGCGCGAGCAACTCAAGGCCAGCCTGCCGGATTACATGGTGCCGGCGCACCTCATGGTCCTTGAGCGCATGCCGCTGACACCGAACGGCAAGCTCGACCGCAAGGCCCTGCCGAATCCGGACGCCGAACAGCGTCTGGCCTATGTCGAGCCGCGCACCGAGCTGGAAAAAGCCCTGGCGAAGATCTGGCAGGAAGTGCTGAAAGTCGAACGGGTCGGGCTCACCGACAACTTCTTCGAACTGGGTGGCGATTCGATCCTCAGCCTGCAAGTGGTGGCCCGCAGCCGCGTACTCAAGGCTCAAGGCCTGAGCCTGAAACTGCGTGATCTGATGCAGAAACCGAGCATCGGCGAACTGCTGGCGAGCGTTCAGGGCACGGCGGAAAAAGCCTCCGGGTTGCTGGCGATGAACGCCGAGGTCACGGGCGTGGCGCCGTTGTTCTGCCTCCACGCCGGCTTCGGCACGGTGTTCGACTACGAGCCGCTGGCGCGGCGCTTGAGCGGTCGGCGCCAGGTGTTGGCGATTCAGTCGCGGATGCTGCTGGATCCGGCGTTCAACGACACCTCGCTGCAGGAAATGGCCAGTGATTACCTTGCGCAGATTCGCCAGAAACAGCCGCAGGGGCCGTATCACCTGCTCGGCTGGTCGCTGGGCGGTACGCTGGCGATGTTGATCGCCGCGCAACTGGAGCAGGCCGGGCAACAGGTCAAGTTTGTCGGGCTGGTCGACAGCTTCGTGCCGTCGGCGGCGGTCGACGCCGGGGCGGTCGATGACTGGCAAGCCGACCTGCGCGACTTCCTGCAGGTGACGCTGCCGGACGCCGCACCGGGCTTGTCCATCGACGGTGAAGAAACGCCGCACAATCTGCGTGCGCTGTTCCAGCGTGCGATGAGCGCCGAGCGCGGGGCGTCGACTTATGTGGCGCTGGGTGCCGATGAACTGGCGCAGGTGTTCAGCGTGGCGCGCCGGCTCAAGCAGTTGTCGCTCAAGCTTGAGCGTTGTGCGCCGTTGACCGTCAACCCGACGTGCTGGTGGACACTGGGTCGCGAAGCCGAGGCATTGGAGCTGGCGGCGCAACTGGAACAGCCGGGCATGGGCGGCGAATGGCTGGATTGCGGGCACTTCCAGATCCCGCGCGATGAAACTTTCCTGTCCGAGGCTGAAGAAATGCTCGGCCAGATCGTTGAATCAGTAGTCATGTCCTGAAACCTGCTGTGAAAGCCAAGTAAAACCGATCGGGCGCTGATGGCGCCCGATCGGTTTGGAGATTTGAATGTCATTGAATCCTGATATCGGCGCATTTCTGCAACTGGTCGGCAACGGCCGGGCCAGTGGCAAACGCGTCGGCATGTATGAGTTGAGCCCGACCGAGGCTCGCGAACAATTCGATCAGTCGTCCTTGCTGATGGACGCCGGCGGTGAAGAACTGGCCGTGGTGGATGAGCTGCAATTGCCGGTGCGTGACGGTGCACTGTTGAACGCACGGATCTACAGCAATCATCCGTTGCAGGCGGGCGCCGGTCGTCCGGCACTGTTGTATTTTCATGGCGGCGGCTATGTGGTCGGCAGCCTCGATTCGCATGATTCGCTGTGCCGTGCGTTGGCCTCGCTGGCCGATTGTGTGGTGATTTCGGTGGCGTATCGACTGGCACCGGAACATCGCTTTCCGACAGCGGCCGATGATGCCCGCGATGCCTGGGACTGGCTGCTGGCGAGTGCGGCTGATCTGGGCATCGACACGGCGCGGCTGGCGATTGCTGGTGACAGCGTCGGTGGCAGCCTGGCCACGGTGCTGGCTGCGCAACTGACGGATGCCGCTGTGCAGCCGCGTTTGCAGGTGCTGATTTATCCGGTCACCGATGCCAGTCGCAGCACGCCGTCGATCGAGCGTTTCGCCGAAGGTTATCTGCTGGAGAAGGCTTCGCTGCAGTGGTTTTACGAGCACTATCAGCGTGATGCCAGCGATCGTCTTGATCCACGTTTTTCGCCGTTGCTCGGCGAAGTTCCGGCCGATGTCGCGCCGGTGTTGATGGTGTTGGCCGAGTGTGATCCGTTGCACGATGAGGGGGTGGCGTATGCCTGGCATCTGCAGGCGGCGGGGGTTGTTGTGGATTTGCAGGTGTACTCGGGCATGACCCATGACTTTATGCGGATGGGGGCGATTGTTGATGAGGCTGAAGAGGCGCTGGAGTTGATTGCTGGGCGCTTGGTGGAGGTGTTTGATTTGGCTTGACGGGGCGGGGGGTGAATATCCGTTGCTGCGGTAACGGCGGCCTAGGGTTCCGCCCTTACGGCGGGTCACTTTTGGCAAACGCCCCAAAAGTAACCAAAAGGTCTATGCCCTGACGTTCGGCCCTCGCCTAGGCTCGGGTTCCTTCGCTCCGGGATTCATCCGGGGGCAGCGCCTACGGTTTGCTTCGCTGCACCTCCTCTCGCTGTGTTTGGCTGCGCCAAACGGTCGCTGCGCTCCCACCCCGGATAAATCCCTCCACTCAGCCTGCCGACGGGCCCTCAGATCAAAAGCTTTACTCGAGCTAACGCTCATTGTGTTGAGCGGTGGAAAAGCGAGCGCTCGGCTTTTGCTTTTCTGTAGGAGCCAGCCTGCTGGCGATGGCGGCCTGCGAGCCGACCGATCTCTGACTGAATGCACTCATCCCCCTGTGGGAGCGAGCTTGCTCGCGAAGGCGGCCTGACAGCCGACCAAACTCCAACTGAATACACCCAATCCCCTGTAGGAACTGCCGAAGGCTGTGATCTTTTGATCTGCTTTGGCTTTGGCTTTGGCTCTTGATGTGGCTTTTGATCTTCAGCCCCATCGGCAGGCCGAGCGTAGGTGTCCAACCGGGGGGTAGGCGCGCAGCGCCATGCGGCGAAGCCGCATCCATCGAGAGGAGGTGCAGCGAAGCAAACCGTAGGCGATGCCCCCGGATGGACACCGTAGCGAGGGAACACTGAGCCTCAGCGAAGTGCCGTACGCCGGGGGAAGCCTTTTTGGTTACTTTTTCGGCGTTTGGAAAAAGTGACCCGCCGTAAGGGCGGAACCATAGGAGGCCGTTACCGAAGCAACGGATATTCACCCAAAACCCCAAGAGCCTGGTCGGCCCAAAGGCCGCCAAGCCCCAATCAGCCCGCAAAAAAAACGCCAGCAAATGCCGGCGTTTCAGTGAGCGCTAAACGTATTACCAGTTGTAGGTCACGTCAGCAGTCATGGTCCGGCCTTCGCCGTAGTAGCAATCGAGGGTACCGTTGCACGCGGCAACGTATTTCTCGTCGGTGAGGTTTTGCAGGTTGGCTTGCAGCTTCACGCCTTTGACATGCAGCGGCGATTTCTCCAGGTCGTAAGAGACCATGGCGTCATACACGGTGTAGGACGGAATCTGGAACGAGTCCGACTCGTAATCCGAACCGTAGCTGCTGCGCACGTAGCGGGCGCCCAGGCCCATGCCGAAACCGGCGAGGGCGGTGGAGATGTCGAAGTCATAGTTGACCCACGCGGAGGCGGTCAGCGGTGGACGCATGGCCAGGGTGCGACCTTCGCGCCCGTCGTTGTCTTTCTCCCACTTGGTCTGGTTGCGCGACACCGCTGCCAGCACGCGCAGGTTGCGGGTGACGTTGACCTTGCCTTCCAGCTCGATACCGCGCGAACGCACGGAGCCGCTCTGGGTGCTGAAACCAGGGTTGTTGAGGTCGGTGGTGAGCATGTTGTCCTGGTCGATCTGGTACGCCGACAGCTGAATGAAGCCGTCGATCGACTTCGGCTCGTACTTGACGCCGACTTCGTACTGCTTGCCGGTGGTCGGTTCGAAGGCGCTGCCGCTCATGTCGGTACCGGTTTGCGGCAGGAACGATTCGGCGTAGCTGACGTACGGTGTGATGCCGTTTTCGAACTCGTAGCCGAGGCCGGCACGCCCGGTGAACTTCTCGTCCTTCTGGTTGCTGTGGCCGCCGCTCAGCGGTTGCTTGTTGTCGGTTTCAGCGAAGTCATACCGACCGCCGAGGGTCAGGAACCACTGGTTCCAGCGCAGTTGATCCTGAGCGTACAGGCCGGTCTGGGTGATGGTGTTGTCCCACTTGTACGGCTGGCGGAAATTGATCTGACTGCCATACACCGGGTTGTACAGGTCCAGACCTGGAGCGGTGCGGTCGTACAGGCCGAGGAACTTCGAATTGTAGTGGTAGTAGTCCACACCCAGCAGCACGGTGTGTTCGACATCGGCGGTGTTGAACTTGGCCTGGGCGATGTTATCGATGCCGTAGACCTTGTTGTGCTGCGACCAGTCCACCGCATAACGGCTCTGGTAGCTGCCGTCGTTGAGGCCGGTGACCGGGTTGGTCGGGAACGAATAACCGTGCAGCGGCGCCACGTACTGGTCATTGATGTCGGCGTAACGCGCGTTCTGCTTCAGGGTCCAGACGTCGTTGAGTTCGTGGGCAATCTCGTAACCGACCACGAACTGCTCGCGGTGGTATTTGTTCACGTCCGGCTCGCCGAGGAACAGGCTGCGGCTGATGCGCCCGGCCTGGCTGCGATGCACGGTGCCGTTGGCCGGCAGGCCCTGGGCTTCCGGTACGTCGTGGTCTTTCTGGTACTGACCGAACACGGTGATGGTGGTCTGATCGTTAGGCAGCCAGGTCAGGCTTGGCGCCAGCAGCATGCGGTTCTGGCTGGCGTAGTCGATGGCCGAGCCGCTGTCGTTGACCACACCGGTCAGGCGATAGAGGAATTCGCCTTGATCGTCGATCGGGCCGCCGAGGTCGAAGGCACCGTACTTGCGGTCATAGCTGCCGCCACCGATCTTCACTTCGTGCAGCGGGGTCGCGGTCGGACGCTTGCTGACCATGTTGACGATACCGCCAGGCTGGTTCTGGCCGTACAGCACCGAGGCCGGGCCCTTGAGCACTTCGACGCGCTCCAGCGTGTACGGGTCGATCTGCAGCGAACCACCGGTGCTGCCGCCGCCGTAAGGCATGTGCAGGCCGTCGAGGTACAGCGGAGTAGGGGAGAAGCCGCGGGAGGTCGGTTCGTCGAAGATCTTCACCCGGTCCGAGAAACCGCCGCCGGTCATGCCTGGCGTGTATTGCAGGGCTTCGGTGACGGTCTTCGAGCCGCGCATCTTGATTTCGTCTTGAGTGACGACGTTGATGGTCTGCGGGATTTCCTTGAGCGACGAATCGGTCTTCGAACCGGTGGCGCTGCGCTTGGCGACGATCCCGTCGACCGGGCCCCAGGCCGATTCGGCGGTGGCGGAAATGCTGGTCGGGGCCAGATCGAGGCTGGCGCCACCGCTGCTGCGCGAACGCAAGGCGACGTTGTTGCCCTCGACGCTGTAGGCGATGTTCGTGCCTTGCAGCAGTTGCGCGATGGCGGCGGTCGGTTCCAGGTTGCCACTGACCGCGCTGCTGCGCAGGCCGCTGACTTCATCCGGGCTGTACAGCACTTGGAGGTTGGTCTGGCGACCGAATTCCTGCAGGGCGCTCCCCAGCGACTGTGCAGGAATATTGATCGCCACGGCGGCGGCCTGGGCCTGGCCGATCATCGGCACGGTCAGGGCCATGGCGCAGAACGCGGGCAAGGTGCAACGGAAGGAGCGGCGGATCAGCAGGGCCTTGGCGAGCGGGTGGAGTCCGTGCGGTGCGGGCATTGTTCTTCTACTCTTCAAAGTGTTGACTGAGAACTATTTCTATTAACTGTTAGTAAGACGTTGAGCCTTCCGAAAACCGGAAAGCTCAACGCCATTTTTTTTACAAAATTTTCACAGTCAGGCGGGTTGCAGCTCAGTGACCACTTTGCCGGCGCTCATGCGCACCAGTTGGTCTGCTACATCGAAGTAACGATCGTCGTGGGAAATGACGATGATGGTCTTGCCCAGACGCTTCAGGTCCGGCAGCAGCTCGGTGTAGAAAATCCGCCGGAAGGTCGGGTCCTGATCGGCGGCCCACTCGTCGAACACCAGCACCGGACGCTCCTCCAGCCAGGCGTTGATCAGGGCCAGACGCTTGCGCTGGCCGGTGGACAAGTCGGTGGTGGTGAACGAGCCGTCACGCACACTGACCTTGTGCGCAATTTCCAGGCGCTCCAGGTATTTGTTGGCGTCTTCCGGGATATGGGTGTCGCCCTGGACCACGTCGTCGAACAGGTAATAGTCGGCGAAGATCGTGGTGAACAACTGGCGGTAATCGTCGCGGTTGGCGGCATCGACGAGCTGCTGATTGAGGCGGATTTCGCCTTGCTGTGGCGCGTACAGGCCCAGCAGCAATTTGATCAGCGTGGTCTTGCCGCAGCCGTTTTCGCCGACGATGAAAATGATGTCGCCCTGTTCGATTTTCAGGTTCACCGGCCCCAGACGGAACGGCTTGGCGCCTTCTACCGTCGGGAAACTGTACGAGACATCGGTCAGTTCCAAACTGTGCACCGGGGTCTTTTGATGGCCCTGGTCGCTGAGCAGCAGGTGCGGCTCGGGCGAGGAGAATTGCTCGGACAGATCGGCAATGCGGCGGAACGCAATCTGCGCGCGACTGACGATCGGCAAGGTGCCGATGATGTGTTCCAGCGGCCCTTTCATGTACAGCAGCACCAGCACGAAGCCGCTCATGACTGCTTTGTCAGCACTCGGCCACAGCGATTGCAGGCCCAGCGCCAAGCCGATCACCACGAAGAACAGCATCGAACCCAAAGTCTTGGCGACCACGAAAATGTTTACCGAACGCACCTGCGTCGCGCAGATCTTGTCGGCCGTGCCTTCGATGCCCGAGACAAACATGCGATGCCGGCGCGGGCGGTGGATGCGCAGTTCCTTGGCGCCCTCGGCGACCGCGTGGTAGTGCTTCTGCAACTCGTCTTCGTAGTCGCGGGCCTTGAGGAAACCCTGCATGCCGCGCCCGCGCGCGATGTACTGAATGACCGTGCCGACCAGGATCGCCACCGCCATCATCAGGAACATCGGCCACGACAGTATCGCCAGGTAGCCCATGCAACCAAGGGTCACGGTCAGGGAAATCGCCAGCGGCGCAAAGGCAAAGGCGAAGTCGCTGATGGTGTCGACGTCGTGGGTCAGCACCGGAATCAGCCGATGGCTGCGATAGCGCTCGATCTGCTCGATCGGCGCCGAGAGGACTTTCTCGCCGAGCTCTTTGCGCAATGTAGCGATGATGTGCTGGCCGACGAAATTGGTGCCGATGTCGGAAAAGATCGAGCTGGTCAGCGCCAGCAGGCACAGGCCGGCGAACACCGCGACCATCGTGCTGGTCAGTGCGCCCTCGGTGTGCAGCGCATTGTTGATGGTCGCCAGCAGCGCGGTGACGCTCAGGCCACCGACCATGCCGAGCAGGATCGACACGCTGACGATCAGTCGAAAGGGTTTGAGCAGGGCGAACAATTCATTGATCACCCCGCGTGTTGGTTTGCTCATGGAGGTTCCCTGCTTGAAGGAGCGGCGAACACCGGCACTGCGCGTGGGTTCGCCTGGATGACGTAGAGGGCAGTGGGCGCGCCATGGAGGATCGCGCCCACTTTTAGAACGACTGGCAGGACGGCTAATTTAGCCGGGCGATGGCCTTACAGATCACGGGCGACCCGGAAGCCGATCCAGTCGCCACGGGTGTCGGTGTAGGTGGCGTTGCGGTTGCCCGAACGCGAGAACACCGGGGCCTCGCCCCAGTCGTTGCCACGGATGCGCCGCACTTCGCACTTGCCGCTCAACCAGGCGCTGCCATCGCTAGGCGCGCCGACGTAGTTCTCGTTGTAGCAATCGGCGGTCCACTCATAAATATTGCCGTGCATGTCGTAGACGCCGAAGGCGTTGGCCGGGAAGCTGCCGGCCGGCGCGGTGAAGTTGTAGCCATCAGCGGCGCCGTAGGTGTTGGCGTGTTTGGCGATGCTGTATTCCTTGCCTTCGTCGAACGGGAAGGGGAAGGGTCCCGTGCTGCCGGCGCGGGCGGCGTATTCACGCAGCGACTCGCTGACCAGTCGATAGGGCTGGCCGGTCTTCTTCGACAGCCAGGCCACGTACGCTTCGACCTCCGGGAAATCCATGCACACCGCCGGGTGCTTGTCGGTGTACTGCTTGCGCGGGTCGCTGCCCTGATAATCCGGGATCCCGGCCTTGCACGCGCGACCGGGGCGCGTGTCGCCGTCGGGCATCTTGTAGCCGCTGTCCTTGAGGTAGGCGTCCCACTCGCCGCGCAGAATCTGGAAACGGCTGATCGCCAGCGGTTTGGCAAACGTCACCGGGTGCATCGGCCCTTCATCCGGCTCGCGGCCGACCTCATCCTCCGGCGTGCCCATGGTAAACGTGCCGGTGGGCAGCACGACCATTTCCGGGCAGTCCTTGCAGTCCTTGAACACCTTGCCCGGCGCAGGCGGGGTGGCGGCCTGCGCGGCGCCCGGCAGCAGGCCGGCGGCGAGGGCGGTGAGCATCAGCGCCGGCAGCGCCTTCAAGGAAAATCGACGCAGTTCACTGTTCATTGCGAGTCTCGCTAAATGGAAAAAGGGAGCGTCCGGGTTCACAGGGCCTGGTCGAGCACGGCCAGCAAGCGGTTGATTTGCTCTTCGTCGTTGAGCAGCCCCGGTGCGGTGCGGATCACCGGGCCGACGTCGCGGTGCACGGCATCGGCCACCACACGGTTGGCCATCAGGTGCGCGGCGATCTTGTCGCTGTCCTTGCCCTTGACCCGGAAGAAGGTGAAACCGGCGGACAGCTCAGGGCTCAACGGCGTGACCAGTTCGATCTGCGGACGTTGCTGCAGGCGTTGTTTCAGGTAGCTGTTGAGCGCGTGAATGCGCGCCTCGACCTCGGCCTTGCCCAGCTCAAGATGCAATTTGAACGCTTCGTCCAGCGCCCAGCGGTGTTCGAACGAGTGATAGCCGCCAGGCGTCATGGTGGTGGAAAACGCCGTGGCTTCGGAGAACGTCGGAATGATCGGGGTCACGTACCTGACTTCGGCGAAGCGGCTGCAGACGATGCCGGTGCCGCGCGGGCCGAACATCCACTTGTGGGTGCCGGCGATGAAGAAGTCGCAGTTCATTTGCGCAAAGTTCAGGTTGTCCACGCCGAAGCCATGCACTCCATCGACCACGTAAACGATGCGGTCGGCGTCGCTGCGACCACGGTTGTGCCGGTCGACGATGGCGCCGATTTCACCGATGGGCAGTTTCATGCCGCTGCCCGAATGCACCCAGCACATGCCCAGCACCCGGGTTTCGGGGCGAATGGCGCCGTCGATGGCAGCAAGGATTTCTGCTTTGCTCGCGTTGTACGGATCCTTGAACAGCCGAATCTTGCGCACCCGGGTGCCGTCGCGTTCGCTACGCAGGGCGAGGATGGTGTGGGTCGCATAGTGCTCGTGTTCGGTGGTGAGGATTTCCTGATCGGGGCGCACGTGCACGCCGCCGTAGATCGTCGCCAGACCTTCGGTGGTGCTGCCGGTCAGGGCGATCTGTTTGGCGTCGGCTTGCAGATAGCGACCGGCCCAGACCCGCACGTTCTCTTCGCGCTGTTCGATCACGCCGTGGTCCCAATCCATGGCCAGGCCGGGATTGTTGTCGAGGGCGGCGCGGTGTCGTTCAATCGCCTCGCGCACCGGTTTCGGGTGCGAGGTGATCAGGAAGTTGGAGAAGTGCAGATACGCTGGATCCTGATCGAACAGCTGCTGCAACCGCGTCCACTTGTTGCCGGTCGCGGGCGCCGCGTTCGCAGCACCGGCGACGTTCGGCAGGCTCGCGCCCAGTGGCAGCGCCGCCGCGAGAATCCCGGCCTGCTTCAAGAACTCACGACGATTGCTCATGGCTGGGCAGTTCCCGGCGCAGCGGCCAGTGCCGGTTTCGCGGCTTTCTCGACCTGATCCCAGACCCGCAGGAAGTTGCCGCCCCAGAGCTTGGCGATGTCCGCTTCGGAATAACCGCGCGAGATCAGCTCGGCGGTGACGTTACGGATCTCGCCGACGTTCTCGAAGCCTTTGACGCCGCCTCCTTCGTTGAAGTCGGAGCTAATGCCGACATGGTCGATGCCGATTTTGCGCACCGCGTAATCGATGGCATCGCCCAAATCCTTGAGGCTGGCTTTCGGTTCCTCTTCGAGGATCGCGTACAGGCGGCTGGCGTACTGGCCGAACTTCTGCTCGGACCACGCGGCAATGATCGGGTCGCCGGGCATCAACGCCATCGCCAGGTTCGGCAGCGGCGGCAGGTCGAAGTCCTTGCGCATCGCGTTGAGCTTGTCCTGGGTTTGCTGGGTGAGCGGACGCAGGTACTGCGAAAACGCAACGATCTGCACCACGCCGCCGCTGTTTTTGATCAGCTGCATTTCCTTGTCGCTGAGGTTGCGCGGGATGTCGACCATCGCGCGTGGCGCCGAATGCGAGGCTACCAACGGCGTGCGGCTCAGTTGCGCAACTTGTTCGAGGGCCTTCGTCGACATTTGCGAGACGTCGATGATCACGCCCAGATCGTTGAGGCGCTTGACCGCTTGCTTGCCCAGATCCGAGAGACCGTCGAGGGCGTCCGGCGAATCATTGAGAAATGGCAGCGGCCGCGACGAATCCGCCCAGTCGTTGTTGCCGATGTAGCTGAAACCGAACATGCGCATGCCGCGCGCGGTCCACAGGTCCAGCAGGTTGAGGTCGTGACCCAGCGGATAGGCGTTGAGCATGCTGATGAAAATCGCGAATTTGCCTTCGCCGTGCAAGCGCCGGAAATCGTCGGGGGTATAGGCAATGGCGACCTGATTGGGGTAGTCGCGAACCATCCCGGAGATGATCTTGAAGCGGATTTCCTGCTGGTTGCGCGCCTCGTCGACGAAGCCGGGTGTTGGCTTGTGCGGGGCGTTCGGGCCGTTCCACATTTCCGGCCAGCCGAAGATGGTCAGCGCGGCGCCGGACAGGCGCCCGCGGTTGGCCTTGGCGAGGTCGAACTGGCCGTCGCCGTCCTTGTCGGCTTCGTGGCCGTCGGTGCCGAAATTTTGCGTCAGGCTGACATGGCTGTCGAAAGAGAGCATGCGTTCGTGCAGCTCATCGGCCTGCTTCATGACTTTGGCCGGGTAGCCGAGGTCGTCCTTGAACCAGTGATGCCACACGGCAAAGCCTGCGCCGGCGCTGATCGCCAGGGCCAACGGCAGGCCGATGAATAGAGCCTTTTTCGAACGTGGTTTTGTCATTGCCATCTCAGTCAGGTTCGCCATCGAGGTGCAGGCGCGGGGGCCTTCGCTATCTGGGAAGAACGAGTGGATGGCGGCAAAATTTAAGCCTGGTGCTGTGGCGAGGGGATTTATCCCCGATCGAGTGCGGCGCTCGCAAAGCCTGCGAGCGCTGTCCCTTCTGGTGTCGCCGCCAAGGTCGGATGGGAGTTGCTTCGCAACTCATCGGGGATGAATCCCCTCGCCACGGGTCATCAGCGCCGGGCGCGTTAAATTTGCCGGGGCAACAAACGTTCTAGCTTGGATAAAGCCTGCTTCATGGCTGACACAGGTAGGGCAATGAAGATTTCTCGACGATGGTTCATGGCGGGCCTGGCGCTGACCGGCGCTGCCGTGCCTGCGGCGTATTTTGGGCATCGTGAATGGACGAAGCCGGACCCGACGATCACCCCGGGCGAAGCGTCTTTCGATGTCGCGGACAGGGCCGGGCAGCGCCTGGCAAATGCGTTGCGCGGGGTGTGGGATATCCGTTTCGAAGGTGCCGATGCCGGCCTCGAAGGCTTGCCGCCCAAGGGCCTGCAGGTGTTTCTCGACATCGGCCAGAAGGGCCGTGGCGTGTGCGGCTTTCTCGACACGCCCGAGCGCCTGCGTTCAGCTGAAACCCCGCGTTATCGAATTCTGGGCGACCTCGCGAAAGCCGATGCGGCGAAACTGAGCTGGCGCCTGATTGGCGCCGATGGCCAGATCAGCTATGAGCTGGAGATGATTCTCGATGAGGTCTGGGCCGACTTCGGCAATGCCGGCAGTGGCACCCTCAGCGGCAAGGCCTTGCGCCTGGACCGGTCGCTGGCCTTGCCGGCGCAGGACAACCGCTTCGTCGCCGTCAAACGGCTATTTCCCGAAGCGCGCGAGCGCACGCCGCTCAACCCGACATTGCTGGCGTGGCTGATCTCGCCCGAGCACCGCCTGTTTCACCAGTTGTGGCATGCGACCCGGGACAAGTGGCACAAGCTGCCCGAGGACAAACGCGAAGCCTTGCGCGGCATTGGCTGGCAGCCCGGCCCGCGCGACAAGGAGCGCGATGCCCGTGGCCCGCGCAAGGATCGCAATGGCTCGGGTGTGGACTTTTTCTTCATGCACCGGCACATGCTCGGGACGGCGCGTTCGATGCAGGATCTGCCGTCGTGGGAATTCTTCCCGCTGCCGCAGCCGGAGCTGATCCGCGACCGCGTAGGATTCGCCCGCTATTTCGACAACCACGACGGCACGGCCTTGCCGCCGACCTGGACGGCGGCGGGCGATGACGAATTCAGTCAGTGGGTCAGCGACATCAAGACTGCCGAGACTTACGAAAGCAACTTTCAGGTCTGGGAGTCGCAGTATCGCGATCCGGCGTATCTGGCCCGGCTCACCCTCGGCCAGTTCGGCTCCGAAGTCGAGTTGGGCCTGCATGACTGGCTGCACATGCGCTGGGCCTCCGTGCCACGCGATCCGTCCAACGGTCAGCCGGTGCCATTCGCCCGCGATCCGGCGGACTTCGCAGCCCGCTGGTACAACGCCGAAAACGATTTCCTCGGCGATCCGTTTTCTTCCCACGTCAACCCGACGTTCTGGCATTTCCATGGCTGGATCGACGATCGCATCGAGGACTGGTTCCGCGCCCACGAGCGGTTCCATCCGGGCGAAGTCACGCGGCTGCAGGTCAATGGCGTGCCATGGTTTGCCCCGGGGCGTTGGGTGGAAGTCGACGACCCATGGCTCGGGCCGATCACCCATGGCTGCAGCACCACGCCGGGTTTGCAGATGGGCAAGTCGGTGGAGATGGATCCGGAAACCATGAAACTGGCGCTGCGCATCACCTTCATCAGCGACGAGGAAAAACTCGCCGGCCTGTTCCGCCGCGTGCCGCAACGGCCATGGTATGCGCGCAATCTGAAGGCTAAAACCAGCCCGACTTGAGGGCTGCGTCATCGATCATTCGCGAGCAGGCTCGCTCCCACAGGTTCAGGTGTCAGCCCACGGGCTGACTTCTACATGGGAACGCATTCTTACTGATGGAACGCGTTCAAATGTGGGAGCGAGCCTGCTCGCGAAAGCGATCTGTCAGTCGCTGCAATTACAGCGTCTGCCACCCGCCGCCAAGTGCCTTGTACAGCGCAATGCTCGCCTGCACTCGTGACAGCCGTAGTTGTGCATGCTGATCCTGGGCCGCGTACAGCGTGCGCTGGGTTTCCAACACGGTCAGCAAGTCTTCTGCGCCGGCCTGGTAGCGGCTTTGGGCGATGTTGAAAGCGGTCTGCGCCTGATTCAGTTCTTCGTTCTGCCACAACCGCTGCTCATCCAGGCGACGAATGCCATTGAGCGCTTTTTCCACATCGGCAAACCCGTTGATGATCGCCCCACGGTAGGTTTCCAGCAGCTCTTGCTGGCGCGCTGCAGCCTTGTCGCGTTCAGCACCGAGACGACCGTTATTGAAAATCGGCGCGACCAGTCCGGCGGTCAGGTTGTAGAAAGGGCTGCGAATCAAATCGTCGAACTGATTGGCGCCTGAGCCGAGTTGGGCGGTCAGGGTCAGTGCCGGCAACATGGCCGCGCGAGCGACTTTGACGTCAGCTTCGGCGGCGGCCAGTTGGGCTTCGGCGCGTGCGATGTCTGGACGATGCGTGAGCAACTCGCTGGGCACGCCGGCGGTGATATCTGGCCATTGCAGGTGATCGAAGGACTCTGTCGCCGACAGTTGCTGCACCGGTCGGCCAAGCAGGGCGGCGAGGCTGATCAGCGCGTCCTGGGCTTGCTGTTGCACGCGCGGCAGTTGCCATTGCTGGGCGGCGACCAGGCTCTTCTGCTGGGCCAGCTCCAGCGCGGTGGCGGAGCCTGAATCAAACCGCGTCTGCACCAGTTTCAGCACGCTTTGTGCGTTGGCCAGATTGAGTTCGGCGATGCGGCTCTGCTCGCGCAGCGACAAGGTTTGCGCATACGTGCTGGCAACGCCGCTGAGCACTGTCAGCTCGACCGTCGCCCGGTCGAATTCGCTGGCGCGCAGGGCGAACTGCGCACTGTCGCGCGACGCGCGTTTGCCACCCCAGAAATCGATTTCGTAGGTGGCGCTCAGGTTGGTATCGAAATAGTCCACCGCCTTGTTGCTGCTGTTGGCATCGAGTTGGCTGTAGCCATTGCCGCGCAGCAGTTTCTGCCGATTGGCATTCAGTCCGGCCTTGACCTCCGGCAACTGTGAGCCGCCAGCGATGACGGTGCCCGCCTGCGCCTGACGCACGCGAGCAACGGCGGCCGCGAGGTCGAAACTGCCGACGCGCGCCTGTTCGATCAGGCGATCCAGTTCCGGGCTGCCAAATTGCGTCCACCATTGCGGGTTGTTGCGCGCGAGGCTGGCCGCCGGCGCCGATTGCCAGGCGGCGGGCGGCTGCACGCCGCTGTCGGGACGCTGAACGGGACTGCCGCAGGCACTGAGAATCAGGCAGACGGTCAACAGGCTGAGACGCGGTTTCATAGATCGATCATTCACTGGTAAGGGCCGTGACCGGGTCGAGCCGGGCAGCTTTGCGGGCAGGCATGAAGCCGAAGACAACACCGGTGACCAGGGCGCAACCGAAGGCACCGAGCACCGCCATCAACGAAAAAGCCACGGCCACTTCGCTGAGGATCAGCACGCCGCCGACGAGCAGCGCCAGGGCGATCCCGGCAAGGCCGCCGACCACCGAGAGCATCACCGCTTCGGTGAGGAACTGCCGGAGGATGTCGCGCTGGCGGGCGCCGGTGGCCATGCGAATGCCGATCTCGCGAGTCCGCTCACGCACGGTCATGAGCATGATGTTCATCACCCCGATCCCGCCGACCAGCAGCGAGATCGCGGCAATCGAGCCGAGCATCAGCGACAGGGTGGTCTGGGTGCGCGCCTCGGCCTGAATCATCGCGGCGTTGTTGGTCAGTTCGAAGTCCTTCTTGCCGTTGTGCAGGCGCAGCATCAGTTGCTCGATGGCCTGCTCGGTGTCCTTGACCTTGCGCGCGTCGGCGGCGGCGATGGCCACGTATTCCGGGTTGCGTGTGCCGAACAGCCGGACGCTGGCCGCCGAATAGGGGATGGCGATGCGATTGTCGCTGTCGGAGTCGCCGGAACTGGCGCCTTTTTCCGCAAGCACGCCGACCACCTGGAACGGCACATTCTCGATCAGGATGAATTGGCCGATCGGGTTCGGCACATCCTTGAGCAGTTTGCTGCGGACCTTGTGGCCGATCACCGCGACGGCTGCAGCATTCTGCTCATCGGCCTCGGTGAAGTAACTGCCTTGCACCACCGGCCAGTTGAAGATCGCCGGGAAGTGGGTGTCGTTGCCGCCGACGTAACTCAGGTGGTCGGCATTGCCGTACCGCACGCCGGCCTCGGCACCGTTGACCGGCATGATCCGCTGCACTTGCGGCAGGCTGGCCAGGGCGTGCACATCGTCGAGGGTGATGATCCCCGGCGGCGTGCGCGGGTTGGGCGCCGAGCCGCTCAGGTAAATGATGTTCGAACCGAAGGCGCCCATCTGCGCCATCACCTGGCGTTTGCTGCCTTCGCCGACCGCCAGCATCACCACCACCGACGCCACGCCGATGATGATCCCGAGCAGGGTCAGCGCGGTGCGAAAGCGGTTGATCCACATCACTCGCCACGCGGCGTGCAGGGCATCGATCAGTTCGCTTTTCCAGGCACCGGTGGCTTCGGCGCCGTCGGCCAGACGCTGGCGCAGATCCACCGCTTGCAGGGCGCCGGGGTTGGCGCTGGTCTGGGCGTGGGGATTGTCGCGGGCGCTGTCGCTGATGATCAGGCCGTCGCGGATTTCGATGATGCGTTTGGCCCGGGCCGCGACTTCGCGGTCGTGGGTGATGAGGATTACCACGTGGCCCTGACTTGCCAGTTCATCGAGCAGCGCCATCACCTCTTTGCCGCTGTGACTGTCGAGGGCGCCGGTGGGTTCGTCGGCGAGAATGATGTGGCCACCGTTCATCAGTGCCCGGGCAATCGACACCCGTTGCTGTTGGCCGCCGGACAACTGATGCGGGCGATTGCCGGTGCGCGAGGCCAGGCCGAGGCGGTCGAGCAGGGCGGCGGCGCGGGCGTGACGCTCGGCAGCCGGGGTGCCGGCATAGATCGCCGGCATCTCGACGTTTTCCTGAGCCGAGCCGGACGGGATCAGGTGATAGCCCTGGAACACAAATCCAAAGGCTTCGCGGCGCAGCCAGGCCAGCTCGTCACTGTCGAGGCCGGCGACGTTTTCCCCGGCGAAGCGGTACTCGCCGGAGGTCGGGCGGTCGAGGCAGCCGAGGATATTCATCAGGGTCGATTTGCCGGAGCCGGAAGCGCCGACAATCGCCACGAATTCACCGGCGTGAATCGACAGGTCGATGCCGCGCAACACGTGAACTTCAGGCACGTCACCGCCGCCGTAGGATTTGCGAATGTCCTGCAGGTCGATCAGAGGCGTTTGCATTCAGCCTCCGTTGCCGTCGACCGGGCCGATCAACAAGTGATCGCCTTCGTTGAGGCCGTCGACAATCTGCACCTTGAGCCGGTCGCTGATGCCGGTGCGCACCTCGCGTTGCTGGATGTCGCCGTTGGCCGCCACCACCTGCGCGGTCTGCAGGTTGGCGCTGGTGCTGCCCTGCAACGCGGCGACCGGCGCGGTGAGCACGCCTTTGGCCTGATTGGCGACGAAAAACACCTGGGTGGTCATCTCGGCCATCAAGGCGTTGTCGGCGTTATCGACGTCGAGCAAAACCGTGTACAGCACAACGCGGGCGCTGCCGCTTTTGCTGGTGCTGGCCGGGCTGCCGCCGCCCTGGCTGGTCTGATCCAGCGGCTTGGGCGGCACCGGCAGAATCTGCCGCACGGTGCTGCTCCAGCGCCGCTGGCCGCCGCTGAGGGTGGTGAAGTAGGCGGTCATGCCCGGTTTGACGTGGCCGATGTCAGCCTCGGAAACCTCGGCCCACACGGTCATCGGTGACAGTTTGGCGATGCGCAGGATCAGCGGTGTCTGCTGTTGTGCGTTGAGGGTCTGGCCCTCGCGGGCGTCGAGGGCGACCACGGTGCCGGCCATCGGCGCGTAGATTCGGGTGTAGCCGAGCTCGGCCTGATCGCTTCGCAGGCTGGCTTCGGCCTGGCGGATCTGTGCCTGGAACATGTCGACGCGGGCCTGAGTGGCTTTCAGTTCGGCGCGGGCGGTCTGCACGTCTTCTTCACGGGTGGCGCCGCCGGCCGCGAGATGCTGCTGCCGCTGATACTTCTGCCGCGCCAGCTCATGCTGGGCGAGTTGCTCCTGCAATTGCGCCTTGAGGTTTTCGATCGAGAAGCGCCCGGCGTCGAGTTTGGCCTTCTGCGTGGACGGATCGATTTCCACCAGCAGTTGACCCTCCTTGACCACGTCACCGACTTCGACGTGGATTTTCTGGATCTGCCCGGAGGCCTGCGCACCGACATCGACATATCGGCGCGGTTGCAGGGTGCCCAGCGCAGTGACGCTGCTTTCAATGTCGCCGCGGCTGACTTGCACGGTGGCGAAGCGCTCGCGGCCTGGCGGCATGATTTGCCACGCGGCGTAGGCAACAACGGGTATCAGACAGAGGGCTGCGAGCAGGGCGCGTCGGGCGGGGCGGGGACGTTTCATGCAGGGTTCCGGCCAGTGGAATTCGGCCCGTCGTCCGGCTGTACGCCACAGCGCGCAGCCGCAGAACGCTGTCGCAGGACGCGACAGACACGGGGAGCTGTCCTGTAAACGAGGAATGCGCAGGGGAATTTAAGCGAAGACACAGGATGTTACAGGTATAGAACGGCACTATTTGGCGGGCAACGACAAACGCCACTTTAAATCTATATGAGAATTACTATAAATTACGCACCTCAAGTTGCCACTATCTTGCTACCCGTGTTTGCGGGGCCGTCGATCAGTGTGCTCAAGGATCGAATCCGCATCGAAGCGGCCGGGAGTCATGTTGGAAAACTACTATCGCGAGCTGGTGTGTTTCCTGAACGCCAAGCTCGGCAACCGTCAGGTCGCCGAAGATGTGGTGCATGACGCTTATGTGCGCGTACTGGAACGCTCCAGCGACACGCCCATCGAGCAGCCGCGGGCGTTTCTTTATCGCACGGCGCTGAATCTGGTGATCGACGATCATCGGCGCAACGCCTTGCGTCAGGTCGAACCGCTGGAAGTGCTCGACAACGAAGAGCGCTATTTCACCCCGTCGCCCCACGGCACCCTCGATCACGGCCAGCGTCTGGAGATGCTCCAGCGCGCACTGGCGGAATTGTCGCCGCTGTGTCGCGACAGTTTTCTGCTGCGCAAGATCGAAGGCCTGTCGCACCCGCAGATCGCTGAACATCTGGGGATTTCCAAGGCACTGGTGGAAAAACACATCGTCAACGCGATGAAGCATTGCCGCCTGCGCATCAAGCAATGGGATGCCCATTGAGCCGCCATCGCTAAATTTTATTTCACTGTCCTCGTTCCTACTCAACAGACGACCTGCTGTCCTGCTCAAGGCCAGTCGGGTCACTTAGGCTCTCCTTTCCCCTTGTTGAGGGGTTCATCCAGAGGACACTGGAAATGACTCAGGCAATTGCATCGCCCATCGTTCACGACCTGATCGGCGTCGGTTTCGGCCCTTCGAACCTGGCGCTGGCCATCGCTCTGCAAGAGCGCGGCCCGACCCACGGCGAGCTGGATGTGCTGTTCCTCGACAAGCAGGCCGACTACAGCTGGCACGGCAACACTCTTTCGACCCAAAGCGAATTGCAGATTTCCTTCCTCAAGGATCTGGTGACCCTGCGCAACCCGACCAGCCCGTACTCGTTCGTCAATTACCTGAAGGCCCACGGCCGTCTGGTCGACTTCATCAACCTCGGTACCTTTTACCCGTGCCGCATGGAGTACAACGACTACCTGCGCTGGGTCGCCGGGCAGTTCACCGAGCAGAGCCGCTATGGCGAAGAAGTGCTGACCATCGAACCGGTGCTGCACAACCATCAGGTTGAAGCGCTGCGCGTGATCTCCCGCGACAGCGAAGGCCAGCAGTTCGTGCGCACTGCGCGTTCGGTGGTGGTCAGTGCCGGTGGCACGCCGCGAATTCCTGAAGCGTTCAAGGCACTGAAGGGCGACAGCCGCGTGTTCCACCACTCGCAGTATCTGTCGCAGATGGCCAAGCAGCCTTGCGTCAACAATCAACCGATGAGCATCGCGATCATCGGCGGCGGGCAGAGCGCGGCGGAAGCCTTTATCGATCTGAACGATTCGTTCCCGTCGGTGCAGGTCGACATGATCCTGCGCGGCTCGGCGCTCAAGCCTGCGGACGACAGCCCGTTCGTCAACGAAGTGTTCTCGCCGGAGTTCACCGATCTGGTGTTCCAGCAAAACAGCGCCGAGCGCGAGCGGCTGGTCAACGAGTACCACAACACCAACTACTCGGTGGTCGACATCGACCTGATCGAGCGCATCTACGGCATCTTCTATCGGCAGAAAGTCTCGGGCATTGCCCGTCATGCGTTCCGTACCCTGACCACCGTCGAGAGCGCCACCGCCACCGAACGCGGCATCGAACTGGCGGTGCGCAACAACGCCACCGGCGAAGTCACCGTGCGTATCTATGACGCCGTGGTCCTGGCCACCGGTTACGAGCGGCAGATGCACCGCAAACTGCTGGCACCGCTGGAAGAATACCTCGGTGATTTCGAGGTCGATCGCAACTACAAACTGATCACCGACGAACGCTGCAAGGCCGGCCTGTATATGCAGGGCTTCTGCCAGGCCAGCCATGGCCTGAGTGATACGTTGCTGTCGGTGTTGCCGGTGCGTGCCGACGAGATTGCCGGGTCGTTGTATGAGCATGGCAAGAACCGTGGGCATCGTTCGATGGCGGATCTGTTGTTGGCGACTGCCAGCTGATTCTGTAGCGCCTGACACACCGCTTTCGCGAGCAAGCTCGCTCCCACAATGGTTCTGTGTACGCAGAACAAAATGTGGGAGCGAGCCTGCTCGCGAAGGGGCCGTCAAAAACACCCTGAAATCTGAATCCTGAACCCTTCCTGAACACCCGCCACATTCCCCGACACACTTCCTTTTGCGGGTTTACTCTCCAATCCTCGAGGCGTAAGCTTCGCGCGTTTTCATCAATAGCGGAGACCCACAGTGGGTACTTGTTCGAGTGACAGTTGTCGGCCGGTCTCGGTAACCGGCAGATTCTCGGCAAGATAACGCGCAGCCTTTCTCTGCCGTTGTCTCGCCGTAAAGCGAGCAGCGGCATCCCGATCATGGTCAGTTGAGGCCATGTCCCGACGTCCTTCTCATCGACACTGAAAGTATGTGATTTCGACCGTGTGGTCGTGATCGCAAACCTATCGACACGCCTGTCTTTTCTGACCGGCGCGCCAAGCCTTGCCGTGCCGGATTTTCCGGTGAACGAGGCATGGTCGTACCTGCTCGACGGTTTCCCGGCTGACCATAGGGGCAACAGCCATGAAACTTACGCTCAAGGAATTTTTCGCAGGCTTCCTGCGCACACGCCACATCGCCCGGCACTTCCGTCGTCTGGCGCTGCTGGAATCGATCAACGACACCACGGTCAGCCGTGAAGTCCCGCCCACTCTGGCCAACACCCTGGTCGATGCAGCCCATCGCGACAGTGGTGAACTGCTGTCTTCGCTGGGCACTCACACCGACGGCCTGACCGATTTTGAAGTCGACGCCCTGCGTGCGCAGTACGGCCTCAACGAAGTCGAGCACGAGCAGCCGCTGCCATGGTGGACCCACCTGTGGCACTGCTACAAAAACCCGTTCAACCTGCTGCTGACCCTGTTGGCGGTGATTTCGTGGTTGACCGAAGACCTGAAAGCCGCCACGGTGATTTTCTCCATGGTGGTGCTGTCGACGCTGCTGCGCTTCTGGCAGGAAAGCAAATCCAACCAGGCCGCCGACGCGCTCAAGGCGATGGTCAGCAACACCGCCACGGTGATGCGCCGCGACGAGCCACGCATCGAGCTGCCGATCAAGCAACTGGTCCCGGGCGACCTGATCGTGCTGTCGGCCGGCGACATGATTCCCGCTGACTGCCGGGTGCTCAGCGCCAAGGATCTGTTCGTCAGCCAGGCGGCGATGACCGGCGAATCGATGCCGGTGGAAAAGTTTGCCCGTCAGGCCGACCGCGACACGCGCAATCCGCTGGAGCTGGAGAACATTCTGTTCATGGGCACCAACGTGGTGTCCGGCACGGCGGTGGCGGTGATTCTCACCACGGGCAACAGCACCTATTTCGGCGCGTTGGCACAGCGTGTGGGCGCAACTGACCGCGCGGTGACCTCGTTCCAGCTGGGCGTGAACAAAGTCAGCTGGCTGCTGATCCGCTTCATGTTCGTCATGGCGCCGCTGGTGCTGTTCATCAACGGTTTCACCAAGGGCGACTGGACCGAAGCGCTGCTGTTCGCGCTGTCGATTGCCGTGGGCCTGACCCCGGAAATGCTGCCGATGATCGTCACCTCGACCCTGGCCAAAGGTGCGGTGTTCCTGTCGCGCAAAAAGGTCATCGTCAAGCGGCTGGATGCGATCCAGAACTTCGGCGCCATGGACGTGCTGTGCACCGACAAGACTGGCACCCTGACCCAGGACAAGATCTTCCTCGCGCGCAATGTCGATGTCTGGGGTGAAGACTCCGACGATGTGCTGGAAAAGGCCTACCTCAACAGCTACTACCAGACCGGGCTGAAAAACCTGCTCGACGTGGCGGTGCTGGAACACGTGGAAATCCATCGCGAACTGAAGGTTGGCACGGCATTTCGCAAGGTTGATGAGATCCCGTTCGACTTCAATCGTCGGCGCATGTCGGTGGTGGTCGAAGGGCGTGGTGAACCGCATCTGCTGATCTGCAAAGGCGCAGTGGAAGAAGTGTTGGCGGTGTGCACCCGTGTGCAGCACGGCGAAGTCGAAGAAGCCTTGAGCGATGAATTGCTGACCCGGATTCGTCAGGTCACCGCAGCATTCAACGCTGAAGGCTTGCGCGTGGTGGCGGTGGCTGCCCGTTCGATGCCGGAAGGTCGCGATACCTACAGCCTGGCGGATGAACAGGAACTGACGCTGATCGGTTACGTGGCGTTCCTTGATCCACCCAAGGAAAGCACTGCGCCGGCGCTCAAGGCGCTGGCCGAGCACGGCGTCGCGGTCAAAGTGCTGACCGGCGACAACGAACTGGTGACCGCGAAGATTTGCCGCGAAGTCGGCCTTGCGCAACAGGGTTTGCTGATGGGCAACGACATCGAGCGCATGAGCGATGCCGAACTGGCCGTGGCGGTAGAGAAAACCAACGTCTTCGCCAAGCTCACGCCGTCGCACAAGGAGCGCATCGTGCGCATCCTCAAAGGCAACGGCCATGTGGTCGGTTTCATGGGCGATGGCATCAACGATGCACCGGCGCTGCGTACCGCCGACATCGGTATTTCGGTGGACAGTGCGGTGGACATCGCCAAGGAAGCCGCCGACATCATCCTCCTGGAAAAGAGCCTGATGGTGCTGGAGGAGGGCGTGCTCGAAGGGCGTCGGACCTTCGCCAACATGCTCAAGTACATCAAGATGACCGCCAGCTCGAACTTCGGCAACGTGTTCTCGGTGCTGGTCGCCAGTGCGTTCATTCCGTTCCTGCCGATGTTGCCGATGCACCTGCTGGTACAGAACCTGCTCTACGACATTTCGCAGATCGCCATTCCGTTCGACAACGTCGATGACGAGATGCTGAAAAAGCCACAGCGCTGGCAGCCGGCGGATGTCGGTCGCTTCATGCTGTTCTTCGGGCCGATCAGTTCGATCTTTGACATCACCACGTTCGCCTTGATGTGGTACGTGTTCGATGCCAACACCCCGGATCACCAGACGCTGTTCCAGTCCGGCTGGTTCGTGGTGGGCTTGCTGACCCAGACGTTGATCGTGCACATGATCCGCACGCCGAAGATTCCGTTTCTGCAAAGCCGTGCAGCCATGCCGCTGCTGGTGATGACCGGGATCATCATGGCGGTCGGGATCTTCCTGCCGATGGGGCCGCTGGCCAACTACTTCAAACTGCAGGCACTGCCGTCGATGTATTTCGTGTTCCTGCCGATGATCCTGCTGGCGTACATGGCACTGACCCAGGCGGTGAAAGGTTTCTACATCCGCCGGTTCGGCTGGCAATAACAGCAGGCTGCAATCTTCACCTGCCACCCTGTAGGAGCTGCCGCAGGCTGCGATCTGTTGATTTTGTTTTTAAAAGACAAGATCAACAGATCGCAGCCTGCGGCAGCGCCTACAGGGATCGGGTAGTTCAAGTGAATTGGCAGCAAGCCCAACGAAGGGACTGTGGGCTATTCAAGGAGCTTCATCATGCAAGCCATCAACAACCTCAACCTCACCTCGCTGCTCGACACCCTCGTCAGCCTCAGCGCGGCGTTCATCCTCGGTGGCCTGATCGGGTTCGAGCGCCAGTACCGGCAACGCACCGCCGGTCTGCGCACCAACGTGCTGGTGGCGGTCGGCGCGGCGATTTTTGTCGACATGGCCAACCGTCTCGGCGGCGCTGAAGGCGCGGTGCGGGTGGTCGCGTACGTGGTTTCCGGCATCGGCTTTCTCGGCGCCGGCGTGATCATGCGCGAAGAAGGCAACGTGCGCGGCCTCAACACCGCCGCGACCCTGTGGACGTCAGCTGCCGTTGGCGCCTGCGCCGGTGCCGACCTGTTGGCCGAAGCGCTGCTCGGCACGCTGTTCATCCTCGCCGCCAACACGTTGCTGCGGCCGATCGTCAACAACATCAACCGCCAGCCACTGGACGTGGTCTCGGCGGAAGTCACCAACATCGTTTACGTGATCGCCCGGCGCTCGCAGCAGAAAGCCGTGTTCGCCCTGCTCGAAGCCGAGCTGGAACGCAGCAATTACCCGGCGAGCGATGTCGATGTACACGCCTTCGGTGCCGACGAAATCGAGATCGAAGCGACGCTGGCGACCACCTCGGTCGATGGTGATGAACTCGATGCACTGGTGGCGCGGATCTCGACGTCGGCGCTGGTGGTGCAGGCGTTCTGGAGTCCGAGCACCACCGAATAAGGCAACAATATCGGGCTGCCATTGGGCGTGGCTCTCGGCGATTACAATCGCCGCCTCTGTCATGAACATCGCCGCATCGGCCAATGCCTGTGCGGCACGTCGTCGGCTTTCAGGAGCTTTCCAGCTGTTTTCAGGACGTTTCCTACAGCGTTTCTGATGACTTCTGGTTAGCGTGCTCAGCACATTTTCTTACGCCGTCAAACTCTAAGTCCTACACGCTCTGCGACCCGGAATCGCCAGGGCCCAGGCTCCGTGCTGGAACATCTTGATGGTTAAGCAATTGCAGACGCTCCCTCGCGAGCTCCATTCTCATCCGTGCGTCACCCACAGCGAGCCGACCCTCATGCCCAACCTGCCGCTTCGTATCCTGGTGCTGGAAGACCACGCTTTTCAGCGCTCCGTGGCGGTGAACCTCCTGCAAAGGCTGGGTTGTCAGCAGGTGCTGGAGGCCAGCGATGGTGCGCAGGCGCTGGCGTTGCTCGATGAAGTCGGCGCGGTGGACATCGCCCTGTGCGACTTGCAGATGGAGGGCATGGACGGGCTGGCGTTTCTGCAACGGGTCGGCGCCTCGGGGCAGGTCAGGTCGGTGATCATCTGCAGTGCGCTGTCGGCGGACCTGCGGCGGGCGGTGCATCAGATGGTCGCGTTGCTTGGGCTGAATCTGCTCGGTGATGTCGGCAAACCGCTGCACGTTGAGGGACTGGCCGAATTACTCGACACATTCGTCAACCGGCAGATCAGCCCGCCGCAGCCGCTGCGCGCGATGACGCTGGCCAGTGAAACGGCGGTCCGCCATGCGCTGGCCAAGGGCCAATTACAGGCCTGGTATCAACCCAAGTTCGACCTGCAGAACGGCGAGGTTCGAGGCGTCGAAGTGCTGTGCCGCTGGCAGCACCCGACACGCGGGCTGATTTCGCCAGCGCTGTTCTTGCCGGTGCTCGAGCGTTGCGGTTTGCTCGACGAGATGCTGTTGGCGCAGATCGACCAGGCCTTGCACGTGCAGCGCAGCGCCCGGGCGCAAGGCTTTGTCCTGAACATGGCGTTCAACCTGCAAACTGTGCAACTGGCCAATGCGCAACTGACGTCGACCTTGAAAAGCCTGTTGGCCGAACATACAAGCAGCGGCTCGAGCCTGACCTTCGAGCTGACCGAAAGCGGCCTGCTCGAGGCACCCGCCACCAGCCTGGAGACACTGGTGCGGTTGCGGATGATGGGCTGTCGCTTGTCGATCGATGACTTCGGCGCCGGATTCTCTTCGTTGCAACGCCTGTGTCAGTTGCCCTTCAACGAGATCAAGCTCGACGCCGATTTCATTCGCAACCTTGCGCATGAACCCCGTTGTCGCGCGGCCATCAGCAGCACCCTGGCGTTGGGCGAAGCCTTGGGCATGAACGTGGTCATCGAAGGCATCGAAACCGCCGCGCAACGTCGTGAACTGCTGGCGCTGGGCTGCACGCAAGGGCAGGGCTACTGGTACGCACGGCCGATGGCCGGGGCCGATCTGTTGAATTGGCTGCAACGGCGCAACCACGGCAAAGGAACAGACGAATGAGCGGATTTTTAGGAAAGGTCCTACAGAGCTGTTCCGACGAGATGCGTAGTCTTGGCGCGCCATCTCCGAGCTTCGGGACATCGAGCATGATCAATAAAACCCTGCGCATCCTGATTGCCGATCCGCAGCATTTTCACCGAATGAAAATCGAGCGGCTGTTCAACCATCTCGAATACTTCCGCGTCGCTCCGGTGCAGAGTCTGCTGGAGTTGCTGACGCTGGTGGAATACGGCTGCGATCCCTTCGATGCCGTAGTCATCAATGCCGAACTGGCGGCCGGGTCGCTGGATCTGTCGGCCTTTTTCCTGAACAACCCGCATGTCCGTCATGTTCTGATCTACAACGAACCTTCGGCCCCGGTGCAGACCCCGGCAGGATTTGCTCAGGAGAACATGCAGATCAGCCATGTCGCACTGCCCGACCTGGCAGCGATCAAGCACCTGATGGATCGGGTTGAGGGCCCGCCGCAAAGCGCATCGAATGCCTGGAACCCGGCATCGGCCCTGCAGCGCCGGGCTTGAGCACGGTTTGGCGTTCGCTGCAACTGTCAGATCTGACAGGTAGATCCCGCAGGGTTCCCGTGTAACAGTCTTTGCACAGCAACGGCGTCCGCCACATCCGACGTCGTGGCGCCTTTGTCATGTGGTTGCACGGGGAGCCGTCATGAAGTCAGCGCTGATCGTCGACGATCATCCGGTGGTGCGCGCAGCCGTGAGACTCGTACTCCAAACCGAGCGATTCAAGGAGATTCACGAGGCCGCGAGCGCCAGCGAGGCCCTGGCGCTGAATCGTGAGCACAAGCCCAAGCTGGTGATACTCGACCTCAAGTTACCGGGGATCGGTGGCCTGGAGCTGCTGGAACGGCTGAAGGCCATCGACCCCAAATGCAAGGTGCTGATCTTCACCTCTCAGGACCCGCAGTATTATCAGGACCGCTGCTTGCGTGCCGGTGCCTTGGGCTTCGTGGCCAAAACCAACCAGTTGCTGCAATTGCACAAGGCAATTCAGGCGTTGATGTCAGGCTATTCCTACTTTGCGGCGCCGTCTGACAAGGACTATACGTCGACCCCTTTGCACCGCAGCGAAAAACAGATGATCGACGACCTGTCCAATCGTGAGCTGAATATCCTTGAGCAATTGGCCCAGGGCAAAGCCAACAAACTGATCGCCGAAGACATGCACCTGAGCCATAAAACCGTCAGCACCTACAAAACCCGTTTGATGAAAAAACTCGGGATCACCTCGACGGTGCACTTGCGCGAATTCGCCAAACGCAATCATTTGCTCTGAGTGACCTGATGAATCGGCAAGGCTGGTGCTGTGTCCTGTGGTTGAGCATCACGGCCACCTCTTGGGCCAGTGACCCGGCGCAGCACCTGCAACTGTTGCCCCAGGCCGAACTGGACAATGTCCATGTTGCGCTCGATGGGCGTGACCGTCAGTGGTTACGCCAGCATCCGGTCTTGCGCATGGGCATTTCCGGTGCGGACTATCCGCCGTTCGAAATCACCCGCAATCAACAAGAGTTGGAAGGGCTCACCGCCGATTACGCCGAGCTGCTGGCGCAACTGCTCGGGGTGCGCGTCGATGTGCAGCGTTTCGCCAACCGCGAGCAAGTCATGGCTGCGCTGAAACATGGCGAACTCGACCTGCTCGGCACCTCCAACAGCTTTGAACTCGCCGACCCTGATTTCGTCCTGTCGCGACCCTACGCCGACGATCAGCCGATGTTGGTGACCCGGTTTGACGAAACGTTGCCGGTGGATCTGGCAGGCAAACGCCTCGCCATGGTCGAGGATTATCTGCCACTGGCCAGTGTGCAGGCGTTCTATCCCGAGGCGCAGGTGCTGCGCTATCCCTCGGCGATGGACGCACTGGGGGCGGTGGCTTTCGGTGTCGATGATGGCTATCTCGGCGATCTGATCAGCGCCAATTACCTGATCAACACCAATTATCGCAATGACCTGCAATTGGCCGGGCCGTCCGGGCTGGATGCCAACGCCTTCGGTTTCGCCCTGCGGCTCAGTGAAGTACGCCTCAAACGCATCATCGACAAGGCACTGGTGGCGATTCCCATGGAGCGTCGTCAGCTTATCGAGCAGCGCTGGAGCGCAGGGCGCGCGCAGATGGCCGCACAGTCGCGGGTTCGTCTGAGTGCCAGCGAGCAAGACTGGTTGGCGCAGCACCCGGTGGTGCGGGTGGGGGTGATCGAAGACTTCGCGCCGCTGAGTTTTTTTGATGCCGAGGGGCGTTTCAGTGGTCTGTCGGCACAGCTGCTCAACCTGATCAGCCAGCGCACCGGTTTGCAATTCGACGTGGTTCGGGGGCGTTCGCTGGACCGCCAGATCGAACAGCTCAAGGCCGGTGAACTCGATGTGTTGCCGGTGGTGACGCCGAGCAGCGAGCGTGAAGCGGAGCTGCAGTTTACCCGCGCGTATCTGAACAACCCGTTTGTGCTGATCAGTGCGACAACGGCCGGCAGTCCGCGCAGCCTCGACGATTTACAGGACAAGCGCCTGGCTATTTATCGCGGGCATCCATTGCGCGACTACCTGGTGCGGCGCGTGCCACGAGTCCGACTGGTGGAGGTGCGCAGTCCCGCCGAGGGCATGGAACTGATCGTCAAGGACCAGGCCGATGCGACCGTCAGTTCACTGCTGGTGGCGCGCTTTCTGCTTGCCCGCCAGTACCGCGAGCGTTTGCGCATCACCAACACCGTCGGCGATCAACCGGCACGCATCGCATTGGCGACCGCACCGCAGGCCACGGCGCTGCACACAATGTTGAACAAGGCACTGCTGAGCATCGCGCCTCAGCAGATGGATGAGTTAGTCGAGCGTTGGAGCCATGATGTGGTGGTGGAGGAGAGCTATTGGGTGCGCCACCGCCGCGAGATTGTCCTCGGGTTTGCCGCCGCGGCGGTGTTGCTGGTGCTGGCGCTGGCCTGGATCGGTTTTCAGCGCTGGCAGTTACGTCAGCGTCAGCAATGGTTGCATCAGTTGCAGCAGGCCAAGGAGGCGGCTGACGATGCCAACCGCGCCAAGACGACTTTCCTGGCGACCATGAGCCATGAAATCCGCACGCCGATGAACGCGTTGATCGGCATGCTCGAACTGGCGCTCAAGCGTGCCGAGGAGGGTGTCACTGACCGGTTGGCGATTCAGGTTGCGTCGGGCGCCGGTCAGCAACTGCTCGCGCTGATTGGCGATATTCTCGATATTGCGCGCATCGAATCCGGGCAGTTGTCCCTCGCGCCGCAGCGGGCCAACCTGCGTGAACTGGTGGCTTCGGTGTGCCGGGTATTCGAAGGGCTGGCGCGACAAAAGTGCCTGTTATGGCACATCGAACTGGGGGCGGGCAGCGACGTTGACGTGTTGATTGATCCGGTGCGCTTCAAGCAAGTGCTGTCGAACCTGTTGAGCAATGCGATCAAGTTCACCGAGCAAGGCGAGGTCAGCGTGCGGCTGTCAGTGCACGCGATGCCGCTCGCAAGCGTGGGCGTGATGGTGGTGATCGAAGACAGTGGCATCGGCATCAGTGAGCATGACCGCCAGCGCCTGTTCAGCCCGTTTGCGCAGGCTGGCAACCCCGGGCAGTCCGCGCGCAGTGGCTCGGGGCTGGGCTTGGTGATCAGCCGTGAGCTCTGCGAAATGATGGGCGGTACGCTGCGCCTTGCCAGCGAGCCGGGACATGGAACACAGGTCGAGATCAGTCTGCAATTGCAATCGTTGGCCGCGCTTGCCACCGAGGCTGCAAGCACTGCGGTGGCGGACACGCCGGCGCGCTCACTGAGCGTGCTGGTGGTGGATGACCATCCGGTCAACCGGCTGCTGCTCTGTTGGCAGTTGAGTGAACTCGGCCACCGCACCGTCGATATCGAAGACGGTGAACAGGGGCTGCAACGCTGGCGGGCACAAGCGTTTGACGTGCTGATCACCGACTGCAACATGCCCCGGCGCAACGGCTACGAACTCGCGCGGGCCATCCGTGGCGAAGAGGCGGCGAGCGGCCGGGCACGGTGTCTGATTCTCGGCTTTACCGCCAATGCGCAGATCGAGGAAAAGGCGCGGTGTCTCGAGGCCGGTATGGATGATTGCCTGTTCAAACCGATCCGCCTGGCTGATCTGGCGCTGGCATTGCAGGGCACCAGGCACAGCGAAAATGCAGGCGAGCCAAAGCAGCCACTACCCTTGACCGAACTCGATCTGAGCGCGCTGGAGCAAATGGCCGGTGACGATCATGCGCTGATGCAGCGATTGCGAGAGCAAGTCTTGTGCAGTCTGCAGGACGACCTGCAACGGCTGGACATCGCATGCCGGCCCCTCAATCTGAGCGAATTGGGCACGCTGGCACATCACATCAAGGGCGGCGCGCAGATGGTCGGTGCCGCGCGAGTGGCGGCAGCCTGTGGGGATCTCGAGCACGCCTGCCGAGACGCCGAAATCCAAGTGGTCGAGCGCTCGGTCGAGGTGCTGCGCGAGGCCATGCTCAGTCTCGCGCAGCACCTTCAGACTTGAACGATCAGTCCCACTGCGGGGCAATGCCTTTCGGGCTGGTCAGACGCTGGCCACGCTCCAGCGTGGCGATCAACGCCATGTCGGCGTCGCTCAGGGTCAGCGCCGTAGCACCGAGGTTGCTCTGCAGATTGGCGCGTCGGGTCGACGATGGAATCACCGCGTAGCCCTGTTGCATTGCCCAGGCCAGAGTGACTTGCGCCGGGGTCGCTTGCAGGCGTGCGGCAATCTGCTGGATCAGCGGGTCCTTGAGCACTTCGCCATAGGCGAGGGTCATGTACGAGGTGATCTGGATGCCTTGGCTTTGCGCGAACTCGACCACTTTGCGGTTTTGCAGGTACGGGTGCAGTTCGATCTGGTTGGTGGCGATGTTTTCTGCGCCGACCGCTGCAATCGCCTGTTGCATCAGCTCGATGGTGAAGTTGGAAACGCCGATCTGCCGGGTCAGGCCCAGACGTTTGGCTTCGAGCAGCGCGCCCATGAACTCGGCGACCGGCACTTGATTTTCCGGCGACGGCCAGTGGATCAGCGTCAGGTCGAGGTAGTCGGTTTGCAGCTTGCGCAGGCTTTCCTTGAGGCTGTCGATCAAGCGATCCTTGGCGAAGTTGGCGATCCAGATCTTGCTGGTGATGAACAGCTCTTGGCGAGCAATGCCGCTGGCAGCGATGGCTTGACCGACCTCGGCTTCGTTCTCGTAGATCTGCGCGGTGTCGATGACGCGGTAACCGAGATCCAGCGCATTACGCACCGAATCGATCACCACCTGGCCTTGCAGGCGAAACGTACCCAGACCAAAAGCAGGAACAGACATTGATGACTCCAGGGTTGCAGTGAGAATGGGCGGGAGTATCCGCGTCTGAGTTCTTGAGAAAAACCGCTGGTGGGGCAAAGCACTGTTGAGCAGAAGTTACGAATCTTGCAGGCGCTGCGGCACGCTGCGATCTTTTGATTTTAAACAACAAGATCAAAAGATCGCAGCGTGCCGCAGCGCCTACAGGGGGTTCTGAATTGCTCGCGAAAAGTGCACTACTGTCCTGCAGATGGAACACTTAAGCTGATTTTTGCCGTCTAGTCCTCCGACCGTCATGGATTTAAGCTTAATCCATTGCGTTACCCACTTTTCTGGAGGCAACCATGAAAAACATCATCGGTATCTACACCAGCCCTCGCGGCCATTGGGTCGGCGATGGCTTCCCGGTGCGCACTCTGTTTTCCTACGACAACCTGGGCAAACACATCAGCCCATTCCTGCTGCTCGATCACGCAGGACCCGCGCAATTCACCCCGACCACCGAGCGCCGCGGTGTTGGCCAGCATCCGCATCGTGGTTTTGAAACCGTGACCATCGTCTACGACGGCGAGGTGCAGCACCGTGACTCCACCGGCAGCGGCGGCACCATCGGCCCGGGTGACGTGCAGTGGATGACCGCCGCGTCCGGGATCCTGCATGAAGAGTTTCACTCGGATGATTTCGCCAGAACCGGCGGCAAGCTGGAGATGGTGCAGCTGTGGGTCAACCTGCCGGCCAAGGACAAAATGGCCACGCCCGGCTACCAGACCATTCTCGACGGCGATATTCCGAATATCGCGCTGAAGGACGACGCCGGCAGCCTGCGGCTGATTGCCGGTGAGTTCGAAGGGTATACAGGCCCATCGCGCACGTTCACGCCGATCGACGTCTGGGACCTGCGGCTCAATGCCGGCAAGTTGCTGAGCCTGGATCTGCACGAAGGGCGCAACACTGCGCTGGTGCTGTTGAAAGGGTCGGTCAAGATAAACGGTGTGGAAACTGCGGGTGTCGGGCAGTTGGTGCTGTTCGAGCGCGACGGTCGTCAGTTGACCCTTGAGGCCAGTGAAGACGCGGTGGTGCTGCTGCTCAGCGGCGAGCCGATCGACGAACCGATTGTCGGCCATGGCCCGTTCGTGATGAACACCGAACAGGAAATTCATCAGGCATTCGCCGACTTCCAGTCCGGGCGTTTTGGCCAGATGCACGGGTAAATTTCACCCCTGTGGGAGCGGGCTTGCTCGCGAAAGCGCAGTGCCAGTCAATGCGTGTCTGACTGATCCACCGCCTTCGCGAGCAAGCCCGCTCCCCCATTGGTTTTTGGTGTTTTTGCGCGAGCGTTCTGCCTCTGAAATCAATTGCTCCTACACTGAGCCAATCTGTGCGATCTTCTCGCGATTGGCCCGTATCGGAGTGGTTTGATGCTGTCTTTCTTGACCGAACATCCGTTGTTTTGCGCGTTGATCCTGATCCTGCTCGATCTGGGCCTGTGGCGCCTGATCAGTTCCCGTGGCAGCGAGTGGAAGCTGTTGGTGCGGGTGCTGATTTTCAGCCTGTTCAGCGCGGTGCTGTTCAACGAAGGCCTCAACCCGATGGAGCCTGCGCCGTGGGCGGACAACGTGCCGTTGCATCTGGCGGCGACCGGGTTGCAGATCGGCTGGTGGCTGTTTGGCGCACGCACCCTGACCGTGCTGATCGGCGCGGTGATGATGCAGCGGGTCGGGCACACCGGGCGGCTGTTGCAGGATCTGCTCGGTGCGGTGATTTTCCTGATCGCCATTATCGCCGCACTGGCCTACGTGCTGGACTTGCCGGTCAAAGGCGTGCTGGCGACGTCCGGGGCCTTGGCGATCATTGTCGGTCTGGCGTTGCAGAGCACTCTCAGTGATGTGTTTTCCGGGATCGTGCTCAACACCACCAAGCCGTATCAAATCGATGACTGGATCTCCATCGACGGCACCGAAGGACGGGTCATCGACATCGATTGGCGCGCTACGCGTCTGCAGACCAGCCAGGGCAGCATGGCGGTGATTCCCAACTCGCTGGCGGCCAAGGCCAAGATCATCAACTTCAGCCGGCCGAGCAACATGTTCGGCCTGGCCGTCAGTGTCCAGGTCAGCCCGCATGCCCGGCCCAATACGGTGATCGATGCGCTGGAACGGGCGATGCAGGGTTGCCGCCCGCTGCTGGACAATCCCGCGCCGAGCGTTGCGCTGAAAAGCGCCAGCAGCACCGGTGTCGAATACGAAATCAGCGGCTTTGTGTCGTCGATGGACCAGAAGCGTCCGGTGCGCAATCAGCTGTTCGATCTGGCTTACCGGCATCTGCAGGCGTCCGGGGTCAATCTGTTGTCGAGTGTCGAGCCAATCGTTGCCGGCAACCTTTCGCGCCCGCGCGCGCTGCTCGACAGCTCACCGATTTTCTCCACCCTGCGCCAGGAAGAGAAAGACACCTTCAGCCAGAACATGACCTTGCAAACCTTTCGTGCCGGCGAGACGATTCTCGAAGCCGGGGAGGTCAGCGATCATTTGTTCATCATCGAATCCGGCGTGGTCAGCGTGACGTTGACCCGCCATGGCAGCCCGTTCGAATCCGGGCGCATGGGGCCGGGCGAAGTGATTGGCGAGGCCGGGATTCTGTCCGATTCGTCGGTGCCGGCGACCTTCGCAGCAAAAACCTTTTGCGCGCTGTATCGCATCGAGAAGACCTACCTGAAGCCGTGCCTGGATGCCCGCCACGACATCAACGAGGCGATGAAAGCCTTGCTCGATTATCGCCTGCACAAGGCCCAGACCCTGACCCAGGACGTGCCGACCGTGGTGGCGAAAACCGGCTTCCTGCACTGGTTGCGCAAGCGCGTGTGACGCGGTGGTCTACTCGTCTTCCGGGAGATTGGCTATTTGTCCGGGGCAGTGGCGGGACTACCTTAGTCACACATTCACTGGCCCCGGAAACTCAATCATGAAAGCTCGTACCGATTTCTACACCGCCTCCCCAGACGCCCTGAAAGCGATGATGGCCCTGGAAACCGCGGTCTCGAAACTGCCGCTGGAAAAGACCCTGATCGAGCTGGTCAAGCTGCGTGCATCGCAGATCAACGGCTGCGCATTCTGCATCGACATGCACACCGCTGACGCAATCAAGGGCGGTGAGACCCCGCGCCGGTTGTTCGCGGTGACCGCCTGGCGTGAAGCACCATTCTTCACTGAGCGTGAACGCGCCGCGCTGCTGTGGACCGAGTCGCTGACCCAGCTGAGCCTGACCCACGCCCCGGACGAAGACTACGACATTGTCGCGGCGCAATTCACGCCCAAGGAAATGGTCGACCTGAGCGTGGCGATCAACACCATCAACAGCTGGAACCGTCTGGCCGTAGGCTTCCGCAAAACCCCGCAGCTCTAAGCCGCAATACATAACCCTGTAGGAGCTGTCGAGTGAAACGAGGCTGCGATCTTTTAAAGACAAGATCAAAAAATCGCAGCCTGCGGCAGCTCCTACACGGGCGAGGCATCAATGCGCATCCGCACTCGGCGCGGCCGGTGGTTGTACCTTGCGCATCAAGGGCACCATCGCCGTGGCGATGATGAAGCACAGCATGATCATCAAGAAGGTATCGCCGTAGGTCTGGGTCTGCGCCTCGCGGTAGGTCAGCAGCCACAGTTGACGCAGGCCGGCGGTGGTCCCGACATCACCGCTCTGACCGAGCGTCGCCAGGTTGCCGCTGACCTGCGGCAACCACTGATTCAGCGCCTCATTGCTGCTGTTCAGATGCTCGGCCAGGCGGGTGAAGTGCAGGTTGGTGCGGTCATTGAGAATGGTCGCGCAGGCAGCAATGCCGATGGCTCCGCCCAGATTGCGCATCAGGTTGAACAGCCCCGAAGCGTGCTTCAAGCGTGCCGGTGCCAAGCCTCCCAAAGTCAATGTCACTGCCGGCGGCACCGCCAGTTGCTGGGCGATCCCGCGCAGCGCTTGCGGCAACATCAACTCAGCGGAACCCCAGTCGTGGGTGATCGGACTGAACTCCCACATCGACACCGCAAACAAGCCCAGCCCAAGCATCATGATCCAGCGCAAGTCCATGCGATTGGCGAGAAAGGCGTACAACGGAATCGCCATGATCTGGAACACCCCGGTGGAAAAAACCGCCAGACCAATGTCCAGCGCGCTGTAGCCTCGCACCCGGCCGAGAAACAGCGGCGTCAGGTAAATCGTCGCGAACAGACCAATCCCGGTGACGAAGGAAAAGAAGCAGCCGAGGGCGAAATTGCGATCCTTGAGTGCGCGCAGGTCGACGATCGGATTGGCCACGTGCAAGGTGCGCCCGATAAAGGCCAGACCCGCCAGACCGCTGATCCACGCCGTGGTCAGAATCGTTTGATCGCTGAACCAGTTCCAGCGCGGACCTTCTTCGAGGGTGTATTCCAGGCAACCGAGAAACAGCGCGAGAAACACCATGCTCAGGTAGTCCGCGCCCTTGAGCAGCGCCAGTTCCGGCTGGTCGATCTTCACCAGCATCGGCACGGCCACCGCGACGAAAATCCCCGGCACCAGGTTGATGTAGAACAACCAGTGCCATGAGGAAATGTCGGTAATCCAGCCACCGATTACCGGACCCAGGGTCGGCGCCAGTGATGCCACGGCGCCGATGGTTGCGGCGGCGATCACCCGTTGTTTGCCGGTGAAGAAAAAGAACGCGGTGGTGAACACCAGCGGAATCATCGAGCCGCCAAGAAAACCTTGCAGCGCCCGAAAGGCGATCATGCTCTGGATGTTCCAGGCCACGCCGCAAAGCAGACTGGCCAGGGTGAAGCCGACCGCCGAGGCGCAGAACAGCCAGCGTGTGGAGAACACCCGCGACAGCCAGCCTGATAGCGGGATCACGATGATTTCGGCGATCAGATAACTGGTCTGCACCCACGCGGTTTCATCGGTGCCGGCCGAGAGTCCGCCGCCGATGTCACGCAGAGAGGCCGAGACGATCTGGATGTCCAGCAGCGCGATGAACATGCCGATGCACATCGTGGCGAAGGCGAACACTTTGGTCGCGGTGGCCATGTCGGCGGCGTTGAGCGGTTGCGCCGGGGCGGTGAGGGTGGTGCTCATGGTGCGACGGCCACGGCGCTGGATTCAGCGGGCGCGCGGGTGTCGACTTCAGCGGTGACCGACAGCCCTGGCCGCAGATGCCCGAGCACGCCGTCGGCCGGATCGAGCAGAATTCGCACCGGCACCCGCTGGACGATTTTGGTGAAGTTGCCGGTGGCGTTCTCTGGCGGCAACACGCTGAATTGCGAGCCGGTGGCGGGGGCGAGGCTGTCGAGGCGGCCGTGGAATTCCTGGCCGGAAAGCACGTCGGCGCGGATGCTCACCCGTTGCCCGGGTTTCATCCGCGCCAGTTGGTCCTCCTTGAAATTGGCATCCACCCACAGACCGCTGGCCGGTACCACCGATAACTGTTGCGACCCGGCCTGGGCATAGGCGCCGACCCGTGCGCGACGATTGCCGATCACGCCATCAACCGGCGCGCGCAGTTCGGTGTAGCCGAGGTTCAACTGCGCCAGATCACGCTCGGCCCGGGCTTGTTGCAGGGCGGCGCGGGCCTGTTGTTTCTGGGTGTCGATCACCGCCAGTTGGCGCTGCGCGGCGAGCAGTTCGGCCTGGGCGCGGGCACTCAGGGCCTGGGCGGTCTTGAAGCTGGCGTCGGCGCGTTGGGCGCTTTCCACCGACACGGCATTGCTGCTGACCAGGCGTTTGTAGCGCGCGTTGTCATCCCGCGAGCGGGCGGTTTCAGCACCGGCGGCATCGATGCCGGCGCGGGCCTGGCCGATCACCGCTTGCTGCAGTTGCTCAGTGGCGTCGAGGTTGGCCAGCAGCGCCTCTTCGGCGGCTACTGCGCCTTCGGCTTTGGCGAGGTTGGCGCGATAGTCGCGCGCATCAAGTCGGATCAACACATCGCCGGCTTTCACCGACTGGTTGTCGCTGACCAGCACTTCTTCGATGTAGCCGGCGACCTTTGGCCCGATCACCGTGACGTCACCACCAATGTAGGCATCGTCGGTCTCCTCGAGAAAACGCCCGGTGCTCCACCAATGACTGGCGTACACGCCGACCACGACCAGCGCGATCAGGCCAGAGCCGGTCAGCAGCAGGCGCTTGCGCAATGGCGGTTTGGCGGGGGTGACCGGGGATGACAGGCCGGGCTCGAGGGTGGACATGGCGGTCATGGCGTAATACCTGCGGGTACGAGTAGTTATTACGGCTGTAATATGACGCAAGTAATATTTTGTGGCAATTATGTTTTTGTGCCGATCGTCAGTTGCTTACCCGGCCTCGGGGTTTGGAGCGGTTTCGATAAATAACAGCCCCGGTAATGCGGGGCAGGTCTTGGAGAACTCGATGAGAGTCCTCGGGGAAACCCTGATGGCCTAGCGTTGAACGCAGAAAAATCAAATGTTTAAGAAATGTAAGCGCTGTAGGAAGCATCTTGCATTTGTGTAGGAAGGCTCTGACTATCACTCGCATTGATGAAGTGGCATTACGCCATTTCATGCTTGCAAGGATGTTGCGTGCCGTATTTGCTTCGCGCTGTTTCTCGTCGTCGCTTCACGCTTTGCCCGCTGTTGTCGGCCTTTGTGTTGAGTGTGTGTGCCTCCTCGATTCAAGCGGCTGACCCTGTTGCGCCGGGCCAGGAAGTGCTGCGCCAGCAGCAACAGCAACAACGCGATTTGCAACAACTGCAGCTTGAGCAACGCAAGCGCCAACTGGAGCGCGGTGCGTTCAGTGCTGCGCCCGCCACCCCCGCGCTCCCGCAAACTGTCGCTGCCGATGAACGCTGCTGGCCACTGAGCGGCACGCGCATCGGCGGCGTTACGCTGCTCGACAGCGACAAGCTCAACACGCGGATCAAACCGCTGCTGGCGCCGTGCATGGGCGTCGGCCAGATCAATCATTTGCTGGCGACCATCACCGCGATCTATGTCGAGCAGGGCTACATCGCCAGCCGCCCGTACCTGTTGAGCGCGCCGGCGGCGGGGCAGTCGCTGGACATCATGATCGACGAGGGCTACATCGAGTCCATCGAACTGGCCGATCAAAGCCTGCCCGTTTCGCTGGGTGGCGCGTTCCCGCACATGCTCGGCCAGCCGCTGAACCTGCGCGATCTGGAGCAGGGCCTGGATCAACTGAACCGCTTGCGCTCGATTGACCTGACCGCCGACATCGCCCCCGGCAGCCAGCCCGGCGCGTCGCGAATCATCCTGCGCTCGCGCACGGCGGGGCAGTCGCGCTGGGCGTTGGGGCTGGGCATGGACAACCTCGGCAGCGCCAGCACCGGGCGGGATCGCAACAGCGTCAGCCTGAGCGTCGACAGCCCGTTGCAACTTAACGACCTGCTGAGCCTCAGCGCCAGCGACACGTTGAATCAGGGCGACCGCTACAGTCGCAACGCCAGCCTGTATTACGCGATTCCCTACGGCTACTGGACCTACAGTGCATTCGCCAGCCACGCCGAATATCGCGCGCCGTTCAAACTGCCCAGCGCGACCCTGTACAGCACCGGCATCACCGATCAACTGAGCCTGCGCGCCGACCGCGTGTTGTGGCGCGACCAGAGCCGCCAGCTCAGCGCTAACCTGCAACTGGCGCACAAGGACGTCGACAGCTATCTGGAGAACGTTCGCCTGGGCATTCAGAGCCCGACCCTGACCGTGGCCGAAGCCGGGCTCAATCTGTTCTGGCTCGACCGTGCGGTGTGGAACCTCGACTTCACCTACTCGCAAGGCCTGCGCTGGCTGGGCGCCGATGACGACGCCAATCACGCGGTCAACAACCTGCCCAAAGCGCAATTTCACAAGTACCGCGCCGGCCTCAGCCAATGGCGCAACGGCCAGTTCGGCGCGCAAGCGTGGCAGTGGCAGAGCCAGCTCAATCTGCAATACAGCCCCGACCCGTTGCCGGCCATCGAACAGTTGCTCGGCACCGACGATTCGGCAGTGCGCGGCTATCGGGTCAACAGCGCATCCGCTGCCAGCGGCGCGATCTGGCGCAACACCTTGCGTCTGCCCCTGCGCAACGACTGGCCGCTGCAGATCACCCCGCGCGTGGCGCTGGACAACGGCTGGCTCAAGGCCGACCACGGTGCCCAGAGCCAACGCCTGAGCGGCGCCAGCGTCGGGCTGAATCTTGGCTGGAAGAATCTGCAAGTGGACGTCGATTACCAGCGCGCCCTCAACACCCCCAACGGATTGCAGCACGAGCCAGAGACCTGGCTGATGCGCGTGGGGTTGCAGATATGAGCACCACCGAGACTCATCAAGCAGTGAACAAACAGCCGTCGGATCTGAGCGCGACAGCCACGGCCAATACTCAATCGCGCGCCGTGATGCCGTACTTACATGGAGACGTTTTTATGCCAGCACACACCTTTGCATTTCATCTTTCTCCTCGGGGCAAACTGCGCTGGGCGATCGCCAGCCTGTTCTTCGCCGTGCACCTGCCGACCGCTCTCGCCGGCGGTGTGGTGGTCGCACCCGGCCCCGGCGGCACCGCGCAATTGCAGACCCAGGGCGGCGTGCCCATCGTCAATATCGTCGCGCCCAACGGCTCGGGCCTGTCGCACAACCAGTTCCTCGACTACAACGTCGACCGTCAGGGCCTGGTGCTGAACAACGCTTTGCAGGCCGGGCAATCGCAGCTCGCCGGGCAACTGGCGGCCAACCCGCAACTGCAGGGGCAGGCGGCGAGCGTGATCCTCAACGAGGTGATCAGCCGTAACCCTTCGGCGATCAATGGCGCCCAGGAAATCTTCGGCCGCGCCGCCGATTACGTGCTGGCCAACCCCAACGGCATTTCGGTGAACGGCGGCAGTTTCATCAACACGCCGAACGCCAATCTCGTGGTCGGTCGTCCGGAATTGAACGACGGCAAACTGCAAGCGCTGAACACCCGCGACGCCAGCGGTCAGTTGCAGATTCAGAGTGGCGGCCTGCGTAATGCCGAGGGTTCGGTCAATCTGATTGCCCCGCGTATCGACAGCCAGGGCCGCATCGACGCCCGCGATCAACTGAACCTCACGGTCGGACGCAATCAGGTCGATTACGCCAGCGGGCAGGTGAAAACCGTGGACCCGGCGGGCAACACCACCGATCAACGCATCGACGCCAGCCTGTTCGGTGCGATGCAGGCCGGGCGCATCAACATCGTCAGCACCGCCGAAGGCGCGGGCGTGCGTGTGGGCGCGGTACAAGTGGCCGGGCGTGACGGCGTGCAGATCCGTTCGGCTGGCGACCTCGGCGTCAGCGGTGAGGCGACCCCCAACAGCCTCGACGTGACCCGTGCCGGCATTCGCAGCAGTCAGGGCGATGTCGGCCTGCACAGCGGCAACGACCTGACATTGGCCGCCACCGACGTCAGTGGTCGCGATGTCAGCGTCAACGCCAAGCGCAACCTGACCTTGAGCACCGTCGAAAGCCGCAAGCTTCAGGAAAAGCGCGAAAACTGGAGCAACAGCACCATCGGCATCACTTGGGAAACCTACGACCGCACCCAGACCGACAGTGAAACTCGCCAGCACGGCAGCCAGATCGTCGCCAGCCGCGATGCGAAATTGTCTTCCGGCAAAGACACCGAACTCAAAGCCGCCAAGGTTGAAGCGGCGAAAAATCTCGATGTGCACAGCGGCGGTGATCTGCGCCTGACTGCGGCCACCGAAAGCCACACTCAGACCGATCAGGGCAACCATCGCAAGCATTTGTGGAAGGCTGACTGGAACAGCAGCAGCGAAGAGCAGCGCAGCCTCGGCAGCCAGTTGCAGGGTGGCAATATCGCGCTGCAAACCGCCGCGTTGTTGCGTTCCGAAGGCGCCGAACTGAACAGCGCCGGCGATGTGAAACTGGCGGGCAAGCAAGTGGACGTCACCACCGCCACGCGCACCAGTCGCAGTAATAACAACAGCTACTCAGGCGACCTGGTTGGCGGCGGATTTTTCGGCAAGACCGGTGATGCCGACAAGGGCCAGACCCGGCATCAGGGCAGCAAAATCAATGCGGCCGGCAAACTGATCGTCAAGGCTGACGACGTGCGCATCAGCGGCAGCCAGGTCCGTGGCGGCACCGAGGCCAGCGTGATCAGCGATCAGGGTTCGCTGGTGATCGACGGCGTGCAGGACTCCTCGCACAGCAACAATCACGACAAGGACAGCAAGTTCTTCGGCATCAGCAAGGACGAATCGCGGCAGAACGCCAGGGACAGCACCACGGTGCGCAGCGAGCTGGTCTCCGACAGCAACCTCAAGCTCAAAAGCGCCAAGGACATCGAGGTGGCCGGTTCCACGATCAAGGCCGGTGGCGCGCTGACGGCGGACGCTGCCGGTGATGTGAACGTGCATTCCACGCAGAACAGCCACGACAGCAGTTCGACCACCGAGACCCGTGGCTTCGATGCCTACGCCAAAGAGCAAACGCCGGAGCAATACCGCGCCGGGGTGCACTACGAAGACAAGCAGCAGACCGTTACCCGCAACGACGTCAATCAGCAAGGTTCGAGCCTCAGCGGCGGCAGCGTGCAAGTGAAGGCCGGCGGCGATCTGACGATCAAGGGCGGTGAAGTCAGATCCACCGCCGGCGACACCACGCTGGGCGGCAAAAATGTGTCGTTACTGGCCGAACAGGACAGCCACAAAACGTCGACCGACACCTCCAGCACCGGCGTTGGTTTCTACTACACCGGTGGCCTCGACCGCGCCGGCAGTGGTGTCGATTTTGCCCACAGCACCACGCAAGACAGCAGCAGCAAAACCACCGCGCAAACCACCAACGTGCAGAGCAGCGGCGGCTTGACCCTCAACGCCGACAAGCTGGTGACCGAAGGCGCGCAGGTCAAGGCTGGCAACGGTCTGAACGTCGCGGCCAACGAGATCGACAACCGCGCTGCAAGCAACACCGAAAGCAGCAGCCACAACCAGAGCAAGTGGTCGGCGGACATCGGCGCCAATGTCGAGTACAAGGACATCGCCCGCCCGATTGCCGGTGCGGTCAAGGAAGTGCTCAACGGCAAGGTGCCGGACAAGGAAGGCCTGAGCAATCTTGGCCAGCCGAACGTCGGTCTCGACGTGGCGATCGGTCACGGCAGCGCCGAGAAGACCGAGCAGAGCAGCAACGCGGTCGTCAGTCGTTTCGATGGCGGCAGTGTCGAAGTGAAAAGCGCCGGCACCCTGCGTGACCAGGGCACTCAGTACAGCGCGAGCAACGGCAAGGTCAACATCAACGCCGACACACTGGTTGCCGATGCCGCGAGCAACACTCACAGCAGCACCGATAATTCAGTTGATGCCAAGGTCGACGTGCGCGTTTACACCAAGACCGGCGAAGACGTGAACGTCGCCGGCAGCGGTGCGGGCGGCAACAGCTACAGCAGCAAGGACAGCAGCACGGCGGTGGTCGGCGGGTATGCCGGCAATCAGGGCGTGAACATCAACGTTGGCGCAGATGCGCAGTTCGCTGGCAGCCGTTTTGACGGCGGGCAGGGCGGGGTGAACATCAAGACCGGCGGCGATCTGGCGCTGAATCAGGCCAATGATCGCCAGAGCAGCAGCGACTCCAGCCTGCGTGGCAACGGCTCGCTGACGGTCGGCACCTTGCCGGGCACCGACGGCACCAACGTCGACCTCGGCGCAGGCTTCCAGCTCGATCATACCGGCAAGCAGACCACTGACACTCAGGCTCATGTGGCGAGCATCAGCGGCAACGGCTCGGTGCAACTGAGCAGCGGCGGCAATCAGGTTCAGCAAGGCACGAAGATCGACAGCGCCGGCGCTATCGATCTGCACGCTGACGGCAAGCTTGATCTGCAAGCGGCCGTTGATACCCACACCGCGACCGGCAGCAATCTCGGCGGCGGTTTGAAGGGCGGCGGCAGCAAATCCAGCAGCGAGAAGAGTCGCGATCAGGGCGCTAATCTGAGCGGCAACTTCAACATCGGTCGGGTCAACGAACACTCGCAAACCCTGACCGGTGGTCAGCTCAACAGCCAGAGTAACGTCGTGTTGAGCGGTGATGCGGTGCACCTGCAAGGCACGCAAGTCAGCGCGCCGAACGTCAGCATCAATGCGCAGAAGGGCGGTTTGGTTCAGGAGTCGGCGCAATCCACCGAGACGCGCAACAACTGGAACGTCGCGCTGAATGCCGGCGGCAACCTGAGCAGCAAGACCCCGACCGCCGCCGATGAAAAGGCCAGTGGCGACCACGGCTTCAACGCCGGGGCCAAGGTCGGCGTCGATTACCTGCAAGGCACCACCCAGCAGAACAGCCAGATCAAGGGTGACAGCGTGGTCCTCAACAGCGCAGGCGATGCACAACTGTCGGGCGCACGGATCGACGCGAACACTGTCAGTGGCAAGGTTGCCGGTGACCTGACCGCCGACAGCCGTCAGGACTCGAAGACGCAAGCCAGGGTCGATGTCGATCTGGGCCTTGCCGCGAAGAAGAACCCGCCGAGTGACAAGGAAAAACTCGCCGGCACCGACTACAAACCAACGCTGAAAGCGCAGGGCGAATACGCGCACAAGGACAGCGTGGCGCAGGCGTCCGGCATCGGTGGCAATCAGGGTGTGAACCTTGCGGTGGGCGGTGCGACACAGTTGACCGGCGCGCGGATTTCATCGGCTGAAGGCAAGGTGGATCTGGGCGGTTCGAAAGTGGGTAGCAGCGACTTGGTCAATCGTGAATACGGCGTGAAAGCCGGGCTGGACCTGCCGCAGAAAGCCGAGGAGAACGCACCGAAGGTGTCGTTCGATAACGGCAACCTGAAAGTCGGTCCGGTGACCCTGAGTGGCAATCTGGACAGCCAGACCCTGCAGGCCGGGATCGACGAAAAAGGCTGAGCAGCACCGCTGTAAAAACTGTGGGAGCGAGCCTGCTCGCGATAGCGTCAGTTCAGTCAGCGAAGCTGTTGACTGAACCGGTGCCTTCGCGAGCAGGCTCGCTCCCACATTGTTTTTTGTTTCGATGAGACCTTGAGGT
The DNA here is from genome assembly GCF_949768395.1 of Pseudomonas sp. IT-P260. Classification (NCBI taxonomy): domain Bacteria; kingdom Pseudomonadati; phylum Pseudomonadota; class Gammaproteobacteria; order Pseudomonadales; family Pseudomonadaceae; genus Pseudomonas; species Pseudomonas sp. IT-P260. The sequence goes on from NZ_CATKPO010000001.1 coordinate 185,933, forward strand.
CAGTTCGAAGCCTTCGCTTTACCCGCATTCATCAGCACAACCACCGCCAGCAGCGCCGACAGGATCGAACCCAGCAACACACCGACCTTCACCGAATCGACCAGATGCGGCGCGCCCGGAAAGGCCAGTGCGCCAATGAACAGGCTCATGGTGAAACCGATCCCGCAGAGCAAGGCGACGCCGTACAGTTGCAGCCAGCTCGCGCCTTGCGGCAGTTGCGCCAGACCACTGCGAATCGCCAGGGCGCCGAGGCCGAGGATGCCGATCTGCTTGCCGAACAACAGCCCCAGCGCCACGCCCAGCGGCACCGGCTCAAGCAGGTTGCTCGGAGAAATGCCGGTCAACGACACGCCCGCGTTGGCGAAGCCGAAGATCGGCACCACGGCGAACGCCACCCACGGATGCATTTTTTCTTCGAGGTAGAGCAGCGGCGAGTTGTGCTCGTCTTCCGGGTTACCCAGCGGAATGCACAACGCCAGAATTACCCCGGCGAGGGTCGCGTGAATCCCCGATTGCAGCATGAAGAACCACAACAGGGCGCCGGCGATCAGGTACGGCCACAGCTTTCTGACGCCGCAGCGGTTGAGGATCACCAGCAGCGCAATCACCGCCAACGACGCCAGCAGCATGCTCACCGACAGCCCGCTGGTGTAGAAAATCGCGATGATCACCACTGCACCCAGATCATCAAGAATGGCCAGTGCGGACAGGAAGATTTTCAGCGACACGGGCACCCGTTTGCCCAGCAGCGACAGCACGCCCAGGGCAAAAGCAATGTCGGTGGCAGCGGGGATCGCCCAACCGCTCAGGGTCTGTGGATTGCCCCAATTGATCGCAACGTAGATCAAGGCCGGGACCAGCATCCCGCCCAGTGCGGCAAAGCCCGGCAGCGCGCGCTGCCCCCAGGTCGACAACTGACCGGCGAGCATTTCGCGCTTGATCTCCAGGCCCACCAGCATGAAGAAGATCGCCATCAGGCCATCGTTCACCCAATGTTCGATCGACAGACCAGCGACTTTGATGTGCAGGGTCGAGAAGTAGGTGGCCGCCCAAGGCGAGTTGGCGACCAGCAGCGCGGCGAGGGCGGCGGCCATCAGGATCAGGCCACCGGCGGACTCGGCAGCGAAGAATCGGGTGAGAAAGGCCAAAGCAGACGGCGACTGCTGACGGGCAGCCTGCAGGCGTGACGGATCGTGGCTCATAGGCACAGCAACTCCGCGCGGCGGCCCGACCTGCGCTGAATTAAACCTGCCCTGCCGCGTTGTTGCGGTGGCACCCGGGCGGCATTTTACACAATAGGTGGGGGAAGGCGCGGTTTTACTGACGATTACCCTTGAATCGAGCGTATCCAAGGAATGAATTGCCGGGCTTAATAGGAACTATTACTATTCGAACCCCTTTCCCCCAGCACGCTGTCATGAACCCCATGCTGCCCCGCAGACCCGGCTTTTTCGAGCATTACGAAGAGTTGATCGGCACCTGGACCCGGCGCCTGCGCAATCGCGCGCAGGCCGAGGATCTGGCGCACGACACCTTTGTGCGGGTGCTCGAATCCGATTCGGCAGCGGTGCAGCAGCCACGGGCGTATCTGCACCAGACCGCACGCAATATTGCGGTCGACGGTTATCGGCGTGAGGATCGGCGGGAAGCCATGGAGTCGCAGGCGATCGATCACAGTGTGTCGTCAACCGGCGACCCGGAGCATTACATGCAGGCGATCCAGTTGGCCGACTCCATCGAACGGGCGCTGCAGGAATTGCCGCTCAATTGTCGGAGGATTTTCGTCTGGCAGAAGATCGAAGGGCTGACCCAGGCAGAGATCGCCGAACGCCTGGGACTGTCCAGGAACATGGTCGAAAAATATATGATTCGCACCCTGCGGCATCTGCGCGACCGTCTCGATGGCATGCAGTCATGAGCGGCCGCCGCTTTTCATCCCCAGCCCGACAGGACATTCCATGATGGATACCCGTGATTGCGCGTGCGGGCAAACAACGGTGCGCGATGAGGCGGCACGCTGGTTTGTGCGTTTGCAGGAACCGCTGATCAGTGCCGATGAGCAGCAGCGCTTCGACGCCTGGCTGAACCAGCATCCACAGCACCGTGATGAATTCCAGTTGCTGCAAGGCCTGTGGACAGCCGCTGATCTGTTACCGGCGCCACGCCTCAAGGCGCTTGTTGAAACACCGTCAACCCGCCGCGAGCGACGTCCTTTACTGCGTTATGCCGTGGCCGCCAGCGTGTTGGCGGTGGGGCTCGGGCTCGGTCTGTTCAGTGGTTTGAATCATCCGGGCGGCTATCACGCCGAGTTCGCCACGGCGCTGGGCGAACGCAAGCACGTGGCGTTGCCGGACGGTTCAGTGATTGATCTGAACAGCCGCAGCCGTCTGCAGGTGCGTTTTGAGCAGGATCGACGACTGATCGAATTGAGTGAAGGCGAAGCGATGTTCAGCGTTCAGCACGACACCGCGCGCCCGTTCGTGGTTGAGGCCGGTAGCGGCAAGGTCACGGTTACCGGCACGCGTTTCGATGTGCGCCGCGATGCCACGCAAACCCGGGTCGCGGTGGAGCAGGGCACGGTCAAGGTGCAGGGGCGCAATGCACCGGACAATGCTTTCATCAACCTCACCGCAGGCCTCGGCACCCATGTCGACGCCGAGGGCAAAGTCGCTGCGGCCTATGCGGTCAACCCCGTCGAACTGACGGCCTGGCGCAGCGGCAAACTGGTGTTCAACAACGCCAGCCTCAGCGAAGTGGTGGCGGAGGTTTCGCGTTATCGCGACAAACCGCTGAAGGTCGCCAACACGACGGTGGCCAACCTGCGCCTGACCAGCGTGTTCAAATCCGACAACACCGACGCCTTGCTCAAGGCCCTGCCAAACATCCTGCCGGTGGCCGTGCGCACCCTGGCCGACGGCAGTCAGGAAATAATTTCAAAATAACATTCAGGTTTTTTTCGAGTTCATCGTCTTCCTGTTCAACTGCAACTGGTTTGCATTAACAGACGCACACTCTTGCGATCCACAGGACTACGTTCGACGTGAAAAACACCTCAGCCCACAACAAAAAATCCCCTTGGCTGCCGCTGGCTCTCGCGCTGGCGGTCAATGCCGCCGTGCCGCTGGCCTTCGCCGCTGAAGCCATTCACATCCGCGCCCAGCCGCTGGGCCAGGCCCTGAGCGAACTCGGCCAGCAAACTTCGCTGCAGGTTTTCTTCAGCCCGGATCTGGTTGCTGGCAAACAGGCACCGGCGGTCGACGGCAACCTTTCCCCCGAGCAGGCGCTGCGTCAGTTGTTGCAGGGCAGCGGCCTGGACTATCAGATCAACGACGGCTCGGTGACTTTGGCTCCGGCCGCAACTGCCGCCAGCAATGGCCCGCTGGAACTGGGCGTGACCGACATCAAAGTGGTCGGCGACTGGCTCGGTGACGCTGATGCCGCAGTGGTGCAGAACCACCCGGGTGCGCGTACGGTGATCCGCCGCGAAGCCATGGTCGAGCAGGGCGCGATGAACGTCAGTGATGTGCTCAAGCGCGTGCCCGGCGTGCAGGTGCAGGACTCCAACGGCACCGGCGGCAGCGACATCGCGCTGAACGTTGGCGTGCGTGGTCTGACTTCACGACTGTCGCCACGCTCCACGGTGTTGATCGACGGCGTGCCGGCCGCGTTCGCACCGTATGGCCAGCCGCAACTGTCGATGGCACCGATTTCTTCCGGCAATCTCGACAGCATCGATGTGGTGCGTGGCGCCGGTTCCGTGCGTTATGGGCCGCAGAACGTCGGCGGCGTGATCAACTTCGTCACCCGCGCCATCCCGGAAAAAGCCACCGGGGAAATCGGCACCACCCTGGAAACCTCCCGTTACGGCGGCTGGAAACACATCGACACGGCGTTCCTCGGCGGCACCGCCGACAATGGCATGGGTGTGGCGTTGTTGTATTCCGGGGTCAACGGCAACGGTTACCGCGAGCGCAACAACGGTAACGACATCGACGATGTGCTGCTCAAGACGCACTGGGCGCCGACCGATCAGGACGATTTCAGCCTCAACTTCCATTACTACGACGCCAGTGCCGACATGCCCGGCGGCCTGACGCAGAAACAGTACGACGACAAGCCGTACGACTCGGTGCGTGATTACGACAACTTCAGCGGTCGGCGCAAGGACGTATCGTTCAAGTGGATTCGCCAGATCGACGAGCGTACCCAGGCAGAAATCCTCACCTACTACACCGACAGCTTTCGCGGCAGCACCATCGCCGCCCGCGACCAGAGAACTCTCAGCTCGTACCCGCGTTCCTACTACACCCTCGGCGTCGAACCGCGTGTGTCGCGGGTGTTTGATGTCGGCCCGACCACTCAGGAAGTCAGCGTCGGTTATCGCTACCTGAAAGAGGCGATGCACGAGCAGTCGAGCCGTCTGGCGCTGGTTAACAATCAGCCGGTGGTCACCCCGACCTCCGATGGCCATGTGTTCCAGGACCGCACCGGTGGCACCGAAGCCAACTCGGTGTACGTCGACAACAAGATCGACGTCGGCAACTGGACCATCACCCCGGGCATTCGCTTCGAACACATCAGCACCGACTGGCATGACCGCGCCGTGCTCGACACCGCAGGCAAGCGCGTGCCGGAGAAAAACCGCAGCATCGAAAGCAACGAACCGCTGCCGGCACTGAGCGTGATGTATCACCTGTCGGATGCATGGAAACTGTTCGCCAACTACGAAACCTCGTTTGGCAGCCTGCAGTATTTCCAGCTCGGCCAGGGCGGCTCGGGTGACCAGACCGCCAACGGCCTGGAGCCGGAAAAGGCCAAGACCTACGAGATCGGCACACGCTACAACGATGATGTGTGGGGCGGGGAAGTGACGCTGTTCTACATCGACTTCGATGACGAACTGCAATACATCAGCAACGATGTCGGCTGGACCAACCTCGGCGCGACCAAGCATCAGGGCATCGAAGCGTCGGTGCATTACGACATGGCCGCGCTCGATCCACGCCTTGACGGGCTGACCGCCAACGCCGGTTTCACTTACACCCGCGCCACCTACGAAGGCGAAATCCCGGGCTTCAAGGGCCGTGATCTACCGTTCTATTCGCGGCAGGTGGCGACCGTAGGCTTGCGCTACGACGTCAATCGCTGGACCTACAACATCGACGGTTTTGCCCAGTCCAAACAGCGCTCACCGGGTACCGGGGTCAACGCCGATGGCAGCTTCAACGGCAACTACATCACCGAAGGCACGGCGGACGGGCAGTATGGCGACATCCCGGGTTACGTGACCTGGAACGTGCGCGGCGGTTATGACTTCGGGCCGCAAGTGTCGAATCTGAAACTGGGTGCCGGGGTGAAAAACGTCTTCGACAAGCAGTACTTCACCCGCTCCAGCGACAACAATTCGGGGATGTATGTCGGCGCGCCGCGTACGTTCTTCGTGCAGGCCAGTGTAGGTTTCTAAGGCGCTGTTGTGGCTGAACCGGTTTCACACGGTTCAGCCACAAAAAGCCTGAAGCTATTGAGGGATCAGAAACTCGATGGTCGGCCCGGGATTCCCGGCCAGGTCTGCGCCTTTGAGGCAGACGTTCTGTCGGCCATTGGCAATGGAAACATGGAACACGCCTGTGGAGGGTGATACGCGTTGAAATCCCTGCCCGTCATTGCAATTGATGCTCCCTGGCTGGCCGTACTTGTATTGAAACCGGGCGGGATCCAGATCCGGTGAAACCGGAAATACTCTGATGTCGTACTCGTCGCCACCTACGCCTTCGACCTTATAGACAGGTTTCAGCGGTGCGGGCGCTTCCATCAACCAGCGCCAGTAGACGCTGGGTGTTCTTCCGGCCCATTGCTTGGGTACGTCTGTAGGCCGCTGTTGGCCAATCAGGCAGAGAAAGTACAGGCCTGAGCCGTCTTTAAGTTCATGACTCAATTGAATATCGGCGTCCGGTGCAGCCATTTGCACTTGGCTATAGCCATCAAGGTTCTGACATTCGTCCAGAGTGCGCGTAAAGCGATAGCGGTAGTAAGGCGCGGTTGTGGTGAACGTTTGCAGCCATCGCCAAGGCACGACTTGTCCATGTTCGTCGCGCTCGAGCTTGATGTAATCGCTGTTTTGCGACGAACCAGGAAACGACCAGTTCTCCCCCAGCGGGCAACCGCCCAGACGTGGATTGAAATGTCCGTTGGCGAAACAGGCGTCCAGCCCATCGGTTGTGGAGGCGTAGTTGGTGTTGCTGCGTTTGTCGACCTGTCCCCCCACGACTTCGCAGGGCGCGCCCTTGTCGCAGCGATTGCGGTCACTCCCGCGAGTGGTGGTGCCGAGCACACCCACAATTTCATTGCTGTAACGCGCAAGCAGTGGCGAGCCTGACAGCCCGCTGACAACATCGAGACAACGGTTGCTCAGTTGTCCGACCCAACGCCATGGGCCTTCAATAATCGCCGCCGAGTGTTCTTGTTTGCAGGCCATGCGCTGAATGAAACCGTTCATGGGCGCGCCGGTGATCAGAATATCGTCTTCGCTGACCAATGGGGTCCGCGCCAGTTTCAACGGCTGGATACCGTCTCTGATCAACTGTTCCAGAGGCTGTTCAAGCTCAATGATAGAGAGGTCTTGACCGCGTAGCGTGCTCCAGCCAATGCGACTGACCGTGTAGGAACGGCTTTGCGGTTGCGTGTCGAAAAAATAATTGAACGTCACCCGACCCTTTGCTGGTTGATTGACGATGATCTCGTTATTGCCTATCTCCGGATGTGTGCAGTGTCCGGAGGTCAGCACGTAGGCAGGTTGCGATACTGCTCCGGGTTCTCGAGTGTCAATCAGCGTGCCGGAGCAGGTCATGCCGTCTTCAACTTCAACACGGCCAATGGCTTGCCAATGCGCATAGTTACCGCCGGCATTGGCCAGGCGCTCAGCGGGCGCAAAATTGGCAGTGCCTTCACCCCAGTCGTATCGATTGACGGAGGCACATCCCTGGAGAAGCGTGATTAGCGCGATAACCGATCCGGTTCCAATGTTCATGACAGATTTCCATTTCCGCTGAGCTGGAAATCAACATGATGCCTGGGGGCAATTCTTGTCTACTGTCAAAGCTGACAGGTATCGCACCCGTGTTCAGACTTTCAAGGTCTTGCCGCCGATAGCCACCGCCACCAATAACACCGCCATCAAGCCAAAGGCAAAACTCAAACTGCTGGCATGTGCCACAAAGCCAATCACCGCCGGACCGGCCAGAATCCCTGCATAACCGAGCGTGGTGATTGCCGGTACCGCGATGCTCTCCGGCATCACCGTCTGCTTGCCCACCGCCGTGTACAGCACGGGCACGATGTTCGAACAACCCGCACCCACCAGTGCGTAACCGACCAATGCCGCTTCCCAGCTCGGCGCGAATGTCGCCAGAAACAGACCTGCAGCTGCCAACAGACCACCGAACAAAATGATCCGCGTTGCACCGACTATCCGCACGATCCGGTCACCCATCAAACGTCCGGCCGTCATGGTCAATGCAAACGCCGCATAACCCAATCCCGCGTACGCCGTGTCGATCCCGCGCTCCTGCGCAAGAAACACCGCACTCCAGTCCAGCGCCGCGCCTTCGGTGAGGAACACGATGAAGCACATGCCGCCGATGAACAGCACAATGCCGTGGGGAATGGCGAAGGCGGGGCCCGAGCTTTCACTGCCGTACGGCAACATGTGCGGTACACACTTGAACAGCGCGCCGGCCAACACCGCTACCACTACCAGCATCGCTGCCAGCGGCGTCAGGCCGAGGCCGAGCAGGGCACTGACCCCCGCTGCGCCGACAATCCCGCCGAGGCTGAACAGGCCATGAAACCCCGACATCATATTCTTGCCGCTGGCCCGTTCGACGATCACCGCTTGCAGGTTGACGGTCGAATCCACCGTGCCCAGACCGGCACCGAACATGAACAGCGTGGCGATCAGCGCCGGAATCGACGATACCGTCGCCAGCAACGGCAGCGCCGCGCAGATCAGCAGGGTGCCGCCGGTGGCGACTTTGCGGCAGCCGAAGCGCGTGGCGAGAATCCCCGCCAGCGGCATTGCGAGAATCGAGCCGACGCCGAGGCACAACAGCAGCAGGCCCAACGTGCCTTCGTCGAGCCCGGCGCGAGCCTTGGCGTATGGCACCAATGGCGCCCACGCGGCGATGCCCAGGCCGGCGATGAAGAAAGCGATGCGCGTCGACATCTGCTGCAGGCGTCCGGGGACGAAGGTGTCTTGGGGGTTGAGGCTGGTCATATCGATCCTTGGCAAAAAACGTCGCGTCCCCCGAATGACAGTCATCGCGCGTCGAGGTTCGATCGCAGGTCTCGGGGCGGGGCAGCCGACATCCTAACCTGTAGGCATGAGATTGCTCGCGACAACGGTGGATCAGGCAATGAAAAGGATGCCTGAAAGTCCGCTATCGCGAGCAGGCTCACGCCTACAAGGGTTCGCGGTTTAAAGTGAGTGCTTCCACAAGACGAGCAGGGGCGGTGATGACGCAGTTCTACGATGCGCGGGGCAATATTTACGGGGTGATTTCGCCGCAGGCACTTCGTGAGGCGGGGATCGATCTGCCGATCAGTGCCGCGCAGTGTGCTGTGTCGAGACCGGCATGGAGCCGCGCAGCCATTGCGCTGTGTTGCGACTGGCCCGAGGGCCAGCGGCCGGCGGGGAGCAAATCGCACCGCAGCGACGGACTGCTGATCGGTCCGTTTCAGTCTGCACCGCCGTTCGACGTGCTGATCGTCAACACCGACGGCACCTTGGCCGAGCGCAGTGGCAATGGCCTGACGATTTTTTCCCAGTCGTTGCTGGAGCAAGGGCTGATGCCGGCGCAAGGGGCGTCGCTGCGAGTGCATCACGACAAGGGTGATGCCGTGGAAACCTCGGTGAAACCGGCCGTAGTCGAAGGCGTCAACGGTTTCTGGCTGGACCTTGGTCAACCGGGCTTCGGGCCTCCAGCGGTGGGTGCGCAGCAGGTCGAAAAGCGCGGGTTCAATGGTCATGAGGTGAGCCACGTAGCACCCTTGGCACAACTCGATTCCGCGTGGCAGCACAGTCAATTCGTGCGCATCGGCAATCCGCATTGCGTAACGTTGTTGACCGACATCGCCGAGTTGCCGAGCAACTCACAAATGCGCCAGTCGCCATGGGCCGAAGGCCTGACCCGAATCGCCTACGCGATGCCGACGGGCGCCGGCCAGCCATGCCCGGCGGGCGTCAATCTGCAATGGGCCGCGCTTGAGTCAGCGCAGCGCATCGTCGCCCGGGTGTTCGAGCGTGGTGAAGGACCGACGGCGTCTTCCGGTACCAGCGCCAGTGCAGTGGCCTGTGCCGCATGGGCGGTGGGCTGGGTGGCGAGTGGGGAGGTACACGTCGTCATGCCGGGCGGAACGGCGCCGGTGTTGCTTGAAGAAGAGCGGGGCGAATTGATGCGGGTCAGGTTGTTTGGTACGGCTCGCTTGATCGGTTGAAGCGGCAATCGCCTTCGCTGGCAAGCCAGCGCCCACAGGGAAATGCATACCCATGCAGGATCGCGAGCATTCTGTAGGAGCTGCCGCAGGCTGCGATCTTTTGATCTTGTTTTTAGAATCAAAAACAAAGATCGCAGCCTGCGGCAGCTCCTACAGGAAATGGCGGTCAGTTAAGAGGGTTGTTGAACTCCACCACCGGCATCTGCCGCTGCATCAACACCTTGCCGCCGCGAATCGAATACAGCGGCAGGCCCTGGCTGCGGATCACTTCGTAATCGCTGTCCGCCGACAGAATCAACAGGTTGGCCGGACGGCCCTGTTCCAGTCCATAACGTTCGCCCAGGTGCATGGCTTTGGCGCTGTTGTCGGTGACCAGGTCCAGCGCATTCTGCAGATTTCGGTAGCCGAGCATATGGCAGATGTGCAACCCGGCTTCGAGTACGCGCAGGATGTTGCCATTGCCCAGCGGGTACCACGGATCGACGATTGAGTCCTGGCCAAAACATACGTTCATCCCGGCCTCCAGCAGCTCGTTGACCCGGGTCACGCCCCGGCGTTTCGGGAAGTTATCGAAACGCCCCTGCAAGTGAATGCTTTCGGTCGGGCACGAGACGAAACTGATCCCGGAATGACCGAGCAAACGGAACAATTTCGCGCAGTAAGCGTTGTCGTAAGAGCCCATCGCCGTGGTGTGGCTGGCCGTGACCCGCGCGCCCATGTCGCGGCTGCGTGCCTCTTCGGCGAGTACCTCAAGAAAGCGCGAATGGGGGTCATCGGTTTCGTCGCAATGCACATCGACCAGGCAACCGGTGCGTTCGGCCAGGTCCATCAGAAACTTCACCGAACTGACGCCCTGATCGCGGGTGTATTCGAAATGCGGAATGCCGCCCACCACATCGGCGCCCATGCGAATCGCTTCTTCCATCAGCTCGCGACCGTTGCGGAACGACTCGATGCCTTCCTGTGGGAACGCGACGATTTGCAGGTCGATCAGATGGCGGGTTTCTTCGCGGACTTCGAGCATCGCCTTGAGCGCGGTGAGTTGCGGGTCGGTGACGTCGACGTGGGTGCGCACGTGCTGAATGCCGTGAGCGGCCAAGGCTTGAATGGTCTTCTTGGCGCGGGTTTTGGTGTCTTCTTCGGTGATGGTGACCTTGCGTTCGCCCCAGCACTCGATGCCCTCGAACAGCGTGCCGCTCATGTTCCAGCGCGGTTCGCCAGCAGTCAGCGTGGCGTCGAGGTGGATGTGCGGCTCGACGAAGGGCGGCACCACCAAATTGCCGCCGGCGTCGAGGTCGCCGGGGTTGAGGGTCGGGGCTTCGGTCTGGCGGCCGATGCTGCGGATCAGGCCGTCTTCCAGGTGCAGTTCGTGCAAACCTTCCTGGTTGCGCAGCCGGGCGTTGATGATGTGCATCAGGCGAATCCTTCTTATAGGTCTGGTAGTGGCGCACTGGCGCGACGGGCGCCGAGCAGGCCGGTGACGATGACATACGTTAGCGCGGCGGCGGCAATCCCTACCAGCGGCGCGACCCACGGCGAATGGAACGCGGCGAGCGTACCGACCGCATAAGCCCCCAGCCCCGGCCAATTGAACGCTGGCAGCCGTGTGTCGGCCAGACGCGGATAGCGCCCGCGCCAGCGGAAGAAAAAGTCGGCCATGATCACCCCGCCAATCGGTGGAATCACCGTGCCCAGCAGGATCAGGTACGGCACCAGCATGTCGTACATGCCCAGCAGCGCGAGCAGGGTGCCGATCACCGCGCCCGCCAGGGTCACGGTCTTGCGCCGCCCGGTGCGCAGCAGGTTGCAACCGGCGACGGCGAAGTTATAGATGGTGTTGTCCTGGGTGCTCCAGATATTCAGTAACAGCATGGCCATTGCGGCCATGGCGAAGCCTTGCAGCAACAACACTTCAACCACGTCGGGCTGCTGATAGACGATTGCGCCGTAGGCACCGATCAGCACCATCAGGCCATTGCCGATGAAAAAACCGATCAGGCTCGCCAGCACGGCAACCCGTGCCGAGCGCGAGAAGCGGGTCCAGTTGGTCGCCTGGGTCGCGCCACTGACAAAGGTGCCGAACACCAGAGTAATGGCGGTCGACCAGTCCAGCGAACCCGTCGGTACCACGCTGAGCAAACCTTCGAGGCCGCCGACTTTCACCGTCGCGACCCACATCGACAGCATCAATAGCAACATCATCGCCGGCACCGCGATGTACGACAGGATCTCCAGGCCGCGATAACCGACATACGCCGTGGCGCAGAACACCAGGCCGAACAGCACCATCAAACCGAGCACTGTGCCTTGCTCCAGTTCGAAGTATTTGCCGAGCACCACGGCGGCGGTCGCAGTGCCCCAGGCGTACCAGCCGATCTGGGTGAAACCGAGGATCAGGTCACTGAGTTTGCTGCCAACCTCACCAAAACAGAAACGCCCCATCAGCACCGAATTAAGCCCGCTCTTGAAGGCGATATAACCCAGCCCCGCCGCATACAGCCCGAGCAGCAGGTTACCGACGACGATCACCGCCATCATCTCGCCAAAACTGAAGGCCACACCGAGCTTGCCGCCGGCAAACATGGTTGCGGTGAAAAATGTGAATCCCAGTAACACCATGGCGGTCGAGGCCAGGCCTTTTCGCGCATGCATCGGGACTTCGCTGAGGGGGTAGTCGTTGCCGGGATCGTTCTGCGTCATGGGGCGTTCCTTGCTGAAAGGGGAGGACGCGAAGCAGGTTGCAGTGGTCGTGCCAGGTTTGAGTATCGTCCGTCCCAATGTTTGAAGATGTCTAAGTTATTGATTGTTGAGCATCTAAGTATTAGATCAGTAGGCATGTCGTTTTCTAACGAATTTATTGTTTGTGTGAAAATCTTCATATTTTGGATTAAATATGGATTGCTCCCATGGGCTTGCTGGAATAATCCTACACGATATTAGTCTTATTCCTGCCTTTAATTTATTGACCGTAAAGGCTTGATCCAATATATCTATAAGTGCAAGTGATTCACGATTTTTCAGAAAATTCTAATGGCGATACAAGGATGTGAGATGAATATTCGAAACGTTGATATTGAAACTATTAAAGATGTTATTCGGGCAGACGGCGTTATGATGAGCGCTGTCTTTGGGGAAAAGTACGTAGATCCACTTCTTATGCAAGTTTAGAACACTCCCCCGGGAATGGAACTGACTAGGCCAGTACATACGGGGGCAGCAACAAGTAATTGTACTCAATGTTTCGGTCGGTGTTGCTATGCTTCTTACTCTCCGAAATCAATAAAAAGTGGCACCTGTTATGGACTGGTATCCAGAGCCAATGTAGTCGTTTTTAACTAGGTATGTGCCGCCTCAAGGCGGCATTTCAATTGACATAAGGAAGTGTTAATGAGTGATTTGTCGATGGTTGATTCTATGGCGACTTATTCTGGTTCACACAGGATTTTAGTGAATGATTTTTTAAATAGCCTGCATGAGAGTAAGAGGTTTGATCTTGCTTGTCTGATTGATAAGAAGTTGGCTAATGCCTTTGCTATACACGTAGCAAATAAGGTGGAAAGCTATGTTCGCCAATCCATCGAGGCAGAGGTGTCACATGTTAATGAAAACCTTGGGGTCAGGATGACCTACGAGGATTTTTTAGAGCAGGATGAATTGTATCTCGAGTTTTTGAGGAAGTACGAGTCGCTGAGGTACTTGCTTGATAAACTTTTTGTGGATGAATTAGAGAATTTCTCATTAGTTAAAGAGTGTTTTTTAGAGTCGCTTCCAGAATTGCTGAGTAGTGGTTTTTTGGATGCTCCTCATGAAGTGAGTGATGTGTTTTTGCTGGGAGACGAGAGTCACGATGGAAATAAAAACGTAGCACTTTTTATGTTCAAGGATGCCCTGCTTTTGCCTTGAAGTTGCGTGATTTGGAGTTGGAAAAGAAAACAAGCGAGTTTCTTGGAGTTTTTTTCAATGAACAATGTGGTATTCGCGGCTGGGAGTTTCCAGAATACCTATCGGGGCAAGGTTTCGGGTGGGTGAAGTGGTGTGATCAGGCTCCTTTGAAAAGCAAGGCGGAGGTAGAGAATTACTATAGATTGGCAGGTTACTTGATTGCTGCGGCTGCGTCGTTAGGAATTACCGACCTCCATTATGAAAATATCGTAACTCATCATGGAAACCCCGTTCCGGTCGACTTGGAGGCAGTATTTCATCATGTCTATGTTGATGCGCCGCGTTTGGGAATACCTAGAACAGGGCTTGTGCCGAATGTTATTAAGTACACAGATGGAATTGCCGACACCGAGCACGCGGGCATAGGAAATATATTTCGGAAACAAGCCGTTAGAAAAGCATCATTAAACACAAATCCAAATGCGGTGGTGTTTAATGGTGAGGTACAGAATCCAATAGACTATATTGAACATATCGTTGCAGGTTGTGTTGAGTGCTACAAGGTCATAATTTATGAATATAAGCGTTTTGTAGATTTTTTGAATCAAGCTTCTAATCTAAGAAATAGAATAATCTTGAGAGATACCGCTAACTATTGCTTGGTGATTGAGGCTTCCTATCATCCGCGGTTTCTAAAAAATAACCAGGATAGAAAAAAATATATCGAGTCTTGCCTCGGATCAGTCAAAGATCATCGGGCCGACTCCGCTCTCTTAAAGGCGGAGGTTGAATCTTGCTTTTTTGGGGATGTTCCTAGATTTACTTCTTGTGCGAAAGATCTTGCTGTTTGTTCAACTCATGCGGCTGAAAGTATTAAGTTGATTAATTATGTAAACGGATACGACAGTGTGAAGGATAATTTACATCGCATAGTGAATGAGGGGTTTGGCAACGAGATTCAATTTTTAAAGTGCGTATACCGAGAGGCGGAAAAAATAGTTGACTTGAATTGTAGGTTTAGTCAAGTTCATGGTTTTGAGGAAGAAGATTCTTTCTTGACTCTAGAAAAAATGCCTTCTGCAGTAAATGTAACTGCTAAACACATGGTTGATACTCGGTCTCCTCCTTTAATATTTACTAGTAGGTGTGAAAGCTATCTCGAGTTAACTACCGTGGGGTTTGATTTGTTTTCAGGTTCGGGTGGGCTTGGTTATCTCGCTGCTACTGGGAGATTATTCGAATCAGAATCGGAGAATAAGGAATTTTTGTTTGCATATTTTGAAATGATTTTAGGTGATGAGTTGCTATCGTCGTCTCCAATAGGTGGAGCATATGTCGGTGGGTTAAGTTCTATAGCGCCAATTTTTATAGATGGAAATCCCTCCTTTCTTTCAACTGTAACCGATAAAATTGTTGCGGCTTTTTATTCTGAAGAATATAAAAATCTAGGTTTGGGCTTGATCTATGGTCTTGCTGGAGCTTTGGTAGTCGCCAGCTGTTATTTTCAATTGTCAAAGAAGGAGGAATGGCAAGATATTTCTAGATCACTATTCGAGGCGTTAGTCGCGAGATCTGAATTAGACGGTGAACAGATACTATTCCCTAGTAATATCTCAATGCATCCTAAAAAAATATTATGTGGGCTTTCGCATGGACAAGCAGGTATCGCTTATTCGATCGCTGTATATGCGATGGTTTTTGATATATCTGATGAAACGGTCCTTCCATTGATAAAAGGCGTAATTACGTCGGAAATCAACTGCTTTGAGCCGCAACTTGGCAACTGGCCAGATTTAAGACATAAGCCTCGAAGCATAGAGCTTCAAAATGAGTTTGGATGGGCGCATGGAGGCGCAGGAATTATTTATGTGTTCGATTTTTTAAGAAGACATTTTAATATCGATGTGCTTGACAGGTTTTTGCAGGAGCACAATTTTCGAGCGATGTTCGAGAAGAATTTCAAAGCTTCGGGCAGTAAAGAAAATTTCTCAGTTTCAAACGGAGTGTTGGGGGTAGAGTTAATTTATCAGCGACTATTCAAGAAAGCTTTGAACGTCGATTTAGAAAGTAAGTATTGGTCGATTCAGGGGGCGTCTACCTTAGGGTGTGGTCTGATGAAAGGGTGTGCCGGAGAGCAACTGGCCCTGAATTCTTTAATGACAGGTGACCAATCTTTTCCTCTGTTGCCTCATGAACTGTTTAAGCTGATTTTTCGGGAAGTGTCCAAATGAATGTCAAAGGATTTGTTGATGCTTATACGCTATTGAAGTTGTCCATGAAATCAAAGGACGTAAGTCGTTTGGCCTTTTTAGTAGTGTTGATTTTCCTTACCGCGATAGGTTTTGGTCTCGTACCTTTATTTTTGCAGAGGATGCTTGCGGTTGCATCAGGTAATCATGACCAGTTTCTGATGTTTTTGAGTTTGGTAGTTGGCGTTGTTTTTATATCTCAGGTGTTTTCTCATTTGTCTGATGTAATGACAATGATGTTTATCCAGCGGGTGAATATAAATCTTGGCGAGATGTTCATTAAGAGATCTATTCGTTTGTCTGCATGTGAGAGCCTTATAAAAGGCCCGGCGCAGCTGGCGCAGGTGCTGCAATGTGCTTCGGCGAGTATGGATAACACAATTCGATCAATGCTGGTTAGTGTACTACCCTCTATCGTTCAAATACTCGTATCGTTAGTTGTGTTGGGTTTTTTTAAAGATTTTTTCGTAATGTTCATGATTTTTTTATATGTTTTTACGTATGCAATTCTTAGCTCTTCAATGATCGGGCGCTTGTCAGAGTTGTTCAAGGTTGTGATATTAAAAGAGATGGGAAGTTCAAAAGCCATTCATGGAATTGTTTCGAATATTGAGACGATACGTATATATTTGGCCGATGAATTTCTGTTGCGTTTTTTTCGTGAAGATCAAGAAGGTGTTTATCAGTCTTGGTTGGGTTTTTATAGGAAAAGTACTTGTCTAGAAGTTTTTAGGGTATGTATTTTTGCGCTTGTTTTTTTTGTTGTTCTTTATGAGTCTTCACTAAGGTTGCTTTCCGAAGAGATAAGTGTTGGTCATTTTGTAATGGTTGCAGCCTATATGTTTCAGGTGTGTCAGCCATACGATGCTCTTTTGAAAAGTATTGGTAGCATGATTGAATCACTCGGTGGCTTTGCACCCTTACTAAAACATCTCGACGCTTGTGAAGTTCGGCATGTTGGAAAAGGTAATCAGCTTCCGAATATTAGTCATCACCTAGAATTTTCTAATGTTCGCTTTTCTTACCCTGAGCGACCTACAGAAAAGGTGCTGCACGATTTGTCAATCCGATTTATTCCAGGTGAAGTAGTTGCGATCACCGGTCCATCTGGTGTGGGTAAGTCGACAATTGTCAAGTTGCTGATGCGGCTCTATACACCCTCTTCTGGTTTAATCAAATATGGTGGTGTTGCGATAGAAGATTTGTCTGATCAAGACTTCTATTCTAGGTTTTCTTTCGTATCCCAAGAGGTTGGTTTATTCAACGGGTCGTTAAGATTTAATCTAAGAATCGCTGATCAAAATGCACCTGATGAAAGATTAGAAGCAGTTTTAAAACTTGCTGACCTTGGTGGGTTCCTAAAAGGCTTGCCATCCGGGCTGGATACGGAAATTGGAGACAGGGGGTTAATGTTGTCGGGAGGCGAGCGTCAACGTCTTGCCTTGGCAAGAAGTTTTTTGCGAGACCATAAGGTCGTCGTTTTTGACGAGAGCACGGCATTCCTTGATGAGGTTGCTGAGCGAACAGTGATCTCAAATATCAAAGAATATAATGCGTCTAATATTGTTATCGTTGTTGCTCATCGAGAGTCGATATTAAAGTTGGCTGATCGAGTGGTCTCGTTTAATGGCGAATTTTGTGAGGAGCTTTAATTGTGAGAATATTGTCTGTTTCAATTAAAGGATACCGCTCTGTTGATGATGTGTTTTTGAATCTTGATGGTTTGAATATTTTTCATGGTGCAAATGGAGTTGGGAAAACTAATTTATATAATGCACTCAAGCTTGTGCAGGCTGCTGCAACGGGAGAGTTTTCGAGGTTTATCGTTCGGGAGGGTGGCATGCAGTCGATCCTTTCGGAGAGTTCAACGCGCAATGCCGAGCGTTCAAAAATTATTTTTGAAGTGCGTTTCTCGATTTTTTCAGATGATGATGGCTATTACAGTTACGGAATCACAGCGGGACTTGTGCCGCAAAAAACCGCTTTTGGAGAAAAGATTGTATTGGGCGATGGTTTTGAGTTTGAACCTCAAATCAAAACCGAAAAACTTATTTTTCATAATGGACGGAAAAGTCATACTCTGATGTTCCGAGAAAATGGTTTCTTGAAGGTGATGGATCGAGAAATGGCCGTTCTCGACATGTCGAATGCTATTCGACTATTCCCCTCTGCGACGGCATTAAGCTCTCTCACGGATGCAGAGCGTTTTCCAGAGGTGTTACGTATCAAACATGAAATTATGGGGTGGCGTTTTTATCACGGTTTCAGGACTGATATTGAGTCGCCCATTCGCAAGCCTTGCTACGCAGTTAGTGACACCGTACTTCATTCGTCTGGAGCAAATCTCGCTGCGGTTCTGGCGACGCAGAAATATATAGTTCAAGATCTCGATGTTGTTGAAGAGTTGATTGCGAATACATTCGGAGGGGCGATTTTGGAGATTTCCAGGCCGGAACGTACCGTTTCTTTTGGACTTCGCTTTCCTCAAAGTAATCGCACGAGCAATGCGTGGGAACTGTCTGATGGTACTTTGCAATATATTTGCCTAGCTGTTGCGCTGACATCCAGTTCTTTGCCTCCATTCATTGTTTTGAATGAGCCTGACAACAGTTTGCATCCCGATATGCTCAGGTCGTTGGCTGGTTTGATTAGTTCTGCCAGCAAGCGATCGCAGATTTGGGTTGTAACTCATTCACCCATATTGAAAGATATTCTTGAAAAGTCAGGGACGTCTAAATCTCGGCATGTCATTAAACGGGGGCTTCATACATGGATTGAAGGGTTGGCTCTAAATGGTGAAGTTAATGCTTTTTGACACAATCGAAAGCTGGGATTTTGATTCGCACATGCGCAGGGATAGGCATGAAATTGGTGCGTTGATGGTGCATCTTGGAACACTGTTTTTTCGGCATTTAGCGACTCTATATGAGTGGTTTTGACTTTGTGCACTTGCGCCATTCCGGGACGCGGACGCCGCGCGTCAAAGAAATCGCAGCAATGCGGCGACGATCGCTTCCGGTGCATCTTCCTGGATCAGGTGGCCGGCGTTGGCGATGGAGTGAAATAGCGCGCCAGGAATCATCTGGTGCAACGCCCGACCCCGTTCGATCGGAATCCACTGATCGGCTTCGCCCCAGAGAATCTGCACCGGGCAGCGGATGCTCGGGTACAGCGGTTCGGCTTCGCGGGTGTAGCGCTCGTCCATCTGCGCGATCTGCCGATAGAACGCCGCTTGCCCGGGATCGCCGAGCCACGGTTGCACATAGGGCGCCAGTTCAGCGTCGGGGATGTCGCGGTGAATCGCCCCGCGAATGTAAGTCGGGACGATCGCGCGCTGAATGTAATCCGGCAGACCACTGAATGCCGCTTCATGCTGGCGCACATGCTGCACGAACGGCGATCCCCATGGCGTCAGCGCCACCGGATCGATCAGCGTCAGGCTGCGGTAGTCCTTGCCATTGAGCAAATGCGTGCGCAATGCGGTGGCGCCGCCGAAATCGTGGGCGACCACGTCCGGGCGCTGGATATTCCAGTGATCGAGCAACTGCGCGAGAAGTTGATTCTGTACGCCGAGGGAAACGTCGGCGTCCGGTTGTGCGGAGCGTCCGTAACCCAGCAGGTCGAAATAATGCACCCGGTGACTGGCAAAGAAATGCGGCGCGATGCGATGCCACACGTACGATGAAAACGGCGTGCCATGCACGAACACCAGCGGCGGGCCGTCACCGCGCACGGCGTGGCGCACCGGATGCCCATTGAAATCGAAGACCTGATCCAGCAGCCAGCCTGTCATCGGCCTGTCCTCTTGACGGGGTTGAGCCAAAAAGCATAGGCATAAAAAACAGCCGTGAAGGCTGTTCTCTATTTTCCTGACAAAACACCATTCCCTGTGTAGGAGCTGCCGCAGGCTGCGATCTTTTGATCTTGATCTTTAAAAACAAGATCAAAAGATCGCAGCCTGCGGCAGCTCCTACAAGGGGATTTGTGTTGGATCATTCACCGCGATAGATGCAACCGCTGGTGCAGGTCTCGTGAATGCGGATCGCGCTGAGTTCCGGCAGCAGTGGCTTCATTTCATTCCAGATGAATTTGGCCAGCACTTCGCTGGTCGGGTTTTCCAGGCCAGGAATGTCGTTCAGGTAGTTGTGATCCAGACGCTCGTACAGCGGCTTGAAGATCGCCTTGATCTCGGAGAAATCGCGGATCCAGCCCGTGTGCGGATCGAGGTCGCCGCTCAGGTGAATCGCCACCTTGAACGAGTGACCGTGCAGGCGTCCACACTTGTGGCCGTCCGGGACGTGCGGCAGGCGGTGGGCGGATTCGAAAGTAAACTCTTTGAAGATTTCCACAGTGATTTCGGCTCTGTTCAGGTGGCGTTCGCCGCAGCGATTCGGGCAGGCGGCGAGTTTACCAGCTTGTGTTTGGCGATGCGGGAAAACACTGACTAAAGGGTCAGCAAGCGCTCGGCGAGGCGACCGCTGGCCGCCAGTTCGAGAAACTCGTCGCCCAGGCGGCGGCTTTCATCCATCGCCGCGTGCCAGTATTTCTGCCGACTCGGCGCATCGCCCATGAAACGCTTGAAGTCGTTACGATCCGGCAGTTTGCCGTAGGGCAGGCGCGCCAGATAGTCCTTCGACGGCGCCAGCAACAGCACGTCCTGCAAGCGCTCCACCGAGGCGCGGCGCCAAGGCAGGGTCTTGTCGAACCAGCCCGGGATCACCCGGTCGGTGAAGTGCGGATAGAGCACGATGCCATCGCCGCTGTAGGGCAGGTCGAGGTGATAGTCGAGCAGACCGCCGTCGCGGAAGGTGCCGGCACCGGCACCCGGCAGGTCGCGCACGCCTTCCATGACCATCGGGATCGAACCGGACGCCAGCAGCGCCTGGCGCAGATTGCCCGTATTGAGCGCGACAAAGCGCGACGGAAAGTCATTCAACGCATTCACCGGTGGGGCGAGGCGCGGGTCGTGAACGATCAGGCGTTCGAAGTGCCGCGACAGCCGCGCGCGGCCGCGCAGGTTATCGGCGATCACCGAACCCAGCGCCAGGCCGAGGCGTCCGCGGTGATCATCGGCCAGGCGCCCGTGGCTTTTCACGACCATGATGTTCAGGCGGTAGTCGGCATTGTTGAGGATGCTGGCGTCGCGGCCGTCGAGCAGGTCATTGAGCATGCGCTGCGAGCTCGCGCTGATCTCGGCCATGGTCACGCCTTTGTTGAAATTCTGATCGGCGTACAACTGGCCGAGGCGGCGAATACCTTCGGCCGCGTCCGGCAGGCAAGCACTGGCGAAGCGCCAGGAACCGACCGAGGCGCCGATCAGCGAGCGCTCACGCGGCGCGCTCGGCAGCCATTCGCCGAACAACGCCAGGTCCAGCCCCTGAATCCCCAGCGCCTTCGGCCCTCCGGCCGCACCGGGCAGGGTGCCGACGTCGGCGGCGTTCAGGCCTTCGGCACGAATGCGCGCCATGGCCCGCGGGCCGGCCTTGAGGGTGAGGGCGGGGAACTTGATGTGAATGGCAGTCATACCGGTCTCGATCGTTAGCAAGCGAACAATTATAAGCACATGTTACCGATCTCTGTAGGAGCTGCCGCAGGCTGCGATCTTTTGATTTTTAAAGGCAAGATCAAAAGATCGCAGCCTGCGGCAGCTCCTACAGGGGCAATGATGGCAATTCAGTTTCAGTTAAGTTGATCCCGCTATGGTGCCCACCGTAGCTGCACATAAAAATACGGAGACATCCATGAGAACCCTGACTGCCCTGTCCATTGCCTCGATCATCGGCCTGACCGCCAGCCTCGTCCATGCCCGCGATCTTGGCCCCGACGAATCCCTGCGCCTGCGCGACGCTGGTACTATCGTCTCCTTCGAGAAGCTCAACGCCACGGCGCTGGCCAGACATCCAGGGTCGACCATCACCGATACCGAGCTGGAAGAGCAGTACGGCAAGTACATCTACCAGATCGAAATGCGTGACCCGCAAGGGCTGGAGTGGGATCTGGAATTAGACGCCGTGACTGGGCAAGTTCTCAAGGATCATCAGGATACGTAATGAAGGTTAATGTTCGCGCCACCCGCCGCACGGCGTTGGCGCTGGTTATGTGTTGCTCGACGGCCATGGCCCGCGATCTCGGTCCGGATGAAGCGCTTGATCTGCGCAAGCAGGGCGTGATCCTGCCGCTTGAGCAAGTGCTGCAGCAGGCGATGGACCGTTACCCCGGCGCAAAACTGCTGGAAGTCGAGCTGGAAGAAAAACACGACGTCTACATTTATGAAGTCGAGTTGCTGACCGTCGAAGGTGTCGCCCGGGAGTTGCACCTGAAGGCCGATACTGGCGAATTAGTTAAAGACAAGGAAGATTGACCGATGCGTTTGCTTCTGGTGGAAGACCACGTGCCGCTGGCTGACGAATTGATCGCCGGCCTGCAGCGCCAAGGCTACGCGGTGGACTGGCTGGCGGACGGGCGCGATGCGGTGTATCAGGGCAGCAGCGAGCCGTATGACCTGATCATTCTCGACCTTGGTCTGCCCGGCGTTCCCGGGCTGGAGGTGCTGGCGCAATGGCGTGCCGGTGGCCTGTCGACGCCGGTGTTGATCCTTACCGCCCGCGATTCCTGGGCCGAGCGCATCGAAGGCCTGAAGGCCGGCGCCGATGATTACCTGACCAAACCGTTTCACCCTGAAGAGCTGCACCTGCGGGTGCAGTCGTTGCTGCGCCGCTCCAAGGGCCAGGCCAACCAGCCGACACTCAAGGCCGCCGGCCTGCATCTGGACGAAGGTCGCCAGTGCGTGATTCGCGACGGCAGCGAGATTCAGCTGACCGCCGCCGAATTCCGCCTGCTGCGTTATTTCATGCTGCACCCGGAACAGATCCTGTCGAAAACCCACCTCGCCGAGCACCTCTACGACGGCGAGACCGAGCGTGACTCCAACGTCCTCGAAGTCCACGTCAACCACCTGCGGCGCAAGCTCGGCAAATCGGTGATCGAAACCCGGCGCGGCCAGGGTTACCTGTTCGGCGGGCAGGCTTCGTGAGGTCAATCCAGCGCCGTTTGAGCCTGGGTTTGATCAGCGTGATGGTGATCGTCGGCGTGGTGCTGGCGCAAACCAGCCTGTGGTTGTTCGAAGTCGGTTTGCAGCGTTATCTCGAAGCCGGCCTGCGCAACGACAGCGAAAGCCTGCTGGTGGCGCTGGTGCGTGGCCCGCAAGGTTTGCAACTGGATGAGCGGCACCTGTCGCCGGCCTATCAGCGACCGTTTTCCGGGCATTACTTCCGCATCGATTTTGCCGACAGCCACTGGCGCTCGCGTTCGCTGTGGGATCAGGACTTGCCGCTGCTTGACCATCCTGGACTGCACAGCAACCTGCAACTGGGCCCGGACGGTCAGCAGTTGCTGGTGTTGCGTTCGGATTATCGGCGTTTGGGGCAGTCAATCTCCATCAGCGTCGCCCAGGATTACACCCCGGTGCGCGAGAGTTTCCAGCGCATGCGCCAGATCGGCCTCGGGCTGGGCCTGGCCGGCTTGCTGCTGATTCTGATCCTGCAACGGTTGACGGTGCGTCGCGCGCTCAAGCCGCTGGAGCGCGCCCGCGAGCAGATCGCCCAGTTGCAGCAGGGGCAGCGCTCGCAACTGGACGATCAGGTGCCGGTCGAGTTGGAGCCGCTGGTGGCGCAGATCAACCATTTGCTGGCGCACACCGAAGACAGCCTCAAGCGTTCACGCAATGCGCTGGGCAATCTGGGGCATGCGCTGAAAACGCCGTTGGCGGTGCTTTTGAGTCTGGCGTCGAGCGAGAAACTCGACGCCCATCCGGAGTTGCGCCGAATCCTCAAGGAGCAACTGGAGCAGGTGCAACAGCGGCTCAATCGCGAACTCAATCGCGCACGGTTGTCCGGAGATGCGCTGCCCGGTGCGCTGTTCGACTGTGATGCGGAACTGCCGGGACTGCTGGCGACGCTGAACATGATCCACGGCGAGCATCTGGCGCTGAGCTACGTCGCGCCGCCGGGGCTGCAATTACCGTGGGATCGCGAGGACTTGCTGGAGCTGCTCGGCAACCTGCTGGATAACGCCTGCAAATGGGCGGATGCCGAGGTGCGTCTGAGCGTGATCGAACGGACTGACGGTTACGCCCTGAGCGTTGAAGATGACGGGCCGGGGATTCCTGAGGAGCAACGCACTCAGGTGTTCAGCCGTGGCACGCGGCTCGATGAGCAGACTGACGGGCATGGCCTGGGGCTGGGGATTGTGCGGGATATCGTCGAGACATGGGGCGGAGTGCTGGTGTTGGGCGAGAGTGAGTGGGGCGGGCTGAAGGTGGTGATCGAGTTGCCTAAACGCTGATCACCCAAACACCACCAATCCCCTGTGGGAGCGAGCCTGCTCGCGAATGCGCTGGATCAGACACATCATCGCTGACTGACATACCGCTTTCGCGAGCAGGCTCGCTCCCACATTGGGTTTGGCAATGGGCCGTCAGACCCGGAACTGATCCATCAGACTCTGCTGCTGATTCGCCAGGCTGTTCAGCGACTGGCTCACCCGCGCCGACTCATTGGCCTGTCCGGACAGCGATTCGGTCACGTCACGAATGGTCGCGACGTTGTTGTTGATCTCCTCGGCCACCGCGCTCTGTTCTTCCGCCGCGCTGGCGATCTGCAGGTTCATGTCGCTGATCACTGTCACCGCGTCGCCGATCTGGCGCAGTGCGGTGACCGCTTGCCCGACCTGTTCGACACTGCCCTGAGCCTGACGATGGCTGTTGCCCATCGAACCGACCACATCCTGGGTACCGGTCTGCAGTTGTTCGATGACCTGACGGGTTTCTTCCACCGACTCCTGCGTGCGGCGGGCGAGGTTGCGCACTTCGTCGGCGACCACGGCAAAACCACGCCCGGCTTCGCCGGCACGCGCTGCTTCGATCGCCGCGTTGAGCGCCAGCAGGTTGGTCTGTTCGGCGATGGCGCGGATGGTTTCCAGCACCGTACCGATCTTCTCGCTGTTGGCCGCCAGCCCTTCGACCTGAACCATCGCCGCGCTCATGTCGGCGGCGAGGGTGTCGATGCTCGCGGTGGTGCGGTCGATCACAGTCAGGCCCTGACGGGTGGCGCGGTCGGCGTCTTTGGCCGCTTCGGCGGCTTGCGCAGCACTGCGCGCAACATCCTGCGCGGTGGCGCTCATTTCGTGGGACGCGGTGGCGACCTGATCGACCTGACGGTATTGCTGCTCCATGCCGGCGCTGGTCTGAGTCGCGATGGCCGAGGATTGGTCGGCGGTGTTGCGCGCGTCCTGCACCGAGCGTTTCACTTCGGCGATGATCGGTTGCAACTTGTCGAGGAACTTGTTGAACCAGCCGGCCAATTGGCCGAGTTCATCTTTTTTGTCGTAGGCCAGGCGGCGGGTCAGATCGCCTTCGCCACTGGCAATGTCTTCAAGCATGTTGGCCACGCCGAGGATCGGTCTGGTCACACTGCGCGCCATCAGCCACACCAGCAGCAGGCCGATCAGCGCAGCAAGCACGCCGAGGCTCAGTTCGATCAGGGTGCCGGAGTGGTTGCTCGCATCCAGTTGCTGCTTGAGTGCTTCGGCGCGGCTGACCAGCACCTTTTCCGGCACATCGAGCAACACGCCCCACGCCGGGCCGCCGGGGATCGGCTGGAACGGCGACAGCACTTTCAACTGGCCGTTGCTGTGCAGGCTGCTGACGCTGCTGCTGGCGCCGAGTTGACGCAGCAGTTCGGCGCCGCTGACGGTGTCCACGGCATCCAGACGCTTGCTCAGTTTGCTCGCATCCGGGCTGTAACCGGCGAGCAGGCCGGTGGGGCTGATGATGCTCACGGCGGTCTGGCCGTCGTAGAGTTTTTTGCTCGCGCCCTGACTGATCGCCTGCAGGCTGTTGAGATTGATGTCCACCGACAGCGAGGCGATGACTTTGCCGTTGACCATCAGCGGGAAGACGATGCTGGTCATCAGCACGTTCTGGCCGTCGATCACATAAAAGTACGGTTCGATCACGCACGGTTTGAGCGTGGTGCGCGGGCAAGTAAACCAGGCGTTGGCCGCCTGACCGCTGGGCCCGGTGCTGGTGTCGGTCATGTCGCTTTCCGGCAGGGCCATCGAGGTGACTTTGCCCGAAGTCGGCTGCGACCAGTACAAGGCGAAGCGGCCCTTGTCGTTGCTGCCCAGCTCGGCCTGACCGGCGAACAGTTCATCCTTGCCATCCAAGGCGTTGGCTTCGAACACCAGTGACAGACCGAGCAGGTCCGGGTTGGCCTGCAGTGCGGACTTGACCTGACGGGTCATGTCTTCGCGCAGGTCAAAAGCATCGAGGAAGCGCTTCTCGGCCTGCTCGCGCAGGAACAGCACCTGACGCGAAAAACCGTGACCGTACTGATAGGCGTCCATGAACTGCTGGCGAATCCCGGCGGCCTGCACCTCACCTTGCGATTCAATGCGCGCCTGGGCCGACTCGGTCAGCATCTCCATGCTCGACGCCTTCACCAGCTCGGAGCTGTGCTCCATGCGGTACAGCGAAAGACCCACCAGCAGGGTCACGATGCCCGCCAGGCACAGGCCGGCGAGCAGGGTGATTTTCCATTGAATGGAAAGTTGTCTGAGCGACATGGAGACGTCCTTATTCGATAAATATCTGAGACTTTGCACTGTAACGGCCGCGTTGCGGCTTTCTTTATTGTTCAAGTGCAATATGACCGATTGCCGCATGCAACCAATCCCCTGTAGGAGCTGCCGAAGGCTGCGATCTTTTGATTTTGATTTTTTAAAAACAAGATCAAAAGATCGCAGCCTTCGGCAGCTCCTACAGGGTGGTTCATCGGTTGTTACATTCGGTTGCTTTGACACCATCGCCACTCTGCGGCACAGTGCGCGCCCTTCTAATAAGACCCTCTTTGCCAATCCGCCGGTTAACCGTTGGCGGACTCATCCTGTCTGGCGGTGATATTTCATCGCAGTGTTTTTGAGGTAGTGAAATGAATGCAGTGATTGCTGCGGTCGGCATCATGCTGATCCTCAGCCTGTCCCGTGTGCACGTGGTGATCGCCCTGATCGTCGGTGCGCTGGTCGGTGGCCTGACCGGTGGTTTGGGCATCGACGCCACGCTCAAGGCGTTCAACAGCGGTCTGGGTGGCGGCGCAACCGTGGCCTTGTCCTACGCATTGCTGGGCGCGTTCGCTGTGGCGATTGCCAAGTCCGGTCTGGCCCATGCGCTGGCCGACAAGGCGCTGGCGATGGTCGATCGGCAACACGCGACCGGGGGCGGCAGCGTCAAATGGCTGCTGATCGGCCTGCTCTGGGTGGTGGCGATTGCCTCGCAGAACATTCTGCCGATCCACATTGCGTTCATTCCGCTGCTGGTGCCGCCACTGTTATATGTGTTGACCAAGCTGCAACTCGATCGCCGGTTGATCGCCTGCGTCATGACCTTTGGCCTGATCACTCCGTACATGTTCCTGCCGGTGGGCTTCGGCAACATCTTCCTCAATGAAATCCTGCTGGCCAACGTCGCGCGCAGCGGCGTCGACATCAGTGGCATCAACGTCACCCACGCCATGGGCATTCCGGCGCTGGGCATGCTGTTCGGCCTGGCCATGGCGTTCATCAGCTACCGCAAGAAGCGCGTCTATGATCTGCAGAAAATCGAGCAGGTCGAGCAAGTGGCCGTGCAGTACAACCCGCTGAGCCTGATGATCGCCGGTGTGGCGATTGCGGCGGCGTTCATTGTGCAACTGCTGTTGGACTCGATGATTATCGGGGCGCTGGTCGGTTTCCTGATCTTCTCGGTGTCCGGCATCGTCAAGTGGCGTGAGACCGATGACCTGTTCACCGAAGGCATGAAGATGATGGCGATGATCGGTTTCATCATGATTGCCGCGTCCGGGTTCGCCGAAGTGATGAAGGCCACCGGACAAGTGCAGACCCTGGTCGAATCGTCGGCGTCGTGGATCAATCACAGCAAGGGCATCGGTGCGCTGTTGATGTTGCTGGTGGGGCTGCTGGTGACCATGGGCATCGGTTCGTCGTTCTCCACGGTGCCGATTCTGGCGGCGATTTTCGTGCCGCTGTGCGTGCAACTGGGTTTCAGCCCGCTGGCGATTGTCTGCATCGTCGGCACCGCCGGAGCCCTGGGTGACGCCGGTTCGCCCGCCTCGGACTCGACGCTGGGCCCGACTTCCGGCCTGAACATCGACGGCCAGCATCACCACATCTGGGACACCGTGGTCCCGACCTTCCTGCACTACAACCTGCCGCTGCTGGCGTTTGGCTGGGTGGCGGCGATGGTCCTCTAAACCCGCCAATTGCTTGTGGGAGCGAGCCTGCTCGCGAAAGTGGTGTGTCAGCTAAAAACAGGCTGGCTGACACGACGCCTTCGCGAGCAGGCTCGCTCCCACAGGGATAACAGGTCTTTCTCCAGACTCAACTTTTGCTTGCGCGTGCCGTTAACGCCTTTAACCACGCCAATAAAACCAAAAGAGTGAGCCCCCCAATGCGCTTGAGTCTCAAGGCCAAAGTCCTGTCCCTTGCCGTCCTGCCGGTGCTGCTCTTTGCGCTGGTCATCAGCCTGACCACGCTGTTCATCCTTCAGCAGCAGGCGCACACCGAGGTCGAGCAGACCCGCGAACGCCTGCTCGCCGACGCCAAGGCCACGCTGCAAAGTTACGTCGCCGTGGCGATGACCACGATCAAACCGCTGTACGACGCGGCCGCCCCCGGTGATAACGCGGCGCGGGCGCAGGCGATCAAATTGCTGTCGGGCATCCGCTACGGCAAGGACGGCTACTTCTTCGGCTACGACTCCGAGACCGTGCGCCTGTTCAAGGCCAATGATCCGGAAGGTGTGGGCAAAAGCTTCAAGGACAACCGCGACCCCAACGGGGTTTACGTCAATCGCGGCCTGGTGAGCGTAGCGAAGGACGGCACCCACTATCTGCAATACAGCTCGCCACTACCGGGCAATGCCAATGTGCTGGTGCCGAAACTCGGCTACACCGAATACCTGGCGAAGTGGGACATGGCGGTGGGCACGTCGGTCAACCTCGACGGCATTGAAGCGCAAGTGGCGGTGGTCGAGGCGCAAGTGCAGGAGCGTATGCAAGGCGTGATTCTCAGCATCGTCGGCGTGGCCGTTCTGGTGCTGTTGGTGATCGCCGCAGCGGGCATGCTGTTGGCCAACACCATTTTGCGGCCGCTGAACCTGATGAAAGCCAACCTCGACGACATCGCCGCAGGCGAGGGCGATCTGACCCGCCGGCTGAACATCAGCAGCCAGGATGAGCTCGGCGAACTGGCCGGCTCGTTCAACCGCTTCGTCGACAAGATCCACGGCCTGGTGCGACAGATCACCGAGATGACCACGCAACTGACCGGCCTGGTGACCCAAGTGTCGGATCAGGCCCAGCGTTCCGATCAGGCGATGGAGCGTCAGCGTCACGAGACCGATCAGGTTGCCACGGCGATCAACGAAATGTCCGCCGCCGCCCAGGAAGTCGCCAAAAGCGCGCAGAACGCCGCGGTGGCCGCGCAGCAGACCGACGAGGAAGGCCAGAGCGCCAAGCGCGTGGTGGCTGGCAGCATCAAACAGATTCATGCGCTGGTGGATGACATTCGCAGCAGCGGCGTATCGCTCGACAGCCTGCAGCAAGACGTGTCGTCGATTGTAGGCGTGCTCGGAGTGATCCGCTCGATTGCCGAACAGACCAACCTGCTGGCATTGAACGCGGCAATTGAGGCGGCGCGGGCCGGGGAGGCCGGGCGTGGCTTTGCGGTGGTGGCGGACGAAGTGCGGGCGCTGGCCAGCCGCACGCAGATCAGCACCCAGGAAATTCAGGGCATGATCGATCGCTTGCAGGCCGGCACACAGTCGGCGGTCGAGGCGATGCGCCGCTCCAGCGAGGCGGGCGATGGCACCTCGGCGCAAGCCAATCAGGCTGGCGCGTCGCTGGATGCGATGGCCGAGCTGATCGCGACCATCAATTCGATGAACGCGCAGATCGCCAGTGCGGCGGAAGAGCAGACGGCGGTGGCCGAAGAGATCAACCGCAGCGTGCATCAGATCGCCGTGGCGGTGGACAGCGTGGCGGATGAGACCCAGTTGGGCGCGCAGACTTCGCGCAGTCTGGCGGAGCTGGGGCAGCGGTTGGGCAAGCTGGTGGGCCAGTTCCGAATTTAATGTTTTAGACAAACCGTGTAGGAGCTGCCGAAGGCTGCGATCTTTTGATCTTGCGTTAAAAGATCAAAGTCAAAAGATCGCAGCCTTCGGCAGCTCCTACACGGGGGGCGGTGTAAGGCTCAGGGTCTGTCCCAGTAGGGGACTTCGCCGAAACATTCGATGAAGAAGTCGATCACCGTACGCACCTTCACCGACAGTCGCCGGCTACCCGGCCACAGCACCGCAATCTGCTGCGGCTCCAGACTGTTGGACACCTGATACTCGCGCAACACCGGCACCAGCGTGCCTTCACGCACCGCCTCACCAATCAGCCACGACGGAAACATCACCAGCCCCAGGCCTTGTTCGGCGGCCTGGGTGAGGGTGTCGGCGTGGTTGCCAGTGATCGGGCCTTTGACCGAGTAAGGCGTCCAGTCGCCCTGACCTTGACGAAAGAACCAGCGCTGCTGACCGGTTGCGCCTTTGTAGGCCAGGCACTGGTGCTGCGCCAGATCTTCCGGGTGTTGCGGGGTGCCGTGGCGCTGCAGATAGGTCGGGCTGGCGGCGACCTGAAAACTGTGCGGTGCCAGAATCCGCGCCTGCATGCTTGAATCGTGCAGCGGGCCGATGCGAAACAGCAGGTCGGCACCTTCCTGCAGCGGGTCGACGTAATGGTCGGTCTGCTGGATGTCCAGTTGCAGCTTCGGATAGCGCGCACACAATTTTCCCAGCCACGGCGTCAGGTGACGCTGGCCGAACACCACCGGCGCATTGATGCGCACCAGCCCCGTGGGTTCGCTTTGCTGCTCCTGCAGCGCCTGTTCGGCTTCTTCCAGTTGCACCAGCACCAGCCGCGCATGGTGGCCGAGCATGCGTCCGGCTTCGGTCGGCGTCACGGCACGGGTGTGGCGGTAGAGCAATTGCTGGTTCAGCGCCTGCTCCATCAACTGGATCTGCCGCGAGATCGAAGAGGGCGCCACGCCCTCGCGACGGGCGACTTCAGAGAAACTGCCGTGGTCGAGTACCGCCACAAACAGCCTCAACGTCTTGAATCCCAGTTCGTTTAGCCCGTGCATGAATCTGTCCTGTTGTGCGAGTTGCGCAAAAGTGTTGTCTGGATGCTCCCATTTATCGCACAGCGGCGCCAGCCGATAATCCGCACCATCGTTTACTTGCAGGGGAATTTGAATATGCAAACGCTGGATGAAGTAAGTGGGGTGGCACCGGCGACCCGGTCGGGGCTGCGCTTGTTGTTATTGCCGCTGGTCATTCTGGCCGGCATGGGCCTGTCGGTGGAGGCCGGATTGCTTGGGCCATTGGGTGAGCAAGTCGGGCATCTGTGGGCGACCTTGAGCATCTTCGGCGTGGGTTCGGCGATTCTGTTTTTGCTGCTGTTGTTCGCAGGGCCGCAAAAGGGCCCGGCGCTGACCGAGCTGCCGCGCTGGCAGTTGATCGGAGGATTTCTGGGACCGATGTACGTGGTGGTGCTGACCCTGGCGACGCCGCATATCGGGATTGCGATGACGATGATCGCGATTCTCTCGGGGCAGGTCGGCAAGAGTGTACTGATCGACCATTTCGGCTGGTTCGGCGCGACGCGCAAGAAGGTCAACGCCGAGCGCTGGCTGGCGTTGGTGTTGATTGTGGTGGCATTGATTCTGATTGCGCGAGGTTGAAGAGATGAGTCTGGTTATTTTGTTGGCAGTGGTGGTGTTGGCTGGCGCGGTGTTGAGTGTGCAGGCGGCGATCAATGGACGCCTGGGTGAAACGGTCGGAGTGTTGCGCAGTAGTCTGCTGACGTTTGTCGTGGGGGCTGTGACCACCGGATTGTTGATTCTGTTCTTTGAGCCGGCGCAGGCGGTCAGCCTCTTGGACGTGCCGAAGTGGCAGCTCACCGGGGCGCTGTTTGGTGTGGTTTACATGATGGTCATGGTCGGTGCTGTGCCTGTCGTGGGTACGGCGGTGGCGACTGTTGCGGTGATCGTCGGGCAATTGGGGATGGGGATGTTGATCGATAATTTTGGATGGCTGGGGAATCCGGCGATCGAGCTTTCGTCTTCACGGGTGTTGGCGATGGTTTGTCTGGGGTTGGCTTTGGTTTTTATGTATCGCAGCAGTGTTCGTCGTTCTGGTTGAGATTTGGGTGAATATCCGTTGCTGCGGTAACGGCCACTTAGGGTTCCGCCCTGACGGCGGGTCACTTTGGCAAACGCCCCAAAGTAACCAAAGGGCTTTACCCTGACGTTCGGCCCTCGCTTAGGCTCGGGTTCCTTCGCTGCGGGATTCATCCGGGGGCATCGCCTCCGGTTTGCTTCGCTGCACCTCCTCTCGCTGTGTTTGGCTGCGCCAAACGGTCGCTGCGCTCCCACCCCCGGATAAATCCCTCCACTCAGCCTGCCGACGGGCCCTGAGATCAAAAGCTTTACTCGAGCTAACGCTCATTGTGTTGAGTGGGGCGGCTTCGCCGCATGGGGTGCACGCTCTCTAAATTGTAGGAGTCAGCCTGCTGGCGATGGCGGCCTGACAGCCGACCAATCTCTTGCGGATGCACCCGGCCCAACTGTGGGAGCGGGCTTGCTCGCGAAGGCGGCCTGTCAGCCGACCAATCTCCAACTGAATACACCCAATCCCATGTAGGAACTGCCGAAGGCTGTGATCTTTTGATCTGCTTTGGCTCTGGCTCTGGCTTTTGATGTGGCTTTTGATCTTCAGCCCCTTCGGCAGGCCGAGCGAAGGTGTCCATCCGGGGGTAGGCGCGCAGCGCCGTGCGGCGAAGCCGCATACATCGAGAGGAGGTGCAGCGAAGCAAACCGTAGGCGATGCCCCCGGATGGGCACCGTAGCGAGGGAACACTGAGCCTAAGCGAAGTGCCGTACGCCGGGGCAAAGCCTTTTGGGTTACCTTTTCGGCGTCTGGAAAAGGTGACTCGCTGTAAGAGCGAAACCGCCAGCGGCAGCACCCGAAGAAACGGATATTCACCCAATATCGCCAGCACGAATAGATATTCACCCAATATCGCCAGCACGAACGGATATACACCCAATCCCGCAAAAAACACCAGATCAAAAGATCGCAGCCTTCGGCAGCTCCTACACTGGTATTCACGGCTTATCCCACAAGCCCAGACAACCACCCAAAAAGGAGTCTGCCCCCATGCCCGATAGAAAATGCGACTGCCCCAACTGCAAATGCACCATCAAGGAAGGCGACCACGCCTACGCCGTGCACGGCAAACACTATTGCTGTGAAGCCTGCGCGCACCACCACAAGGGCGGTGAAGAGTGTTCAAGCAAAGGCTGCCATTGCGCCCACCCCAAATAACCGCGCGCAAAAAAAGTGGAGCCTAATCAGGCTCCACTTGCAGTTTCAGGCTTTCATCATCCAGCCGTTCGGTATGGCGGACCGTGCCTTGCAGACGCCGGCCTTCGACCCTGACCACCACGGTTTTCGCCTGGTCGAGGTCCTCCGGTAACGGCGCCGGCACGCGCAGGGCGAAGCGATAGGGGTCGTCTTCGACAGCCTCAAGACCCACCTGACAGTCCACGCTTCTGGTGATACGTCCGAAAAGGGTGTCCAGGCCATAATCCAGATGCGCCGGGCTGAAGATGCTGGTCATTGTGTACGCCCCCAAAGAGTCCCCATTGCCTGGCGAGAGTCTAGCTCGCCGGTCGCCATGTGACGTTTTCCACGCCGAATTTCTCCGCCATCGGTTTGCTGGTCTTTTGCACTTTTTCCCGGCCGAAACGCGGGATGCGACCCACGCCGGCATCACAGCTTGCCCAGTGCCACGCCTCGGCGTTGTCCATTTTGTCCGAGCGGATAATGAACGACTTAGGCGTGCCGTGAAGGGTGTAATCGATGACAAACAGTTTTGCGTTGTTCATAAAGCCCGTATTCCTCCCTGTGGTATTAGAAGGATCGCGGCGCGTCGCGAAAATTCATTCGGATTGTCCGACGGTATCTATCGTTGGCGACGCTGTGACCGACTGGTTACCATGCGCCTTCCGCCAACCCCAATGAATACTCGCCATGGCCCTCGCCGCGCCCCCCGATCTGACGGATACCGATGTGCCGGTGCAACCGCTGGCGCGTACCTATCCGCGTGGTTTGTTCATTGAGCCGCATGAGCATGTCTGGGGGCAGTTGCTGTATGCGATGAGCGGGGTGATGTGGGTCGAGACTCCGCATGAGGCGCTGGTGGTGCCGCCGCAGCGCGCGGTGTGGTTGCCGCCTGGAGTGCCCCACGGGATTCGCGTGGTGTCGGACTTGCAGATGCGCAATATCTACCTGCGCCCGGCGCTGGCGGCGACGCTGGATGCGACGGTACAGGTGATCGAGGTCGGTGGGCTGCTGCGTGAGTTGATCGTCGGTTTGGTGGAGCAGGGTGACAGCGGCGAGCCGGCTTATTACGACGCCTTGGTCGGGCTGGCGTTGCTGGAACTCAAGCGTGCCCGGCGCTCGCCATTGAAGATCCCGCTGCCCGACGATTCCGACCGGCGTTTGATGAATTTGTGCCAGGCGGTGATGGCGGCGCCGTCGCTGGACATTCCATTCGAGCAGCACGCGGAAAACGCCGGAGCCAGCGTGCGCACGCTGGCGCGGCTGTTCAAGGACAGCCTCGGCATGGGCTTCGCCGAATGGCGGCGGCAGGTGCAACTGGCGACGGCGGTGGCCGAGTTGATTCAGGGCGTGCCGGTGAATGCGATCGCTCGGGAGCTGGGGTATTCACCGAGCAGTTTCAGTGACATGTTCCGGCGTGAACTGGGGGTGGCGCCTTCGCAATTCTCCACCACCTGAACGCGACCCTGTAGGAGCTGCCGCAGGCTGCGATCTTTTGATCTTGTTTTCAAAATCAAAGTCAAAAGATCGCAGCCTGCGGCAGCTCCTACAGGGGAATGTCGGTCTTTTGGCCGAAATTCAGAAGTCCTTGGCCGACACCTCTGCCCATCCTTCCCTAGACTCTGCCCATTCCTTTCACGCGGCGGAGTTTTCCATGAACTACCTGATTTCGCTGGGCATCGGTCTCGGTGTCGGCCTGCTCTATGGCGCGCTGGATTTTCGTTCCCCGGCACCTCCGGCGATTGCGCTGGTGGGGCTGCTGGGCATGCTCGCGGGTGAGCAGCTGTGGCCGCTGGGCCGGCAACTGGTCGCCGGTTGGTTGTCCTGAATGTCCTTTTTTTCCTTTGGTGGATGTCCTCATGAAAGCACTGCAATTCGATAAAACCGGCGATCTGTCCTCCCTGCGTTTCGTCGACGTACCGACCCCGGTGCCCGGCGCTGATGACGTGCTGGTCGAAATCAAGGCCGCCGGTCTGAACCCCAGCGATGTGAAGAACGTACTCGGGCGGTTTCCCTACACCACATTGCCACGGATTCCCGGGCGCGATTTTGCCGGTGTCGTGGTCGAAGGCCCGCAGGCGTTGCTCGGTCAGGAAGTCTGGGGCACCGGGCGCGAACTGGGCTTTTTTGCCGATGGTTCGCACGCGCAATTCGTCAAATTGCCGGCCAATGGCGTGGCGCATAAACCGTCGCACTTGAGCTTCGCTCAGGCGGCCAGCCTCGGCGTGCCTTATACCACCGCTTGGGATGCGTTGGAGCGCAGCCTGGTGAGCGCTGAAACCCGTTTGCTGGTGATCGGCGGTGGTGCGGTGGCGACAGCGGCGTTGGCTTTGGCCAAGGTGCGCGGCGCGCAGATCCTCGCGGCCGCGCGGCGGCCGGAGCAGGTCAAGGCGTTGCAGGCACAGGGCTATCCGACGATTCAGCTGGATAAGCCCGAAGACCTCGGCACGCAGGTCAGCGCGGTGTACAGCGGCGGCGCTGACGTGATCTTCGACACCACCGGTTTCTGGCTGCCGGCCTCGGTCGCGGCATTGGCAGCCTTCGGGCGCATCGCGATCATCGCCGCACCGGTCGACGGCCATGTGCAATTGCCGGCATTGGCGTTGTACCGCAAGGGCGGTTCGGTGGTCGGGATCAACTCGCTGCTGTACGGCGTGCAAGCCTGTGCGGTGATGCTCGAGCAGTTTGGGCGGTTCTTTGATGAGGATCTGTTGCCGTTGCCGCAGGGGTTGGTGGAGGTGCCGCTGGCGGAGGGGTTGGACAGCTACGCGCAGGTGAATCAAGGCAGTGGCGACAAGATAATTCTCATCCCCTGACACCACAAAACAACTGTGGGAGCGGGCTTGCTCGCGAAAGCGGTGTGTCAGCGAAGCAAATATTGACTGACACAGCGCATTCGCGAGCAAGCCCGCTCCCACATTTTTTACCGTGTTGTACTCAGGATTGCGGGACGCCGTTTTCCCACGCCGAC
The DNA here is from genome assembly GCF_949768395.1 of Pseudomonas sp. IT-P260. Lineage (NCBI taxonomy): Bacteria > Pseudomonadati > Pseudomonadota > Gammaproteobacteria > Pseudomonadales > Pseudomonadaceae > Pseudomonas > Pseudomonas sp. IT-P260. The sequence goes on from NZ_CATKPO010000001.1 coordinate 222,030, forward strand.
CAGTTTTTCAGAATGTCCTGCACCAGCGGATTGCCGGCGCGATAGAGGTTTTCCAGCGCCGGCACAAAGCCGCCCTGATCGGCGTACTTGAGCAGATTGTCCACTTCGCTGCCGCCCGGAGCAGGGCGGTCGAAGTCGGAGCCAGCACGCACCACGGCCAGACGCTGCACATCCACCAGACCTTCGCGACTGGCACGCAGCAGCGCTTCATAGGTCGAGTTGTCTTCCTGTTGCGTGGTGCAGTACTCGCCCTTGTTGTCGGTCAGCAATTGGGTCCAGACCTCGGCGCGTTCGCTCAGGCGCGTACCGGAGAACCACGTGTTGCCAGCCAGCGTGTCGCAGCGCGTAACCACTGGCGGCTGGTTGGCCGGGGCCGACGGGTATTTCCGGCGCCACGCCGCCGATTCCTTGCTTTCACTCAGCTCGACCTTGTGGCTCAGGGCAAAGGCTTTGGCCTGCAGTGTCGGGTTGAGTTCGAAGACTTCGGTCTTGTAGTCCAGCGGCGGTTTTTCGTTCGGGCCCTTGGTGTTGATGCCCAGGTAGCCGGTCGGCCAGCTCGCCGGCGCATCACGCGAATCCAGCTCCCATTGCGTACCGAACTCCACCAGGTAATGCGCCCACGCGGCGGTGCCGAGGGTCCCGTGTTTCGGGCTGATGCCGGCGATCCCGGCGATCAGAAAGTAGCTTTTGCGCAGGTCGAATTTCGGCGACAGGGCCAGTGCCAGGGTTGAAGCAGCGGCGTTGGTCTGACCCATGCCGGTGGTCAGCAGGCACACCTGTTGTGCATTGCAGCGCACGGTCGGGTACTCGGCGGACAGGCCCGGCACGCGGATTTCCTGTTGCAGATCGAGGCGCTCGATCCAGTGCTGCGCCTCGGGGGCGAACATGGTGATCAGCACCACTTTCGGCTGGATCGGCGCTTGCGCCGCCCACGCCGTGGAAGAGAGCAGGGCCGCAGCGGCCAGGGTCAGACGCGTCATTGCTTGCATGAGAATCTCCTGATTTCAGAACTGATAGCCGATGCCGGCGTAGTAACCCCAACCGTTGGAGCGCGCGCGGAAATTGCCGTCGCCGAAGTTCAGCTCGCTGCCGTCCTCCCAGTTGCCGCCGTTGTGGAAATAACGGCCGACCAGGGTGAAACGCAAGTGGGTGAACGAATACAGCAACACGTTGGTTGCCACCGTGGCATTGGCGGTGCGTGCCGGGTTGTCCTTGTGGATGTCGGAGCCGAAGTCGAAGTTGGTGAAACCGATGTAGGTCAGCGACGCGCCGTTGCTGAATTTGTCGATGGGCACGATGTATTTGAGCTGCGCGCGGTAGCCGTCCCACGAATACTCATTGCTCGCACCGTAGTTTTCCCACTGGTAGCGCCCGTACAGGTTGGCCGACAGGTTGACCCGCGAATGGGTGTCGATGTCGGTGCCGAAGCCGCTGTACAGGGTGTTGGCGCGGTTCTCTTTACGGCTGCCGTGATCGTAGATCCAGTCGAACGCCACGTACCATTCCTTGAACGGGCCGATGGCCAGGCTGCGGCCGGCGAGGTAGTCGATGGAGATGCGCGGCTCGTGCTCCATGAACACCGGTGAGCCATGGTCCCACACGCCTTTGTCGTGGCTGTTGCCGATGTTGAAAATCTTCGGAATGTCGACGTAGCCGTACAGCTCGAACGGCCCCTTGCGCCCGAAGTACTCGTATTCCAGATAGATGTCGTCAGCCGGTTGCGGGCCGAAGCTGATGTCCTTGCTGCCGATCAACGTCAGGTCCTGGTTGTACCAGTCCGACAGATACGCGCCTTTTTTCGCCGGGGCAGCTTCCGGGCTGAGGGCTTCGCCCTGGGCCGATTCGTCGGGCAGCGCCGGTTGCGCCAATGCGCTGTGGCTGAGAACTCCGGTAACGCCGGTCAGTAGCAGGGAAACAGCAAACGTGCGCGCAAACGGGGCGCGAAGAAGGGAAGCAGCGTGCATTCAAAGTCCTTTTTTGCGGATCAAGGCCCGGGTTCTGCGGGTCTGTACGGTTTTGTTACGAAAAAGCCGATATAGGCAGGTCGCAAACGTTTGCACAACACGTACCAAGTCGCACCGTTCGCCCCTGTAGGAGCTGCGGCATGCTGCGATCTTTTGATTTTGTTTTTAAGGATCAAGATCAAAAGATCGCAGCGTGCCGCAGCTCCTACAGGGGGATGTCGTTTAGGCAGAGTCCTGTGTTTAGGGGCCGAAACCCGCGGTTTAGACGGCCGTAGTATTAAAGTATTAACACCATTTAATCAGTGCCTCATCGCGGGGCGTCTACTAGCTTGTCACCCATAACGCGGTTTTGTGATGACCGTCGCAGTCTTGATTCGCGTGTGGAATAAGCCCGACTTGCACGCCTTCAAGGAAGAATTTGGCCACGACAAGGAGTAGCCCGTGGAAGCAAGGTTTGGTGTCGCCCTCGTTTCGCGTTTTTCCCCTCTTTCCCTTGCCGTGCACTTGAGCGTTGCCGGACTTTTGTTCGGTGGGGTCAGCGAGCAGGCGCTCGCGACATGCTCGGCGGCAGGTTCGACGATTACCTGTTCGGGCGTCCCGACGCTGCCGCTGTTTCTCAATGACTACAGCAGCGCCACCAGCGGCTTGACGGTCAACGTCAACTCCGGGGCGCAGATGAACGCGACGCTGGGTGGCAAGGTCATCAACCTGACCGGGGCCAATATCAACCTGAACAACTCCGGTACCCTCGACCCGGCCTTGCTGGGCCTGGTCTCGATCCTCAGTGGTGGTGCGTTCATCGGTACCGGCGCGACCAGCACGGTGAGCATCGTCAACAACGCCACCGGGATCATTCGCGGTACCGGCATGCTGCTCGGCCTCAACCTGACCAGCATCGACGGGCTGGGGATTGGCGTGAACAACTCGGTGTCGGGCACCACGACCATCACCAACGACGGTACGATTACCTCGACCGGGCTGTCGGTCGGCGGCATCACCCTGGCCGATACCCCGGTGGTCGGGGTGTACGGCGGTTCACAAGTCAACATGACCAACAGTGCCAGCGGCACGATCAACGGCCGGATTGCGTTCGAGACGTCAGTGGCGGGCAACACCTTCACCAACGCCGGCAACATCACCGGCGGTGTGTCGATGGGGGCGGGCAGCACCAACACCTTCTACGCGATCACCGGTTCCAGCGTTAACGTCGGCGACGGTGTGCAAGTCTCCGTCGGTCTCGGGGGCCTGATTGGCATCAACCTGACCTTCGCCCCGACCGGCACGATCGATGGCGGCGCGGCGGGCACCAACACGCTGATCCTGCAAAACCCGATCGGCCTCGGCGGCGGCACCACCGGGACCGGCACGGCGTCCAGCGCGACCTACGTCAACTTCAACAACCTGATCCTCAATAGCGGCACCTGGACCTTGCAGGGGCCGTTGGTCAGCGGTGCGACCACGCTCAATGGCGGTGTCGCGCAGTTCAACGACAACGCGGCGTTCGGCAGCGGTGTGCTGACGTCCAACGGCGGGATCCTGCAGGCCAGCAATGCCGGTTTGACGCTGGCCAACCAGATCAATCTGGGCGCCGGCGGCCTGACCCTGCAGGGCATCAATGGTACGACCCTCAACGGTGTGATCTCCGGCAGCGGCGGCCTGACCAAGATCGGCAGCGGTCAGCTCAACCTCAACGGCATCAACACTTACACCGGCAACACCGTGCTCAATGGCGGTGTGGTGCTGGTGGGCAACAACCAGTCGTTCAGTACCGGTGGCATCACGGTTGGCGGCTCTTCGAGCATCTCGGCAACGACGCCCATTTCGCTGGCGAACGCGATCACGCTCAACAGCACCCTGACCGCAACCGGCACCGGTGCGCTGACCCTGGGCGGGGTGATCAGCGGCGCCGCCAACCTGACCAAAACCGGCAGCGGCAGCCTGACCCTCAACGGCAGCAACACCTACACCGGGATCACCAGCCTCAACGCCGGGACCTTGCGCGTCGGCAACAACAACGCATTGGGTACCGGAGTCCTCAACACCAGCACCGGCACCAGCCTCGACAGCACCGGCAACGTGACCCTGGCCAACAACGTCGGCATCACCGGTGCGTTGAACGTGCTCGGCAGCAATGCCCTGACCCTGGCCGGTATTGTGTCCGGCACCGGCGCGATCACCAAAAGCGGCAGCGCCAGCCTGACCCTGACCGGCAACAACACCAACAGCGGCACCACCGCGCTCAACGGCGGCAGCTTGCTCCTCGGCAGCAACACCGCTCTCGGCACGGGCGCCTTGAACGCGGCGGCAGGCACCACGCTGGATGCGACCACCGCGGTGACCTTGGCCAACGCTGTCGCGCTGGCGGCGGATCTGACCCTCGGCGGCACCCAGGCGCTGGGCCTGAGCGGCGTCATCAGCGGTGCCGGCAACCTGATCAAGAATGGCACCGCGAACCTGACCCTCAGCGGTAACAACACCTTCTCCGGCGGCACGACGCTCAATGCCGGGACGCTGATCGTCGGCAGCAACACCGCGCTGGGCACTGGCGCACTGACAACGGCGGCGGGCACTACCCTCGACGCCAGCACCACCGTCGCGCTGAGCAACGCGGTCGCCCTTGGCGGTAACCTGAACATCGCCGGCAACGCCAACCTGACCCTCGGTGGTGTGGTCAGCGGCAGCGGCGGGCTGACCAAGAACGGCGCGGCCAACCTGATTCTCAACGGCGCCAATACTTTCCTCGGTGCTGTTGCGTTGAACGCAGGCACCATCACGGCGGGTGCCAATGCTGCGCTCGGTAGCGGCGATATCACCGTCGGCGGCGCTGCGACCCTCGACAGCAATACAGCGGTGACGCTGAACAACAACGTCATTCTCAACAACAATCTGGGGATCGGCGGCAGCAACGGGCTGACCCTCGGTGGCGTGATCAGTGGCGCCAGCCAGTTGACCAAGAACGGTACCGCCAACCTGACCCTCAACGGCGCCAACACCTTCACCGGTGGCACCGCGCTCAACGCCGGCAGCCTGACCGTCGGCAACGGCGCGGCACTCGGCACCGGTACGCTGACCGTGGGCGGCGCGGGCGCAACGCTCAACAGCAGCACCAACGTGAAGCTGAACAACGCGATTGCCCTGAACGCCAACCTGACTGCCGGCGGCGCCAACCCGCTGACCCTCGGCGGCGTGATCAGTGGTGGTAGCAACCTGATCAAGACCGGTTCTTCGACCCTGACCCTGACCGGCAACAACACCTACACCGGCGCTACCTCGCTGAACGCCGGGACACTGATCGTCGGCTCCAACACCGCCCTCGGCACCGGCGTGCTCAACGCCGGCAACAACACCACGCTGGATGCCAGCACCGCGACGAGCCTGGCCAACAACGTCAACCTCGGCGGCAACGTGACCGTCGGCGGCAGCAACGCGCTGACCCTCGCGGGCGTGGTTTCCGGCGTCGGTGGGTTGACCAAAAGTGGCCCCGCCGACCTGATTCTCAACGGCGCCAACACCTACTTCGGCAACACCGCACTCAACGTCGGAAAGCTGATTGTCGGCAGCAACACCGCGCTGGGCAGCGGCGCATTGAACGCAGCGGCGGGCACCACGCTGGACACTAATACCGCCGTCACTTTGGACAATCAGGTCAACCTCGCCGGGGCGCTCAATGTGGGCGGCAGTGCGGATCTGAGCCTTACCGGAACCGTCGCTGGCGCCGGTAGCCTGGTGAAAGACGGCGCGGCCAACCTGAGCCTCAACGGCACCAACACCTACGCCGGCGGTACCACCCTGAATGCCGGCACCCTGACCGTCGGTAACAGTTCGGCGCTCGGTACCGGTGTGTTGACGGTCGGTGGTGCGACAACCCTCGACAGCAGTTCGCCGCTGGTCAGCCTGGCCAACGCGGTCGTGCTGAATGCGGCGTTGAGCGTGGGCGGAACGCAGAACCTGACCCTCGGTGGCGTTACCAGCGGCACCGGCCAGTTGATCAAGAACGGCGCGGCCAACCTGACCCTCAACGGCACCAACACTTTCAGCGGCGGCACCACCCTCAACGCCGGCACCCTCACCGTCGGTGCGCCCGGCGCCTTGGGCAGTGGCACCCTGACCGTCGGTGGCGCCGCGACGCTGGACAACAGCAGCGCCTTCACCCTCGGCAACAACATCACCCTCGATGCCGGGCTGACCCTGGCCGGCAACAACGGGCTGACCCTCAGCGGTGTGATCGACGGTGCCGGCAGCCTGACCAAAACCGGCCTGGATGACCTGGCCCTCAGCGGCACCAACACCTTCACCGGCGCGCTGAACATTGCCGCCGGCAGCGTCACCACCCTGAGTAGCGGAGCCCTGGGCAACACCGCCGGTGCCAATATCAGCGCCGGCGCCAGCCTCAACCTCGGCAGCGACGCCAGCCTCGACGGCCTGAGCGGCAGCGGCAGCGTGCAGATCGCCGGCGGCAACACATTGACCGTGGGCGGCGTCAGCAGCACCAGCACCTTCGACGGCGACCTCAGTGGCAACGGCGGCCTGACCAAGGTCGGCACCGGCACCCTGAACCTCACCGGGATCAACGGCATTGTCGGCAACACCGCCGTCGACGGCGGCACCCTGAGCCTCAGCGGGTCGCTGGCCAGCACCCAGGTCAACGTCAATACCGGCGCTAGCGTAACCGGCAGCGGTTCGCTGCTCGGCACTCTCAACATTAACAACGGCGGCCACCTGGCGTTGTCCTCGGGTACCACCCTGTCTGCCGCCTCACTGGTTCTGGCCGCCAACAGCAATATCGATGCGAACCTCGCCACGCCATCGACCACCTCGCTGATGAACATCGGCGGCAACCTGACCCTCGACGGTAACCTCAACGTCACCGATGCCGGCGGCTTCGGCGTCGGTGTCTATCGCCTGTTCAACTACGTCGGCGCACTGACCGACAATGGCCTGACCGTGGCCGGTGTGCCGGTGGGTTATGGCCTCGGCGACATCCTCGTACAGACCCTTGGCAATCAGATCAACCTGGTGGTGTCGGCACCGAACACCAACCTGCGCTTCTGGGACGGCAGCCAGACCATCCCTAACGGTAATGTGGACGGCGGCAGCGGCACATGGACTGCCGGCGGCACCAACTGGACCAATTCCAACGGTACGCTGAACCAGACCTGGGCCGGCGACTTTGCGGTGTTCCAAGGCACGGCCGGTACGGTGTCGGTCAACGGCACGCAACTGTTCACCGGAATGCAATTCCTCACCGATGGCTACAACGTGGTCAATGGCACGTCGGGGCTACTGACTGCCGTCAATGGCAGCGGCGGAACCACCGCGATGCGGGTCGATCCGGGCGTGACCGCCACGGTCGGCGTGAACATCGACGGCAGCGGGATTCTCAACAAACTCGACGCCGGCACCTTGGTGCTCAACGGCGCCAACAGCTACAGCGGCGGCACACAACTGGATGGCGGCACCCTGGTGGTCGGCAGCAACAGCGCGCTGGGCAGCGGCGCACTGATTGCCAACGCTGGCACGCAACTCGACAGCAACACCGCCGTGACCCTGGCCAACGCAGCCACCCTCAACGGCAACCTGACGATCCTCGGCAGCAATGCGCTGACCCTCAACGGTGTCATTTCCGGCACTGGCGGCTTGATCAAGAACGGTTCGGCCAGCCTGACCCTCGGTGGCAACAACGCTTTCCTCGGGCCGGTGGCGCTGAATGCGGGAGGCTTGATTCTGGCGTCGAACAGCGCGCTGGGCTCGGCGACCCTGAACGCGGCGAACGGCACCACTCTGGATGCCAGCGGCGCCTTCACGGCGGGTAACGCGATCAACCTGGCGGGCAACCTCGGCATCGTCGGCGGCAACGATCTGACGCTGAGCGGCGCGATCAACGGCGCCGGCAGCCTGACCAAGAACGGCGCGGCCAACCTGATCCTGAGCGGGGCCAACAACTTCCTCGGTGGCGTCACCCTCAACGCCGGCACCCTGACCGCCGGCAGCAACGGCGCCCTCGGTCTGGGCAACCTGACCGTGGCCGGTGCCTCGGCGCTGGACAGCAGCACCTCGGTGTCGCTGGGCAACAACGTGGTGCTCAACGCCAATCTGACCAACACCGGCAACAGCGACGTAGCGCTCAGCGGCGTGGTCAGCGGTACCGGCGGTCTGATCAAGAACGGTGCGTCCAACCTGACCGTCAACGGCATTAACACTTACAGCGGCGGCACCACACTGAACGCCGGCACCGTGACCCTCGGCACTTCGTCGAGCCTGGGCTCCGGCGCGGTGACCGTGGCGGGCGCATCGACCCTCGACACCACCGCGCCGCTGGTGCTGGCGAACAACGTCAACGTCAATGCCAACCTGAGCGTGGCCGGCAACAACAACCTGACCCTCGGCGGTGTGATCGCCGGGGCGGGCACCTTGACCAAGAATGGTCTGGCCGACCTGACGCTGTCCGGCAACAACACCTTCAGCGGCACCTTTGATGTGCAGTCCGGCAGCCTCACGACACTGGGCAACTCGGCACTGGGCAGCGACGCCGGAGTCAATCTCGGCGCTGCGGCAACTCTCAATCTCGGCGGCTCTGGCAGCCTCGCCAGTCTGACCGGCAGCGGCACCGCGCTGATCGGCGGCAGCAACACCCTGAGCATCGGCGGCAACAACGCCAGCAGCGTTTTCGCCGGTGTACTCACCGGAACTGGCGAATTGGACAAACTTGGCAGCGGCACGCTGACCCTGACCGGCCTCAACAGCCTGACCGGCAACACCACGGTCAACGCTGGTACCTTGAGCGTCAACGGTTCGCTGGACAGCGCTAGTGTGCTGGTCAACAGCGGCGGCACCCTGACTGGCGGCGGCTCACTGGGCGGTGCCGTGACCGTGGCCGATGGCGGTCACCTGGCCGGCGCCACCGGCAGCACCCTGTCGGTGAACTCGCTGGTGTTCAACGCCAATTCCAACTTCGATGTCGGCCTCGGTGTGCCGGTTTCCGGTGGCGGCAATGCGCTGGTCAACGTCGGTGGCAACCTGACCCTCGACGGCACCCTCAACGTCAGCGACATCGGCGGTTTTGGCAGCGGCGTGTACCGGTTGATCAACTACACCGGCGGCCTGACCGACAACGGCATGCTGATCGGCACGGTGCCGGGCAGCGTCACCCCGGGGGATCTGACCCTGCAAACCGCGCTGGCCAACCAGATCAATTTGCTGGTCACCGCACCGGGCGTCACCGTGCAGTTCTGGGACGGCAACCAACTCGTCGCCAACGGTTCGGTCGATGGCGGCAGCGGCACCTGGGGCACCGGCACCACCAACTGGACCGACGTCAACGGCACCACCAATCAGGCCTGGACCAATAATTTCGCAGTGTTCCAGGGCACAGCCGGCACGGTCACCGTCAACGGCGCGCAAACCATCACCGGCCTGCAATTCGTCACCGATGGCTACACCCTGCAAAACGGCACGGCCGGTGCGCTGAACCTGGTCAACGGTTCGCTGGGTAACGCCACGGTGCGAGTCGATCCGAACGCCACCGCGACCGTTGGCGTAGCGCTCAACGGCAGCGGCACCCTCGGCAAATACGACAGCGGTACGCTGGTGCTCAATGCCGCCAACGGCTACACCGGAGGCACCGCGCTCAACGGCGGCAAGATTGTCGTCGGTAATAACGCGGCGCTGGGCACTGGCGTCTTGACTGCCGCAGACGGCACCGCACTGGACAGCAACGCGGCCGTCACGCTGGGCAACGATGTGGTGGTGAACGGTGGCCTGAGCGTCGCTGGCAGCAACGCCTTGACCCTCGACGGTGTGGTCAGCGGTGCAGGCAGCCTGATCAAGTCCGGCGCTTCGAGCCTGACCCTCAACGGCAGCAACACCTACAGCGGCGGCACGCAACTCGCTGGCGGTACGCTGGTGCTGGGCAACAACAGCGCCATCAGCAGCGGTGCATTGAGCGTGACCGGCAACGGCAGCCTCGACAGCACCTCGGCGCTGCAACTGGCCAATGCCGTCAACCTTGGTGGGCAACTGACCCTGGCCGGCAACCAGAACACCACGTTGCTCGGCGCCATCACCGGCACTGGCAGTCTGGTGAAAAACGGCAACGGCGATCTGCTGCTTCGCGGCGCCAACACCTACAGCGGCGGCACCACGCTGAACGCTGGCACGACCACTGGCGACACCAGCAGCCTGCAAGGCGCGATCGTCAACAACGCGGCGCTGACCTTCGCGCAAAACGCCGACGGCAGTTACACCGGCAACCTCACCGGCAGCGGCACGCTGAACAAAACCGGTACCGGCCAGTTGCTCCTGACCGGCAACAATACCTTCACCGGCAACACCTCGGTGCAGGCCGGCGACCTGATCGTCAACGGTGTGCTCAACAGCGCCAACGTCAACGTCGCCAGCGGTGCGCAAATCGGCGGCAGCGGGCAACTGGGTGGCAACGTGCAACTGGCCAGCGGTGCAACGCTGAGCGGTGGCGGCTCGGCCACGCCGTTGTCGGTCGGTGCGCTGGCGCTGTCCTCGGGGACCAACCTGGACTTCAGCCTCGGCTCGGCCGCCAGTTCGACCACGGTGGTCAACGTCGCCGGCAACCTGACCCTCGACGGTACGCTGAATATCAGCAACGCCGGCGGCTTCGGCACTGGGGTCTATCAACTGTTCCGCTACGGTGGCAGCCTGACCGACAACGGTCTGGTCTACGGCAGCCTGCCGGTGTCGGCGGCCAACCTGACCCTGCAAACCGCGATCGCCAATCAGGTCAACCTGCTGGTGCAGGGCACACCGGGTGAAGTGCAGTTCTGGAACGGCGGCACCACCAATCCTGACGGCAGCATCGGCGGCGGCAGTGGCGTGTGGGGCCCGGGCACCAACTGGACCGATCCGAGCGGCACGCAGGCGCTGGCGGCCAATGGTCAGTTCGCGGTGTTTGGCGGTCAGCCAGGTGTGGTCACCGTGCAGGGCAATCAAAATTTCACCGGCCTGCAATTCCTCGTCGGTGGCTACAGCCTGGTGCCGGATGCCGGTGACACGCTGACCCCGGTCAATGGTCCTGGCGGCACGCCCGCACCGATCCGCGTGAATGCCGGTGCCAGCGCCCAAATCGATGTGCCGCTGATCGGCACTGGCGGGATCGAAAAACTCGATTCCGGCACGCTGGTGCTGACCGGTGCCAATACTTACAGCGGCGGCACCACCGTCAGTGGCGGTACGCTGATCGGTAACACCACCAGTCTGCAAGGCAACATCACCGACAATGCCACGCTGGTGTTCCAGCAGAATACCAATGGCCAGTTCAACGGCGTCCTCAGCGGACTCGGGGCGATGGCCAAACGCGGCGCCGGCACGTTGCTGCTGACCGGCAATCAACCGTTCAGTGGCACCGTCTCGGTCGATCAAGGCCTGCTGCAAGTTGGCAGCCGTGCGGCCCGGGCTTCGCTGGGGGCACAAGTCACGGTCGCCAACGGCGCAGGCCTGAGCGGTAACGGCAGCGTCGGTTCGGTGGTCAACCACGGTGTGGTGGCTTCCGGTGGTGCTGACGGCACCTTGAGCGTGGCCGGCAACCTGACCAACAGCAGTGATGGTGTGCTGGCGCTGACGGTCAGCTCGCCAACCGCGACACCGTTGGCGGTGGGTGGTACGGCAGCCTTGGGTGGCGGTCTGGTGGTCAACAGTCTCGCGCCGTTCACCGGTAATACCACTTACTCGCTGATCACCGCGGGCGGTGGTGTAACTGGCACCTTCAGTGCCGCCGATCTGCCGCAGTACGCGTTCCTCGACAGCTCGCTGGTCTACGGTGCCGATTCGGTCACCCTGGCCGTCAGCCGCAACGGCAACTCGTTCGCCGACGTCGCCGCCACGGGCAACCAGCGCGGCACCGCCACGGCACTGTCCAATAACGGTGCGGCTGGCGCGGCGTTGCAGAACCAGATCGTCAACCTCAGCGTGGCCGGTGCGCGCAATGCGTTCGACAGCCTCTCCGGGGAAATCCACGCCAGCACCGCCAGCGCCATGCTTGAGGACTCGCGCTTCATCCGCGAGGCGGTCAACGACCGCATGCGCCAGCCATCGTGCAGCGCCGCGGATGATCCACGCAAAACCCTGGCACCGAGCGACACGCAACTGAGCAGCAACGGCTGCCACGGGGAAATGATCGGCTGGATCCGGGCCATCGGTGCCTGGGGCGACATGGGCGGCGACAGCAACACAGCCAAAGTCGATCGCAACCTCGGCGGTTTCATGCTCGGCACCGACAAGGCGCTGGATGACAACTGGCGTGCCGGGATGGCTGCCGGCTACACCCGCAGCAATCTCAACGCGCATGATCGCAACTCGGACGCCAAGGTCGACAGCTACCACTTGGCCGGTTATCTGAACTCGCAATTCGATGCACTGGCGGTGCGCCTCGGAGCGGCTTACAGCTGGCACAGCATCGAGACCAAACGCGACGTCAGCGTCGGCAGCTACAACGATCGTCTGAAGGCCGATTACGACGCACGCAGTGCGCAGGTGTTCGGTGAAGTGGGTTACGCGATCAACGCGGCAGGCGTTGCCATCGAACCGTTCGCCGGGCTGGCCTACGTCAATTACGACAGCGACACCGGCAAGGAAAAAGGGGGAGTGGGGCGCCTGAAGGCCGACGCCGATCAGGACATCACCTACTCGACCCTCGGCGTGCGCGTCGGCAAGTTGGTGACCCTGGCCAACGGCAGCCAGCTGACACCACGCGCGGCCATCGGTTGGCGGCACGCTTACGGCGACACCAAACCTGACGCCGACCTGACCTTCATCGACGGCGGCGCCTCGTTCAGCACCCAGGGCGTACCGATTGCCAAGGACAGCGCACTGCTCGAAGCCGGCATCGACTTCCAGGTCACCCCGACCGGCAAGCTGGGCATCGGCTACTCGGGCCAGGTGTCGAGCGACAACAACGACAGCGCGTTCAACATCAGCTTCAGCCAAAGCTTCTGAATCATGGTCGAAGTACTTTAGCCGCCCGAAAGGGCGGTTTTTTTTGGGAGGCAGAATAGAGCGGCTTTATATGTCCGGCGATGAAGTGGCGGTGACCGCTCGATAGCCTTCGCGAGCAGGCTCGCTCCCACATTGGCTCTCTGTCACCCACCGACTCTGTGTCCACTGGAGATCCCGTGTGGGAGCGAGCCTGCTCGCGAAGAGGGCCAGACAGTCAGCGCAAAAATCTGCCGGCTCGCGCTCTGCTAGAATCCGCCCCATCAACTGCCAGAGACTCTCCCATGAGCGAGCCGATTCGCCTGACCCAATACAGCCACGGTGCCGGTTGTGGCTGCAAGATTTCCCCGCAGGTGCTGGAAGTGATTCTGGCCGGTAGCGGTGCGCAGAACCTTGACCCGAAACTGTGGGTGGGCAATGCCTCGCGTGATGACGCGGCGGTGTACGAGATCGATGCCGAACGCGGTGTGGTGTCGACCACTGACTTCTTCATGCCGATTGTCGACGACCCGTTCGATTTCGGCCGGATCGCCGCGACCAACGCGATCAGCGACATCTATGCCATGGGCGGCGATCCGCTGATGGCGATTGCGATCCTCGGCTGGCCGGTGAATGTGCTGGCGCCGGAAGTGGCGCGGGAAGTGATTCGCGGCGGGCGTGCTGTGTGCGACGCCGCAGGTATTCCGCTGGCCGGCGGGCATTCGATCGATGCGCCGGAGCCGATCTTCGGCCTGGCGGTAACCGGTCTGGTGGAAAAGCGCCACATGAAGCGCAACGACACTGCCACCGCCGGTTGCCTGCTGTACCTGACCAAGCCGCTGGGCATCGGCATCCTCACCACCGCCGAGAAGAAGGGCAAATTGCGCCCCGGCGACATTGGTGTGGCCCGCGACTGGATGTGCACCCTGAACAAACCCGGCAGCCGCTTCGGCAAACTGGCCGGCGTCACCGCAATGACCGACGTCACCGGTTTCGGCCTGCTCGGGCACCTGGTGGAAATGGCCGATGGCAGCCACCTGACCGCTCGCATCGGCTACAACCACGTGCCGCGTCTGGACAGCGTCGAGTACTACCTCGAACAAGGCTGCGTGCCCGGTGGCACCCTGCGTAACTTCGACAGCTATTCGAGCAAGCTCGGCCGTCTGCAGGAGTTGCACAAACGCGTGCTGTGCGACCCGCAGACCAGCGGTGGTCTGCTGATTGCGGTCACCCCTGAGGGTAACGACGAGTTCCTCGCCGTGGCTGCCGAACTGGGCCTGGACCTGGCGCCGATTGGCGAGCTGGTTGAGCGACAGACCCACGCAGTCGAGGTGATCTGATGTACCGCGACTGCACCGATTACCGCGACATTTTCCTCAACGACCGGCCGATGATGGACGCCCGCGCCCCGGTCGAATTTGCCCACGGCGCGTTTCCCGGCGTGGTCAACCTGCCGCTGATGAACGACCGCGAGCGCGAGCAAGTGGGCACTTGCTACAAGCAACATGGACAACAAGCCGCCATCGCTCTGGGTGAGCGGCTGGTGTCTGCCGAGGTCCGGGAGCAGCGTATTCAGGGTTGGGTCGAGTTTGCCCAGGCGCACCCCGACGGCTACCTGTATTGCTTTCGCGGCGGCTTGCGTTCGCAGATCGTCCAGCAATGGATCAAGGAGGAGGGCGGGATCGATTACCCGCGTGTCGGCGGCGGCTACAAGGCCATGCGCACGTTCCTGCTGGAGACGATCGATCAGGCCGTGGCCGAGTGCGATCTGGTGTTGCTGGGCGGGATGACCGGTACCGGCAAGACCGAACTGCTGGTGCAGTTACGCAATGGTCTGGATCTGGAAGGCCACGCCAATCATCGGGGATCGAGTTTCGGCAAACGCGCCACCGGGCAACCGACCAATATCGATTTCGAAAACCGTCTGGCCGTTGATGTGTTGAAAAAACGCGCCGGCGGCGTCCAGCAGTTTGTGCTGGAAGACGAGAGCCGGGTAGTCGGCAGTTGTGCCTTGCCACTGCCGTTGTACCGAGGCATGCAAGTGGCGCCGATGGTCTGGCTGGAAGACAGCCTGGAACAGCGGGTCGAGCGGATTCTGCAGGACTATGTGATCAACCTGCACGCCGAGTTCGTCGCCGTGCACGGCGAGCAGGGCTTTGCGCTGTATGCCGAGCGGTTGATTGCAAGTTTGAACAATATCCAGCGCCGGCTGGGCGGCGAGCGCCATCAGCGGATGTTCCTGCAGATGGAAGAGGCCTTGGCCGAGCAGGCGCGCAGCGGATCGGTCGAGCAGTTCCGTGACTGGATCAGCGTGTTGCTGCGTGAATACTACGACCCGATGTATGCGTTCCAGCGGGAGAAGAAGGGCGGGCGGATCGAGTTTGCCGGGGAGCGCGGGGCGGTGCTGGAGTATTTGCGTGAGCGAGCCAGCCAGAAAGATTGAGGTTGTAGCGGCTGGCCTCTTCGCGAGCAAGCTCGCTCCCACAGGGTATTTGTATTCAACGCGGATCAAATGTGGGAGCGAGCTTGCTCGCGAAGGGGCCGGGTCAGGCCACACAACACTCAAGTCGGGCACGTCGCCTTGCCGTTATCCAGCCCCTGCTTGTAGCTGTGACTCTGCAGGCTGGCCTTGCCGTTGTGCCAGGTCAGGGTCAGCACATACAACGAATCGAAATCGCCTGAGGCCCAGTCATCGGTGATCGTCTGCTTTTCGCCGACCGCGTTGCCCGCGACCTTGTTGATCAGCTCCGGCAGATAACCGTGGGACCACGCGGTGTAGATCGTCGCGTTGTGGTACTTGTCTTCGGTCAGTTCCCGCGCCAGGTCGCTGGTATCGTTGGCAGAGAATTCGATGTTCACCGGCAGGCCGAGCTTGATCGCGGCGGGGCTGATGGTCATCAGCGGGCGAATGTAGCTGTAGGAGTTGTCCAGCTCGCCTTCCTCGACATTGCGTGTCGGGTCGGCAGCGAACACGTAATCGGCCTTGCCGAATTTTTCCGGCAGCAGGGTCGACAGCTCGATCGCCCGGTTCAGGCCCTGGCAGTTGAGCTGGCCGAGGCCGCCTGCGGGCTTTTCCGCGTGGCGCAGGAAAACCAGGGTCTGGGTGCCGTCTACCGGCTGGGCGCGAATCTGGCTCGATTCGAGCGACAAGGTCAGCGCACTGACCGCCAACAGGGAGGGCAGGGCCACGCAGGCGCGATGTTTGAAGCGTTTGGCGAAACTCATGAGGTTCGTCATTGAGTACAGGATTCTTCAGCAAATTCGGTTGGGGCTGACCAACCCTTGCACCACGGGCTCCCTGCACCGGGTGTTGTCCATGTCGTGTGTCGCGCTTCCGTTACGAAGGGCATAGCTCAGAGTCCTCTGAGACCGGTTTGGTTCATGCACATTACCCGCAGGATGTTACGGTTCGTGTAGCTCCTACATTATGATCAGTGCTTTCCATGTGACTGGATGTTTCCCATGACCGATCTGTCCGCGTTCCCGATCACCCAGAAATGGCCGGCGCAGTACCCCGACTGGATTCAGCTCTATTCCCTGCCGACCCCCAACGGCGTCAAGGTCTCGATCATGCTCGAAGAGATCGGCCTGCCGTACGAGCCGCACCGTGTGGGCTTCGACACGCAGGATCAGATGTCACCGGAATTCCTCTCGCTGAACCCCAACAACAAGATCCCGGCGATCCTCGATCCGCACGGCCCCGAGGACCAACCGCTGGCGCTGTTCGAGTCCGGCGCGATCCTGATCTACCTCGCCGACAAGAGCGGCCAGTTGCTGGCGCAGGAGGGCGCGCTGCGTTACGAGACGATTCAGTGGCTGATGTTCCAGATGGGCGGTATCGGCCCGATGTTCGGCCAGCTCGGTTTCTTCAACAAATTCGCCGGCAAGGACTACGAGGACAAGCGTCCGCGTGACCGTTATGTTGAGGAGAGCAGACGCCTGCTCAACGTGCTCGACAAACGTCTGCAAGGTCGCGACTGGATCATGGGCGAGCGCTACACCATCGCCGACATCGCCACGTTCCCGTGGGTGCGTAACCTGATCGGCTTCTATGAGGCCGGGGATCTGGTGGGGATCAGCAATTTCCCGAATGTGACCCGGGTGCTGGAGCGCTTTCTGGCTCGCCCGGCGGTCGTTCGAGGCCTGACCATTCCCTCGTAATCAACACCAATCCCTGTAGGAGCTGCCGCAGGCTGCGATCTGTTGATCTGGTTTTCTAAAAACAAAGTCAAAAGATCGCAGCCTGCGGCAGCTCCTACAGGGGAATGTGGGTTGTCTGACGGATTATTGCACCGCCGGTAATGCTGTCTTGATTGATCCAGGTTTGTACCTGCGCCCAGCGAAGGCATAAGCTTCGCCCCCTACGACTTTCGTCTCATCTTCCGATTTCAGGAAAGCCTCATGTCCAGCCAGTTCCCCGAAGCACGTCCCCGCCGTCTGCGCCGCAATGCGAGCCTGCGCAGCCTGTTCCAGGAAACCGAGTTCAGCCTGAATGATCTGGTGCTGCCGATTTTCGTCGAAGAAGAGATCGACGACTTCGTGCCGATCAAGAGCATGCCGGGGGTGATGCGCATTCCCGAACGCAAGCTGGCCAGCGAAATCGAGCGTTATGCCCGTGCCGGGATCAAGTCGGTGATGACCTTTGGTGTGTCCCATCACCTGGACGCCAATGGCAGCGACACCTGGCGTGAAGACGGCCTGGTCTCGCGCATGTCGCGAATTGCCAAGGACGCAGTGCCGGAAATGATCGTGATGTCCGACACCTGCTTCTGTGAATACACCGATCACGGCCATTGCGGTGTGATGCACAACCACGAAGTCGACAACGACCAGACCCTGATCAACCTCGGCAAGCAAGCCGTGGCGGCGGCGCGTGCCGGTGCTGACGTGATCGCGCCGTCGGCAGCGATGGACGGTCAGGTGCGGGCGATCCGCCAGGCGCTGGACGCCGCCGGTTTCACCCAGATTCCGATCATGGCCTACTCGACCAAATTCGCCTCGGCGCTGTATGGCCCGTTCCGCGAGGCCGGCGGCAGCGCGCTGAAGGGGGATCGCAAAAGCTATCAGATGAACCCGATGAACCGCCGCGAAGCCCTGCGCGAATCGCTGCTCGACGAGCAGGAAGGCGCCGATGCGCTGATGGTCAAACCGGCCGGTGCGTACCTCGACATCATCCGCGACATCCGTGAAGCCTCGAACCTGCCACTGTCGGCTTATCAGGTCAGCGGTGAGTACGCGATGATCAAGTTCGGCGCACAGGCCGGTGCAATTGATGAGGACCGCGTGGTGCGCGAGAGCCTGGGCGCGATCAAGCGCGCGGGGGCGGACCTGATCTTCACCTACTTTGCGATGGATCTGGCGCTGGCCGGGATCTGACGCCCAACATTTAGCCCCTGTGGGAGCGAGCCTGCTCGCGAAAGCGGTCTTTCAGCAGACATCCATGTTGACTGACACGACGCATTCGCGAGCAGGCTCGCTCCCACATTTGATTTGTACTGAGTCAGGGGCAGTTAAAGTAGGGGCGGATCCCGTGATCCCGGAAATACCGCTCGATCACCTTCGGATCCGCGCTGTTGTCGGCAATCGCCACATAGGTATCCGGGCGCAGCAGATAAAACCCGTTACGCCCCAACCCCGCCGTGTCAAACGCCGGCCGCCAGTCGAACACGTGCAGTGGCAGATGGTGTTCATTGCACCAGGCGATCATCTCGTCGCTGGTGTCGCCGTACACATGCACCTGCCAGCAGGGCTGGCGTAGCGGCTCGTAATTATCGCCCTCACCATCATGCGCCCACGGCAAGCGGTCGCCGCCGTGCACGTGGCCGGCGCTGCCCTGGCTCAGCGGCATGCCGCGGTAGTTGAGGGTGACTTGCGAGACGGTGCGAAAGAGGAACTCGCGGCTGGCCTCGAACGTGGCTATTTTCGGGATCAGAAACGGTGCGAGGCGCGTGCGCAGCAGATCGGCGATACGCCCCTCGGCGGTGACGAAAGTGAACACTTTGTCGGTGGTCGACACCAATCGGCGGGCGAAGGCGATGCGCTCGGTTTCGTAAGTGTCGAGCAGTTGCGCCGTGGCGCTGCCGTTGAGCACGGCGGCGAGTTTCCACGCCAGGTTGATTGCATCGCCAATCCCGGTGTTCATGCCCTGGCCGCCGGCGGGGCTGTGCACGTGCGCCGCGTCACCGAGCAGAAACGCCCGACCGCTGCGAAAGTGCTCGGCCACGCGGTGATGCACACGGTAGGTGGAGAACCAGTTGACCTCGTCGATGTGTACGTTCAGGTGTTCGATGGCGCGGCGGCTGACGTCGGCGAATTGCAGGGTTTCGGCGCGATCGGCACGTTCATCGCGCACCGTGCCGATCAATCGCGCACGGCCTTCGCCGGCCAACGGGAAGACGGCGAGAAAATCCGCTTCGTCCAGATCCAGGTGCAAATCGCCGTTAAGCGCCGGGCCGCTGGCCTGCACATCCGCGACGTAAAAAATCTGCTGATAGGTGCCGCCCGGGAAACCGCTGTCGAGGGTTTTGCGCACCACCGAACGCGCGCCATCGCAGCCCGCGAGAAAGCATGCCTGACAGATTTCCTGCTGCCCGTCGGGCAAGCGCAGATGCGCGGTGAGGCCGTCGCCGAGTTCTTCAAAACTTTCGAGTTCGGTGTTGCGCTCAACCACCACGTCATAGTCTTCGAGGCGTTCGAGCAGCAGCCGTTCGTGCTGGTCCTGGGGGAAGATTTCGATGAACGAGTAGGGCGTCAGGCCTTCGCCGATGCGCTGCAGCGGCAACTGCGCAACCGGTTTGCCCTTGACCCAGAAATGCGCCGCCGCGACCTTGTGCCCGTTGCGCACCACGGTGTCGGCCAGATCCAGCTGGCGATACAACTCCAGCGTGCGCGCCTGCACCGCCAGCGCCCGCGAGGTGGTGCCGGGCGCGGTGGTCTTGTCGATGATGCGCACGCGCACGCCCAGTTTGCTCAGCCACAGGGCCAGCACCAGACCGGTCGGGCCGGCGCCGATGATCAGTACGTCGCTGCGGTGCATGAGCCTGTCCTCCGTTGGCTGTGGAGCAAGTATGGATCAGATGGAAAGGCTAGCCAGTGCCGGCCTCTTCGCGAGCAGGCTCGCTCCCACAGTAGAACGCATTCCGATGTGGGAGCGAGCCTGCTCGCGAAAAGGCCTTTTCAGGCACCCAAAAACCAAAAAGGCCCCACAGCGCTGAAGCTGCGGGGCCTTTTCAATTTGGCAGCGTTTTAGAAATCGATTGTCCCCGACAACTTCGCCACCCGCGGCTCTCCTTGAGTCAGATAACCACCCTGCGCCGATTCCCAATACTTCTTGTTGGCCAGGTTCTCGACGCCCAGGCGCAACGTCACGTCTTTCTGCGAGACCTTGAACGCGTAACGCGCACCGGCATCGAAGCGGTTCCAGGTTGGCAGGCTAAGGTTGTTGGCCGCGTCGGCGTACTGGCCGCCGGTGCGCAGCATCCGCGCATTCAGCGCCACGCCTTGCAGGCCCGGTACATCCCAGTCGGCGCCAGCGTTGAACTGGAAGCTCGGCACGCCAATGGCACGGTTGCCGTCGTTGGCGCCGTTCTGGGTGTTGCGCAGTTCGGTGTCCATCAGGGTCAGGCCGCTGATCAGGCGCAGGCCGTTGATCGGCTCGCCGAACACGTTCATTTCTACGCCTTTGTTGATCTGCTCACCTTCTCGCACATAAGTGCAGGTGGTGGCGCTGTTGATTTCGCAGTAACCGTCGCTCGGCTGCTCGATGCGGTACACGCCCAGGCTCGCGCCGTAAGTGCCCATGTCGACCTTGACCCCGGCCTCGGTCTGCTTGGAGCGTGCCGGTGCGTAGACTTCGTTGCCGTTGGTCACGCGCAAACCGCCGGTGCTGGTCGGCGAAGTCGGGCCTTGCGCCAGACCTTCGATGTGGTTGGCGTAGAACGACACGTGCTCCCACGGTTTGAAGACAATGCCGTAGACCGGTGTGGTGATCGATTCGTCGTAGCTCGACTTGCGGCTGCCGCTGCCGTAACTGGCGTAGTTGTAGCCTTGCACCACCAGTTGCTGACGACGCAGGCCAGCGGTGATCAGCAGGCGATCATCGAAGAAACCGAGGGTGTCGGAGAGCGCGAGGCTGCGGTTGAAGGTCTTGCCGACGATGCCCGGATCGCTGAGGTCGCCACCGGAAAAGTTGCCGACCGGCGACGGCGTTTCCACCGGGTGGTAGATATTGTTGGCGTACTGGGTCAGGTCGAAATCGTAGGCGCTGCGCTGTTCGGCCCACAGGCCGCTCAAACCGAAATTGAGCTTGTGGCTGACCGCGCCGGTGTTGAATTTGCCGTTCAGGCCGGCCATCAGGCTGGTGTTGTCCTCGTCGTGGGGGATGAACGAGCCGGTGGTGTACGAGGCGCCGTTGTTGCCCACCAGCGTGGTCGAGTTGTAGCGTCCGACTTCGCGGGTGTGCTTGGCGCCGCCAGCAACAAAAGCGGTCCAGTTGTCGTTCAGGTCGTATTCAGCTCGGAGCATGCCGAAGGTGTCTTCGATGTCGGTGTAGCCCCACTTTGGCGCGTAGTTGGTGTCGGCCGACGGCGCGTCCGGAATGTGCGTGGCGGTGCCGAGGTTGACTGAGTTGCGGCCACCGTTGACGCGTTCTTTCTGGTAGGCGAAGTCACCGGAAAGGCGCAGCGCGTCACCGCGATAATCGAGGCCGATGGCGAACAGTTTCGAACGCTGGTTTTCGTGGTCGATGCCGGTGTCGCCTTCGCGCTGGGACAGGTTGACCCGCGCGCCAAAGCGGTTGTCTTCGCCGAAACGCTGGCCGATATCGAGGTGCTGACCGATCCGGCCTTCACTGTTGATGTCGGTGGTGTAGCGGCGCAGCGGCTCGTCGCCGGCACGCTTGGGCTGCAGGTTGACGCCACCGCCGATGCCGGAGCCGGTCGGCGTCACGCCGTTGATGAAGGCGTTCGGGCCTTTGAACACTTCCACGCGCTCCAGGGCGTCGCTGGAAATGATCTGCCGGGGCAGCACGCCGTACAGGCCGTTATAGGAAATGTCGTCACCGTTCAGCGGCAGGCCGCGGATCATGAACACCTGCGCCTGGTTGGAGTAGCCCGAAGCCTGACGCACGGAGGCATCGTTAAGCAGGACGTCGGCGACGTTTTCCGCTTGCTGGTCTTGAATCAGCTGTTCGGTGTACGACGCGGCGCTGAACGGCACGTCCATCATGTCCTGATTGCCGAGCACGCCGAGTTGACCACCACGGGCGACCTGACCACCGGTGTAGACCGAGGGCAGGGCGTTCGGCGTCGGTGCCTGGGCGTTGACGTTGACATTGTCGAGCACCAGCGCCTTGCCGTTTTCATCGGCAGCGTGGGCGGTGACCGTCAGGGAGCACAGCAGGGCGAGAAGCGTCGGGCGGAACGGGACAGCGAGGCGAACTGAAGCGGGCATGTGTTCGTACCTGGAGGCGCAGGGCCAGTAAGAAAAAACAGGGCGGCGCGGGGAACTCCTTGCGCAAATACGACTCCAGGTGCAAATGATAGGAGTTCGCAGTAACGTTTTGCAATCAGTTTGTCATCAATCCGGAAAACACATTCCCCTGTAGGAGCTGCCGCAGGCTGCGATCTTTTGACTTGGTTTTTAAAAGACAAGATCAAAAGATCGCAGCCTGCGGCAGCGCCTACACGGATTGTGTATGGTGTCCGGGCTTAATGGACTGGATGGAGCAACATGCGATTACTCATTACCCTCGCTGCGCTGCTGGCGCTCGCCGGTTGCGCCGGCCAGCGCAGTCAGGAGCCGGCGCCGCGTGCGCCGGCTGAAGTGAAGGCCGAAATCGTGCGGCTGATGCCGGCCAAAGTGCCCGACCGCGAGGGCTGGGCCACCGACATCTACGCCGCGTTCGCCGCTCAGCACATCAGCCCGACCACACAGAATCTCTGTTCAGTGCTGGCCGTGGCCGAGCAGGAATCGACCTATCAGGTCGACCCGACGGTGCCGGGGCTGGGCAAGATTGCCCGCGACGAAATCGACCGTCGTGCCGCCAAAGTGCATATCCCCGGCCTGTTGGTCAGCGGCGCACTGCAAGTGCGCTCCACCAACGGCAAGACCTACAGCGAACGCTTGAACGCGGCGCGCAGTGAAAAAGAACTCAGCGCCATTTTTGACGACTTCATCGGCAGGGTGCCGATGGGCCGCACCTTGTTCGGCGGCTTCAACCCGGTACACACCGCCGGACCGATGCAGGTCAGCATCGAATTCGCCGAGCAGCACGCCAAGGACTATCCATACCCGGTAGACGGCACAATCCGCCACGAAGTGTTCACCCGCCGAGGCGGCATGTACTTCGGCATCGCGCATTTGCTTGGCTACCCGGTGAGTTACCGCGAGCCGCTGTATCGCTTCGCCGACTTCAACGCCGGTTGGTACGCCAGCCGCAATGCCGCGTTCCAGAACGCCGTCAGCCGAGCCTCGGGCATCCCGCTGGCGCTGGATGGCGACTTGATTCGCTACGACTCGATCATGCCCGGCAGCACCGAACTGGCGGTGCGCACCCTCGGCAAGTCGCTGGGCCTGCGCAACCCGACGATTCGCGATCAACTGGAGAAGGGCAAGACCCTGGAATTCGAAGAAACCAAACTCTACCAGCGCGTGTTCGAACTGGCCGAGAAGGCTGAAGGCAAGACCTTGCCACGTGCCGTGTTGCCGGGGATCGTCCTGCAGAGCCCGAAAATCACCCGCAAACTGACCACAGCGTGGTTCGCCAAACGCGTGGATGAGCGCTACAAGCGCTGCATGGCCAAGGCCGGTTGACGCCGGTTCAAAGCACTTTGACGGCTCGGCCAATGGCTTGAATCGGCCCGGTCGGTTTACCGATCGGCGAGCCATTGGCGCCTTCCAGCGTCAGCTCGAACAGCTGATTCGGTTGCAGCGGCGGCAGCTTGTCCAGCGGCACCGACAGCGCCTGGCCCGGCTTGACCAGCCCCAGCGACACCGGCCCTTGCCAGCCGTCAGCCTTGGTCCAGAACTCCAGCGCCTTGTCCGCCGGCACTTCGACCACGCCCAGCGGGATCAGCTGAATTTCCCGCGGATTGCTGGCCTGGATCACCCAGCCCGGTGCCTTGTCCTGCGGCGCGACCAGCACCACCAGATAATTGGGTTTCGGTGTGGTCTGGGTCAGCAGAATCGAGCCCAGGATCAGCGTCGCGGCCAGTCCGACCGCACTCAGCCCGCGCCACAGCGGCAGCAGATTCCACCATGAGGTGGGCGCCGGAGCCGGTGTTTTTCGTGAGAGTTGCTCGACACTGCGCTCGATACGCGGCCACAAGTGCGACGATGGCTGCTGCGTCCCGGCGAGATCGGTCAGGTCGAGCAAACGCCGCTCCCAGGCGTCCACCGCCGCTTGCAGTTCGGGCTCGTGGGGCAAGCGCCGTTGCACCGCTTCACGCTCCGGCGCCGACAGGGTGCCGAGCACGTATTCACTGGCCAGTTCATCGCGTTCCTGCGCCGATTCAGTGGTCATCCCATGCACTCCCGCAAAGCGTTGAGGCTGCGTTTGATCCAGGCTTTGACCGTGCCCAGCGGCGTGTCCAGGCGCGCGGAAATCTGTGCATGACTGTAGCCGTCGACATAGGCGTGGAGAATGCAGCTTCGCCGCTGCGGGTCGAGTTGTTCCAGACAACGATGGATCCGCGCCGAATGGCCCTGCACATCGAAGGCGTCCTCGTCAGGCTCGGCATCGTGTTCTTCGTTGAACGGCGTCTCCCGGCTTTGATCACGCAGCTGGTTCAACGCCAGATGTCGGGTCACGCTGAACATCCAGCCGCGCGCTGAACCGCGCGCCGGATCAAATTGTGCCGCACCGTTCCAGATCTTGATGAACGCCTCATGCACGATGTCTTCGGCCAGCGCCGTGTCACGTACCAGTCGCTTGGCCACGCCGAGCAGGCGCGGGCCTTCCTGCACGTACAAATCGCGCAGGGCCGACTGCTCGCCGCGGGCACAGGCAGCGAGACGGGCGTCGTAATCGAATTCAGATTCGGGTAAGGACATCTGGTGCAATCTAGTTCACATTCCGCAAACATCCAGAGAGTGCATTAGCTGTGTGGGAGCGAGCCTGCTCGCGAAGGCGTCGTATCAGTCAACTTAACCTTCATTGATATACCGCCTTCGCGAGCAGGCTCGCTCCCACCTTTGATTTCAGTGATCCAAAGATCAGTTCGCCGCCCAGAAAATGTAGTCGGCCTGATACTTCACCACTTCCTGCTTGCCCTTGTTCGCTGCTGTGCATTCACTGCCCGGTGCCACGCCGCCCTTGAGCGCGACACGCTGGATGTAACTCACGCCACTCATCGCGCCTTTGCCTTCGGCGGGGTTGGCCTTGACCAGTTGATAGGGCAGGTTACCCGGGCTCGACGGGGCGACGGCCAATTGCGTGCCGGTGACTTTCGAACCGTCCTTGGCCTGCCAGGTGGCTGGCGGGCCGAAGTAGGTGCCGACCTGCTGGCCGCTGCGATCGTTGAGCACCGCTTTCGGGCCGACGAAGGTCCATTCGGTCTGCCCAGCCGCGTTGGGCTTGTCGCGGCATTCATAGGTGATTTCGCCGACGCCGGTGGTTTCCATGGCGATCTTGTGGCCTTCCGGGACTTTGATCGCGTCGGGATAGCTGCTCTGGGCGAAGGTTGCCGAGGACAGGGCGAGCAAACCGGTGAGGCCAATCAGTTGAGTGATGTTCATCTGTGTTATCTCCGAAAGGGGTAAACCGCTGACAGCCGAAGAGGGCTGCTACAGGAACTACCCGTGACGGAGGCGTTTGGATGCAGTGCCCGAAAAATATTCTCCAGCCCCCACCAATCCCCTGTAGGAGCTGCGCAGGCTGCGATCTTTTGCTCTTGAAAAACAACATCAAAAGATCGCAGCCTGCGGCAGCTCCTACACAAGCTCGGCAGTTTTACGCGGGACGCTCAGGCCGGAGGCTTTCAGCAGTTCCTGGGTGTAGGGATGCTGCGGCGCAGCAAAGATCTCCCGCGACGCCCCTTGCTCGACCACCTGGCCATCCTTGATCACCAGCAAGTCATGAGCCAGCGCCTGCACCACCGCCAAGTCATGGCTGATGAACAGATAGGTCAGCCCATGCTTGATCTGCAATTGTCGCAACAGCTCCACCACTTGTTTCTGCACCGTGCGATCCAGCGCCGAGGTCGGTTCGTCGAGCAGGATCAGCGCCGGCTCCAGCACCAGCGCGCGGGCGATGGAGATGCGCTGACGCTGGCCGCCGGAAAACTCGTGGGGGTAGCGATGACGGCTCTTGGGGTCAAGGCCGACTTCTTCGAGTACGCGAATCACCGCCGCCTCGCGCTCGGCTTCGGTGCCGATGCCGTGAGTCAGCAGGCCTTCGGCAATGATCTGCTGCACCGACATGCGCGGGCTCAGGCTGCCGAACGGGTCTTGGAACACCACCTGAATCTGCCGCCGCAACGGGCGCATCAAGCGCTGATTGAGCAGGCTCAGTTGCTTGTTGCCGAAGCGGATCTCGCCCTCGGATTCCACCAGCCGCAGGATCGCCTGGCCCAGCGTGGATTTGCCCGAACCGGATTCGCCGACAATCCCCAACGTTTTGCCGCGTTGCAGGCGGAAGCTGACGCCGTCCACCGCTTTGATGTACGCCTGCGAACGACTGAACAGCGCCTTGGGCAGTGGAAACCAGACCTTCAGATTATCGACCTCCAGCAGATTGTGTTGATACGCACTCGGCACCGGTACACCGCTGGGTTCCGCTTCGATCAACAAGCGGCTGTAAGGATGTTGCGGGGTGCGAAACAGCGTCTCGCAGTCGGCCTGTTCGACGATTTCACCGTGGCGCATCACGCACACCCGTTGCGCGATGCGCCGTACCAGATTCAGATCGTGACTGATCAGCAACAGTGACATGCCCAGGCGTTGTTGCAGTTCGATCAACAGCTCAAGAATTTTCTGCTGCACGGTCACGTCCAGCGCCGTGGTCGGTTCATCGGCGATCAGCAGTTCCGGCTCGTTGGCCAGCGCCATGGCGATCATCACCCGTTGCCGTTGTCCGCCCGACAGCTGATGCGGATAGGCTTTCAAACGCTGCAAAGGCTGGCGAATACCGACCAGTTCCAGCAGTTCCAGCGTCCGCTCACGTGCCGCGCGACCCTTCAGGCCTTTATGAATCTCCAGCACTTCACTGACTTGCTTTTCCACCGTGTGCAACGGGTTCAGCGAGGTCATCGGCTCCTGGAAAATCATCGCAATCCGGTTGCCGCGTAAACCGCGCAGGTGTTGCTCGCTGGCCTGCAGCAAGTTCACCCCGTTGTAAGTAATCGAACCGCTGCTGCTGACGCTTTTACCCGGCAGCAAACGCAGGATCGAATGCGCCGTGACCGACTTGCCCGAGCCGGACTCGCCGACCAGCGCCAGACATTCACCCCGGCGAATGTCGAGGTTCAAACCGTGCACCACGGCCTGCTCGCCAAAGGCTACGCGCAGGTCGCGAATCTCGATCAAATGGTTTTGCATGTCAGTTCCTCGGATCAAACGCGTCTCGGCAAGCCTCACCGATGAACACCAACAACGACAGAATCAGCGCCAAGGCAAAAAACGCCGTCAGGCCCAGCCACGGCGCTTGCAGATTGCGCTTGGCCTGGCCAATCAGTTCGCCCAGTGAGGCGGTGCCCGCCGGCATGCCGAAGCCAAGAAAATCCAGCGCGGTGAGGGTGGCGATGGCGCCGGTCAGAATGAATGGCAAATAGGTCAGGGTGGAGGTCATTGCGTTGGGCAGGATGTGCCGGCACATCAGCTCACTGTCGGTCAGCCCCAGCGCCCGCGCGGCTTTGACGTATTCCAGATTGCGTCCACGCAGGAACTCGGCGCGCACCACGTCCACCAGCGCCAGCCAGGAGAACAGCGCCATGATCCCCAGCAGCCACCAGAAACTCGGCGAGACAAACCCGGACAAAATGATCAGCAGATACAGCACCGGCAGTCCCGACCAGATCTCCAGCAGCCGTTGCCCGAGCAAATCCACCCAACCGCCGTAATAACCCTGCAACGCGCCGGCAACGATACCGACCAACGCACTGATGCCGGTGAGGATCAGCGCAAACAGGATCGAAATCCGTGTACCGAAAATCACCCGCGCCAACACGTCCCGCGCCTGATCGTCGGTGCCCAGCCAGTTGCTGGAAGAGGGTGGGCTGGGTGCCGGTTCAGTCAGGTCGTAATTGACGGTGTCGTAGCTGAACGGAATCGGCGGAAACAGCATCCAGCCGCCCTGATCCTCGATCAGCCCGTGCACGTAAGCGCTGGCGTAATCCGGCTGGAACGGCAGCTCGCCGCCGAAATCGGTTTCCAGGTAATCGCTGAGGATCGGGAAGTACAAAGCGCCGTGGTAGCGGATCACCAAGGGTTTGTCGTTGGCAATCAGTTCGCCGCCAAGGCAGATCAGGCACAGGCCAATGAACAGCCACAGCGACCAGCGCCCACGGCGGTTGGCCTTGAACTGCGCGACCCGGCGCTGACCCAGAGGAGAGAGTGTGAACATCAGGCAGTCCTCGCCGAGAAGTCGATGCGCGGGTCGAGCAGGGTGTAGCTGAGGTCGCCGATCAGCTTGATCAACAGGCCGAACAGGGTGAACAGGAACAACGCGCCGAACACCACCGGATAGTCCCGCGACACCGCCGCTTCGTAACTCATGCGCCCGAGGCCATCGAGGTTGAAAAGGGTTTCGATCAGCAAGGAGCCAGCGAAAAACACTTCGATCAGCGCCGACGGCACACCGGCCACCACCAGCAGCATGGCGTTGCGAAACACGTGGCCGTAAAGCACGCGGCGTTCGGTCAAACCCTTGGCCCGTGCGGTAATCACGTACTGGCGGCTGATCTCGTTGAGGAAGCTGTTTTTGGTGAGGATGGTCAGGGTGGCGAAGCCACCGATGACCAGCGCCGTGACCGGCAACACCAGGTGCCAGAGGTAGTCGCCGACCTTGCCCAAGGTGCTGAGGCTGTCGAAGTTATCCGACACCAGCCCCTGCACCGGGAACCAGTTGACGTAGCTGCCGCCGGCGAACACCACGATCAGCAGAATCGCAAACAGAAACGCCGGCATCGCGTAGCCGATGATGATCGCGGTGCTGCTCCAGACATCGAATGCGCTGCCGTTGCTGATCGCTTTGCGAATGCCCAGCGGGATCGAAATCAGGTAGGTGATCAGCGTCGCCCACAAGCCGAGCGACAACGACACCGGCAGTTTCTGCAGGATCAGATCGGTGACCTTGGCACCGCGAAAGAAACTGCTGCCCAGATCCAGCTGCGCGTAGTTTTTCAGCATCAGCCACAGGCGTTCGTGCATCGGTTTGTCGAAGCCGTAGTGGTGTTTGATTTCCTCGATCAGCGCCGGGTCCAGCCCGCGACTGCTGCGCCCGGCACCACCCGTCGCGGCGACTTCGCCACCACCGCCTATGCTGTGCCCGCCGAAACCTTGCAGACGCGCGATGGCTTGTTCCACCGGGCCGCCCGGCGCGGCCTGCACGATAAGGAAATTGACCACCAGGATGCACAGCAGCGTGGGGATGATCAGCAGCAAACGTCGACTCAGATAACGCAGCATGTCACTGGCCCCCCGCGAGCTGGGTGTGCATCTGTTGCGTGGTCAACGGCTTGGCCGAGACCTCCCACCAGGTGTTGAGGCCTTCGTCGTAAGCCGGTTGCACCGACGGCATGCCGAAGCGGTTCTGATACACCGTCGGCGTGCCTTTGGAGTAGTAGTTGGGAATCATGTAGTAACCCCATTGCAGCACCCGGTCGAGGGCGCGGGCGTAATGCACCATGGCATCGCGGGTGTCGGCCTTGACCAGCCCGTCGATCAGTTGATCGACCGCCGGGTTGGCCAGCACCATTGAGTTCGAACTGCCGACCTGCGTGGCACTTTGCGAGGCGTACAGGCTGTACAGTTCGCGGCCGGGGGAGACGATCGGATCGCCACTGCGCGGGAAACTGGTGACGATCATGTCGTAGTCGCGGGCGTTGAGCCGATTGACGTATTGCGCCGAATCAATCCGGCGCAGATTGAGGGTGATGCCGATCTGCGCGAGGGTGCGTTTGAACGGCAGCAGCATGCGATCAAAACCGCCCTGACCGTCGAGGAAGGTGAACGCCAGCGGCTCGCCAGCGGCGTTGACCAGTCGGCTGTGTTGCGGCGTCCAGCCCGCCTCGGCGAGCAGCTTCAGCGCCTGCACCTGCTTGTCGCGTATGTAACCGCTGCCGTCGGTTTTCGGCGCCTGATAGACCTCGGTGAACACCTCGTCCGGGATCTGCCCGCGCAACGGTTCGAGGATCTTCAATTCCTCGGCGTCGGGCAGGGCGGTGGCGGCCATTTCACTTTTGGGCCAGAAGCTGTTCTGACGCACGTAGAAGCCGCGCATCATCTGCTTGTTGGTCCATTCGAAATCCCACAGCAGGCTGATCGCCTGACGCACGCGGCGATCCTGAAAGGTCGGGTTTTGCAGGTTGAACACGAAGCCTTGGGCGGCGGTGGGTTTTTCCGGAGCGAGGATCGCCTGCTGCAAGCGACCGTCACGCAGTGCCGGACTGTCGTAACCCACCACATAACCGGACGAGGAAAACTCGCGGTTGTAGTCGAACGCCCCGGCCTGCAGCAGTTGGCGAGCGACGTCGGTGTCGCCGTAGAAATTCACCGTGAGCGTGTCGAAGTTGTACATCCCGCGACTGACCGGCAGGTCCTTGCCCCACCAGTCCGGGTCGCGCTGGAAACTGATGCTGCGCCCGGCGTCGACCTTGCTCACGCGATACGGGCCGCTGCCCAGCGGCGGTTCGAAGCCGCCGCCGTTGGCGAAATCGCGCGTCTTCCACCAGTGTTCGGGCACCACGCGCAGCGTCGCCAGGTCCAGCGCCAGGGTGCGGTTGAGGTTGTTCTTGAAGGTGAAACGCACCTGCCGTGGACCTTCGATCAGCACGTCCTGCACGTCGGCGTACTGCTGGCGATAACTGAGGCTGCCCTTGGTCATCAGCAGGTTGAAGGTGTAGCGCACGTCTTCGGCGGTGATCGGCGTACCGTCGGCGAAGCGGGCCTTGGGGTTGAGGGTGAAGCGCACCCAGAGCCCCTCGGGATCGCGTTCCATTTGTTGCGCGACCAGTGCGTAAACGGTGTAGGGCTCGTCGAGCGAACGGAACGCCAGCGGCGCATACACCCAGTCGTTGACCTGCACCACGGAAATGCCTTGATCGGCATACGGGGTGATGTAGTTGTACTGGCCGATTTCCATCGACGCGCGACTGAGCGAACCGCCCTTGGGCGCGTCGGGATCGACGAAATCGAAATGCTGGAAACCCGCCGGATACTTCGGCGCCTCGCCGTACACCGTCAGTGCGTAGCTACCGGTGGCCATTGCTGAGGTGCCGGTGCATAGCAGCGCACTGCCCAAAAGCAGGCCCGCCATGTTGAGCAAAAAACTCATGAGGTCACTCCTGAAAATCCCTGAAAGTCCACGGACCCAATGTGGGAGCGAGCCTGCTCGCGAAGGCGTCTTGTCAGCCGACATCTCTCTTGCTGATCCACCGCTTTCGCGAGCAGGCTCGCTCCCACAGGGGGAGATGTGTTTTGTTTCCGGTTAGAAGTGATACGTCATGCGCGCAAACAGCGTGCGGCCCAGCGGGTCGGTGTAGCGCGGGTCATAGCCGCTCTGGAAGTTGTAGGCCTGGTTGGAGAACGGTGGGTTGCGGTCGAACATGTTCTTCATCCCGGCATCGACATCCAGCACCTTGTTGAAGGTGTATCCGGCCGACAGGTCCCACACCGAATACGACGCGACGCGCGCATGGGTATCGCGGTCGTAGTCGTTGTAACCGGTGGTGAAACGGTTGGTCAGCGACGCCCTTGCGGCGCCGAAGGTCCAGCTGCCGGTGAGGTTGTGCTTCCAGCGCGCGATCACGCCGTCCCCTTCGAAGTCGCCGACCTTGTCGGTGAACGGGCCTTTGATGGTGCTCTGGAAGTCGTACTCGTCAACGTAGGTGCCTTGCAGGCCTAGACCGAACTGACCGTACGGGGTGTTCGGGAAGCGGTAATCCAGCGATACATCGACACCGTTGGTTTCGACGATGCCGAGGTTGGCGTTGCCGGTGACGATGTAGTTGAGCGTGCCGTCGGCGTTGCGCACGAAGCGATCCGGGTAGCTGCCGGCCTGATCGAACACGGTGGACTCGGGGAACGGCTGGATCTGGTTGGAGATGTGAATCCACCAGAAATCCAGACCCACCGACAGGTTGCTGACCGGTTGATAGACGAAGCCCAGCGTCACGTTGCGCGCTTTCTCCGGAGCCAGATCTTCATTGCCGCCGATCTGATTGAGGAACTGCTGACCGCAATCGCGCCCGCCGTTGCCGCCCGGTTGCACGACGCCGCTGGTGCACAGCACCGGGTCGTTGTAGTAGCCCTGGGTGTAGGTGATGCTGCGCGGCGAATACAGCTCGTACAGCGACGGCGCCCGGAAACCTTCGCTGTACGCGCCACGCACCACCAGCTCTTTGAGCGGCTGATAACGGAACGAGTATTTCGGGTTGGTGGTGCTGCCGAAGTCGCTGTATTTGTCGTGACGCACAGCGGCGGACAGTTCGAGGCTGTCGAGCACCGGCACGTTGATTTCGGCGTACGCGGCTTTCACGCTGCGGTCGCCCTCGACGCTGCCGGCCGGGTCGATACCGAGGCTCTGGATGTCGCCGGCAAACGGCTCGAAATCCTGATGGAATTTCTCTTTGCGGTACTCGCCACCCAGCGCCAGACCGGCCGGCCCGGCACCGAACCAGTCACCGATTTCGCGGCTGACCCGCCCGTCAAAACCGGCCACGCGGCCAACGGCGGTGGAGTAGGCGCCGTGGTACATCGCGGCGTCGATGTACTGCTGACCGGCGGCGGATTGCGGGCCGAACGGGTTGAGCAGACCACTGGCCAGACCGTTGATCATCGCCTGATCGCTGACATAGCCGCTGGTGACGCTGGAGACGATTTTGTTCTGGTTGTACGAGGCGCCGACGTTGTAATCCCAGCCGCCGACCAAGCCGTCGAAGCTCAGCAGAAAGCGCTGGCTGGTGTTCTGGTCTTTCGATTCCCGTGGGCCGGCGGCGGTTTCGCGCCAGTTCACATCGACCGGTTGCGTCGGGTCGAGGGCGAAGCCCGTCGGGCCAGGCGTGATGCCGTTGCCGGGGTAGTACGGCGACGAGGAATCCAGGCTCAGGCCGGTGAGCGGGGCCGGGCCGACCGCCGTGGCGTTGTTGTTGCGTGACCAGAAGTATTCGAGGTTGACGTTGTGATCGTCGCCCAGTTTGCCGGTGGTCTTGCCGAAGAACGAGGTCTTTTCGGTTTGCGGAATCAGGTCGATGTATTCGCGGGTGCTGAAGCGGCACAGGCCATCGCGCGCGACCAGGTTCGGCCCGTTGCAATTGCTGTTGGCCAACGGGTTGGTGGCGTTGCCGTTCTGGCTGTAGTTGCCGGGGAACGCGGTGCCGGAGGTCTGATCGAGGCCACGACCAGGATCGTAGTCGCGGGCGAAGGAGCGGTCGTTGGCGTCGAGGTTCTGCTGCTTGTTGTAGTTGAACACGCCGAGCACGTTGAAGCGGTCTTCTTCCAGATCGCCATAGCCCCAACTGGCGCTCATGTCTTTGGTGGCACCGCCGCCGCTGTGGGTCGGGGTTTCGCCACCGAGGGTGAGCTGGCCGTCGGTCAGGGATTTTTTGGTGATGAAGTTGATCACACCGCCGATGGCGTCGGTGCCGTACAGGGCTGATGCGCCGTCGCGCAGAACCTCCACGCGCTCGATGGCGGCAAACGGGATCATGTTCAGATCCACCGCGCCACCGGCCGAGTTGGTGCCCGACAATGCGTTGTTGGCCAAGCGTCGGCCGTTGAGCAGCACCAGCGTTTTGTTCGCGCCGATGCCGCGCATGTCGGCAAACGAAGCGCCACCGGTGGCGGCGCCGACCGAGCCTGCGCTGTTGTTGATCGACTGGCTGCCGGTGATCCGCTGCACCAGTTCGGCGGTGGTGGTCACGCCCTGTTTGCGCAGCTCATCGGCTTTCAGAATGGTGATCGGCACGGCCGTTTCCGCATCGACCCGGCGAATCGCCGAGCCGGTCACTTCCACCCGTTGCAGTTGTGTGGTCGGTGCCACCACTGCGGCTGCAGCGGGGACGGCGGCGTTGTCGTCCTCGGCGGCTTGCACGGTCCCGGCGCCCATCCCCATGGCCACCAGGTACAACGGAACAAAACGGTGACGAGAAATCGTTGCCACCAAAGGTTTGAGCGTGAAGCGTGGAGTGTTCATCAGCATGGTTGTTTCCGACTTGATCAGACGTTATCGAATTGGCCTTGTGAGCCCCTCATTGCTCCGCTTTCGGTGATACCGCATGCGGAAAGCCACTTTCTTCAAGCAAGCCGATCCCCTCCGAAGACGTCTGGCGTTTTTCGGTCGGCTGATTGCGACGGGAAGCGGTTCGCGGTGTCGGGCGCGTTTCTCAACGCGCGCCCGACACCGCACTCAGTGGGTGGTCATCACCGAAATCTTGCTGATGCCCGAGCGTTCGATGGACGCCATGGCCTTGGCCACCTGGCCGTAATTGACGTTGGCGTCGGCCTGCAGCTGCACGCGCACCTCGGCATCCTTGGCCTTGACCTCCTTGAGGCTGGCCTCCAGCGATTCCGGCGCCAGTTCGGTTTTCGCCAGGTAGAACTTGCCGTCCTGATCGACGCTGACCACCACTGGGTCTTTCTTTTCGGCGGGGGCGACGGCGTCGGTTTTCGGCAGGTTGACCTTGATCGCGTTGGTCATCAGCGGCGCGGTGACGATGAACACCACCAGCAGCACGAGCATCACGTCCACCAACGGCGTGACGTTCATTTCGCTGAGCACTTCATCGCTGTCTTGAGTGGAAAAGGACATCAGCTGGCCTCCCGCACGGCCGCAGTGGTTTTGCTGGCGATGGCCTGGCGGCTGATGGAAAACGCGCTGCGCGAGGCGAGGGCGTCGAAGTCGTGGGCGAAGTCGTCCATGTCTGCCGAGGCGAGTTTCAGGCGGCGCAGAAAGAAGTTGTAAATCAGCACCGCAGGGACCGCGACGGCGATCCCGACGCCGGTGGCGATCAGCGCGTGACCGATCGGCCCGGCGACCGCTTCAAGGCTCGCCGAACCGGTTTCGCCAATGCTTTGCAGGGCTTCCATGATCCCCCACACGGTGCCGAACAGACCAATGAACGGCGCGGTGCTGCCGATACTGGCGAGGATCGCCTGGCCGTTTTCCAGCGAGCGGCGTTCTTTCTGGATCTGCTGGCGCAGGTTGCGTTCCAGGCGATCGGAACGGTTGATGGTGTGCGCCAGTTGTTGCGTGGTCCGCGGCGATTCTTCCACCAGCAAGGCTTCGAAACCGCTGCTGGCGATGCGCGCCAGCGAGCCCGGATACTGGCTGGCATGTTCGGCGGCAGTCAGCAGATCCGGCGCGCCCCAGAAGGCTTTGCTGAATTGTTTGTTCTGGGCTTTCTGGCGCAGGTATTGCGCCGACTTGACCAGCAGGATCGCCCAGCTGACCACGGAAAACAGCACCAGGCCCCAGAGCACACCGGGGACAATCATCGAAGACAGTGAATTGTTCATCGCTACACCTCGCTTGCATTAAGTCGGTTATGAGTTGGGTTGCGCCGTTATTGCGGCAATTTGAAATCGATGGTCTGGGTGGCGAAGCCGTCAATCGGCGTGTCACCACGTTTGGCCGGAATGAACTTCCAGTTCTTTACCGCCGCGACGGCGGCGTCATCCAGTTGCGGCTTGCCGCTGGACTTGGTGACCGTTACCGAACCGGCACGTCCGTTGGCCAACACCTGAATGCGCAGCACCACGCTGCCTTCCCAGTTGCGCCGCAGCGCCAGTGACGGGTATTCCGGCGGCGGGTTGCCGAGGCTGGCAAGGCCGGAAATCGCGGCCGATTCCTTGACCGGACCCGGCGCGGCGGCTGGGGCCGGTGGCGCACTCGGCGTGGTTGGCGCTGCCGGGGCGGCGGGTTGTGCCGGGGCGGGCGGGGCTTTTGGCGGCTCGACTTTCTTCACCGGTTTGGGCTTCTCGAGCGGTTTCGGTTTTTCGATCGGCTTGGGTTTCTCCACCGGTTTGGGCGGTGGCTTGACCGCGTCTTCGTCCTCCACCGGTTGTTCCGGCTCCGGAGGTGGAGGGGGCGGCGGTGGCGGTGGTGGTTCCGGTGTGGGCGGTGCCGGTGGCGTCGGGCTGGTCAGCTCGACGGTCATTTCCGGAATCTGCGGCGGCGTCGGCAGGGGTTCGGGCCGGGTCTGCTGGAAAAACCACCAGGCACCGCCGTGTATCAGCGCCGACACCGCCACCAGCAACAGCATGTGCTGTTTGTTCAACCCGCCGGGCTGCGAAGTGTTGGCCGTGAAGGCCGGTCTGCCCGGTGGTGGCGGGACTGGCGCGTCCCGTAACGGCCCCGGCAGGGTTCTGTGCTTTACCGCATCGTTCATTAAAGCTCCCTCGGGTTGATGAAGGGCAATAAGGTGCCGTCCGAACATTTCGGTGATGTTCGAGTGGGTGGGTGTAACTTTCTTTTGGGTGTACGCAAGCTGATAGTTGAACTATCTATTGAATAGGCTTGTGCAGGCTTACTGGCTTAACGCCAATGACTTCGTTTGTTCATTCGCCATTCCCTGGTGTTGTTCTGTATCGGTACGGATTGTTTCAATGGTCGTGATTCATTTTGCAACCGCTGTGCCAAATATTGCTGAAATGTAGCGCGGTTATTTCATGGCTGTTACCCATGTCGCATTTATATAAGTTTTACAGAGTGTCCCGGTTTTCTTTAGTGCATGACTGTCCGCGGCCCCGAACGCCGGGGCTTTTTTGCAGGCGAGTCAGACCGGGCGCTGTATCGGCCGGATTAGCCAGATAGAGCCGCTGAGCTCGAGTCCTCCAGGGCGCTTGATGGTGCGCGACGGACTGATTTGGTGCGGGTCAATGTTTTAGCGGGTCACGGCGCATGTTCCTTGTTTTTGTTTAAATGAAATCAGTATTTCGGATCTGCGTTAGTTGCGTGTGCAGGAACGCTTTTGGTGCAATTAAAAAATCAGTTGAAATTATTGTTCGACAATTCGGCAATCGTTGATTGACGCAGTGCTTGCGCAATAACTTCATGGGTCTTATTTAAAAAATAAATACTACGCTGCCGTCGGCACATTACTCAGCGCCAACACAGTGGTCGGTTGTCAGGTTCAGGTAATGACGTAAATGCGCGGATGGCCGGTGCTGTTCAGGTGAACTCGACATTGCGCGGATGGATATAAACAGGCCGTGAAGCGGCAGAACGATTGAAGATTCACGCAGTGACCTCCTTGTTGCCAGTTCGGATACGCGAACTTTTGGTCCGGTATCGCACCTTACAAGAACGCGGATAGCGTTCGATGATTGCTCTTGGTGCGGGATGGGCACCGCCAGCGCAGTTTTGCGGGGTTTGAATTCGCAAGTCGCGAATGCATGGGAAAAACGTGCCAAAGCCGATACACCCGCTATAAATAGGGCTACACAGATCCGTCGAGATCGAGGAGGGGGCATGTATCAACTGTACGGACATCGCAATTCGGGTGCTGCAGCCATCGAAGCAGCGCTGGAGTTATGCCAGATCGCCTATCGCTTCATCGATATCGAAGCTTCGAGCGAGGCGGCCGAAGCCCTGGCGCGCCTCAATCCACTGAAACAGGTGCCGACCCTGCAGTTGCCCGATGGCAGTGCGATCACCGAGAGTGTGGCGATTCTGATTCACCTGGGCCTGCGCTTTCCCGGATTCGGCCTGTTGCCGGCCGAGGCCACTGATCGCGATCAGGCGATTCGCGGCATGGTCTACATCGCAAGCAATTGCTACGCGGCCATCGGCGTCATCGATTACCCCGAACGCTGGCTGGTGATGCCGGACGAAGCCTCACGACAGAATCTGATGGCCGGTGCCCGCGAGCGCTTGCACTGGAGTTGGGAAGTGTTTGCCGACCAGTTTTCCGCCGAGTTGTACCTGGACGACGAGACGCCCGGCGCCCTGGACGTGCTGGCAGCGGTGGTGACGCGCTGGTCGGGGAGTCGCGAGCACCTGCGCCAGACCCGCCCCGGGTTCTACGCGTGGTTGCAGCGCATTGACCGGCACCCGGTGCTGGCGCCGGTGTTTGCCCGGCATTGGCCGGTTTAAGAGTGTAAAGATCAAAAGATCGCAGCCTCTGGCAGCTCCTACACTGTTCTCTGTAGGAGCTGCCGGAGGCTGCGATCTTTTGATCTTGGGGATTATTCCCCGCGAATGTACTGCTCCAGCTGCTTGATCAGCTCGGCCTGTTCGGCAATCGCCTCTTTCACCAGGTCGCCGATCGACAGCAAGCCGATCAGTTTGCCGTTCTCCACCACCGGCAAGTGGCGCAGGCGTCTGTCGGACATGATGCCCAGGCAGGTGTCGACGGTCTGGTGGGTGTCCACGGTGATGACATCCTTGACCATGATGTCGCGCACCGGTGTACCGACCGAGGAGCGCCCGTGCAGTACCAGTTTGCGCGCGTAATCACGCTCACTGATGATGCCGACCACTTTTTCGTCTTCCACCACCAACAGGGCCCCGACGTTTTTTTCGGCCATCTTCATCAGCGCTTCGAGCACCATGTGATCGGGTTTGATCTGATGCACTTCCTGATTTTTCTGATCTTTGAGCTTGAGCAGTTGGGCGACGGTCTTCATGGTGGTTACTCAGGTGTTGTCGTTGTTCTCCAAGCATCGTAGACGCTGGCGTGCAGGGCAAGGTGGCAAAGCGGCAGATAGCACGCAAAAAACGTCATTTGCCGGTTTTTTCGGGCTTACCTCTAACCCGTGGCGAGGGAGCTTGCTCCCGCTGGACTGCGTAGCAGGCCCAAACCCTGAGAATTCGGTTTGCCTGATGCACGGCATTGCCTGGTTTTGCGACTGCTGCGCAGCCGAGCGGGAGCAAGCTCCCTCGCCACAGGGGATGGGGTTATCCCCTGAATGGCAGCGTAGAATGCCCCTCTGATTCAATTTCTGAGGTTGCAGTGGTGGATTTACAGCAGGGCTTCGTCCTGACCCGGCATTGGCGCGATACCCCGGCCGGCACCGAAGTCGAGTTCTGGCTGGCGACCGACGCCGGGCCGCGCCGTGTGCGTCTGGCGCCGCAGACGTCAGTGGCGTTTATCCCCGCTGCACAACGCGAAGCGGCCGAACGTCTGCTGCACGATGAAAAGAATGTCGAACTGCGCCCGCTGGCCCTGCAGGATTTCGAACATCGCCCGGTGCTGGGCCTGTATTGCCAGCAACACGGTCAATTGATGCGCCTGGAAACCGCGCTCAACCGCGCTGGGGTCGACGTCTTTGAAGCCGACGTGCGTCCGCCGGAACGCTACCTGATGGAGCGCTTCATCACCGCGCCGGTGCTGTTCAGTGGCAGTGCCGATGACGACGGCGTCTTGCTCAATGCCCAACTGAAACCCGAACCCAACTACCGACCGCAACTGCGGCTGGTCTCGCTGGATATCGAAACCACCGAAACCGGCGAGCTGTATTCCATTGCCCTGGAAGGCTGCGGCCAGCGTCAGGTGTACATGCTCGGCGCACCGAACGGTGATGCGAGCATGGTCGACTTCGACCTTGAATACTGCGACTCACGCACCGTCCTTCTCAAAAAGCTCAACGACTGGTTCGCCCGGCATGACCCCGACGCGATCATCGGCTGGAATGTCGTGCAGTTCGACCTGCGCATCCTCCACGAACACGCGCGGCGCCTCGGCGTGCCGCTGAAAATCGGCCGTGGCGGCGAAGAGATGCAGTGGCGCGAACACGGCAGCCGCACGCACTACTTTGCCTCGGCAGCAGGGCGGCTGATCATCGATGGCATCGAATCGCTGCGTTCGGCGACCTGGAGTTTCCCTTCGTTCAGCCTGGAAAACGTCGCCCAGACCCTGCTTGGCGAGGGCAAGGCGATCGACAACCCATACCAGCGCATGGACGAAATCAACCGCATGTTCGCCGAGGACAAACCGGCGCTGGCCAAGTACAACCTCAAGGACTGCGAACTGGTCACGCGGATCTTCGCCAAGACCGAGCTGCTGACGTTTCTCCTGGAACGCGCCAGCGTCACTGGCCTGCCGGCGGACCGCAGCGGCGGCTCGGTGGCGGCGTTCACCCACTTGTATATGCCGCTGATGCATCGCCAGGGTTTCGTAGCGCCCAACCTGGGCACCAATCCGCCGCAGGCCAGCCCGGGCGGCTTCGTCATGGATTCACAGCCGGGGCTGTACGAGTCGGTGCTGGTGCTTGATTACAAGAGCCTGTACCCATCGATCATCCGCACCTTTCTGATCGACCCGGTGGGGCTGATCGAAGGTTTGCAGCACCCGGACGATGCCGATTCGGTTCCGGGTTTTCGCGGCGCGCGTTTCTCGCGCACCCGACATTGCTTGCCGTCGATTGTCGCGCGGGTCGCCGAAGGTCGCGAGACCGCCAAACGCGAGCACAACGCGCCACTGTCGCAGGCGCTGAAGATCATCATGAACGCGTTCTACGGCGTGCTCGGTTCCAGCGGCTGCCGGTTTTTCGATACGCGCCTGGCATCATCAATCACCCTGCGCGGCCACGAGATCATGCTGCGCACGCGCCAGCTCATCGAAGCGCAGGGCCATGCGGTGATCTACGGCGATACCGACTCAACCTTCGTCTGGCTGCGTCGCGCGCACGGTCAGGAGGAGGCGGCGCAGATCGGCCAGGCGCTGGTCAAGCACGTCAACGACTGGTGGCGCGAGCACGTGCGGGAAGCATACGGCCTGCAAAGCGCCCTCGAATTGCAGTACGAAACCCACTACAAACGCTTTCTGATGCCGACCATTCGCGGCGCCGAGGAGGGCAGCAAGAAACGCTACGCCGGACTGGTGACCCGCGCCGACGGCAGTGAAGAAATGGTCTACAAAGGCCTGGAGACCGTGCGCACCGACTGGTCGCTGCTGGCCCGACAGTTTCAGCAGGAACTCTACGAACGGATCTTCCAGCGCAAGCCGTATCAGGATTACGTGCGCGATTACGTGCGCAAAACCCTGGCCGGCGAGTTCGATGAACGACTGGTCTACCGCAAGCGCCTGCGCCGCACCCTCGACGACTACGAACGCAACGTGCCGCCGCATGTGCGGGCGGCGCGGCTGGCCGATGATTACAACGCGCAGCAGGGTCGCCCGCGGCAGTACCAGAATGGCGGCTGGATCAGTTACGTCATCACCCTGGCCGGGCCGGAACCGCTGGAAGTGCGCCGCGCCGCGATCGACTACGACCACTACATCACTCGCCAACTGCAACCGGTGGCGGATGCAATTCTGCCGTTCGTCGATGACGATTTTTCAACCCTGATCGGGGGGCAACTGGGCTTGTTTTGAGTCCAGTAGCTGCAACGTCCATTCGTCGAGGATGCCGTGGAAGTAGCGCTCCAGGGCCTGAGCGAACGGGCAGTCGTCGGCACTGAACTGCGCAAACAGGGTCATCGAGGAGTGGAATTTCAGGTCGTCAGGATGGCCGAAAATCTCGGCAATCGAGCGCTGGCGGATGTTCAGCACCAGTTGCGTGCAGGTGCGCAGCCGTGCGCCAAGCAGGTCGTGGGCCAGATAGGCCTGCGCCTCTTCGGCTGACTGAATGGCGAAGCGTCGAGACATCTCGCTGCCACCCAGCCCGGCGAACTGCGGGAACACAAACCACATCCAGTGACTGCGTTTGCGCCCCTCATCGAGTTCGCGCTGAACCCGTTCGAACACCGGATCCTGCGCCTGGACGAAACGCTGCAGATTGAACGGATCGTACTGATCAGTGCTTCTCATGACGAAGCCCTCGCCAACGGCCAGCGACTCAGACCATCGCCAGCCGTTGCTTGCGTTGTGGCGCTTTGAATACCTGATCCAGCGCCGCCAGATCCCCGGCATCCAGTTGCAACTGCGCCGCTTGTGCATTGAGTTGCACGTGTTCCGGTCGCACAGCCTTGGGAATCGCAATCACACCATCCTGACGCAGAATCCACGCCAGTGAAACCTGTGCCGGGGTCACCTTGTGACGAGTGGCAATCGTGTTCAGCACCGGTTCAGCCAGCATCGCACCGCCCTGACCGATCGGGCAGTACGCCATCAACGGCATGCGTTGCTGTTGGCACCATGGCAGCAAGTCGAATTCGACGCCGCGCTCTTCCAGGTTGTATAACACCTGATTGGTGGCGCAGGCCGGATTGGCCAGCTCTTCGAGGTCATCGACG
The DNA here is from genome assembly GCF_949768395.1 of Pseudomonas sp. IT-P260. NCBI lineage: Bacteria > Pseudomonadati > Pseudomonadota > Gammaproteobacteria > Pseudomonadales > Pseudomonadaceae > Pseudomonas > Pseudomonas sp. IT-P260. The sequence goes on from NZ_CATKPO010000001.1 coordinate 264,264, forward strand.
TCGAAGTTCGACACGCCCCAACGGCCGATCTTGCCGTCCTCGCGCAGGCGTTCGAAGGCTTCGACGGTTTCTTCCAGCGGATACTGGCCGCGCCAGTGCAGCAGATAGAGGTCGATGTAATCGGTGTCGAGCCGGCGCAGACTGCGCTCGCAGGCTTGCGGAATGCCTTTGCGGCTGGCGTTGTGCGGATAGACCTTGCTCACCAGAAACACCTGATCGCGCAGGCCGGCGATGGCTTCGCCGACGACAGATTCGGCACCGCCTTCGGCGTACATTTCTGCGGTATCGATAAGGGTCATGCCCAGTTCGATGCCTTGGCGCAGCGCGGACACTTCACGCGAGTGCGCCGAGCGGTCTTCGCCCATGCGCCAGGTGCCCTGGCCGATCACTGGAACCTGCACGCCTGCCAGTTCAAGGGTACGCATTCAAACCTCCTGTGCTGATGGTCATACCTTAGTGGGCAGCAGGATAGCGCAGGGGTTCCAATGGATGGGGATGAACCTGTGGCGAGGGCGCTTGCTCCCGCTGGGGCGCGAAGCGGCCCTCGCTTTTCATTCAGTTGGAAAGCAGGGGCCTGCTGCGCAGTCCAGCGGGAGCAAGCTCCCTCGCCACAGGAGATGCGTGAGGTCAGTTATTTTGTGGTGAATTTCAAGACGACGCTTTGTGTATAAGCCTGCCCCGGATCGAGACGCGTACTTGGGAAGTCCGGCTGATTCGGCGCATCCGGATAGTGCTGCGTTTCCAGGGTAAACGCGCCCCAGTGCGGATAGACCTTGCCGCCCTTGCCTTTGACTGTGCCGTCGAGGAAGTTGCTGGTGTAGAACTGCACGCCCGGCTCGCTGGTGAACAGCTGCAGATGCCGTCCGGATTGCGGATCGCTGACCTCGGCGGCGACTTTGCTCACATCACCTTTTGTGTCCAGCACCCAGTTGAAATCAAAGCCGCCCTGTTTCGGTTCGGCGAATTTCAGCTGCGGGTGATCAGCCTTGATGTGGGTGCCGATGGCAGTGGGCTGGGTGAAATCCATCGGCGTGCCGGCCACGGGCGCCAGTTCGCCGGTCGGGATCAGTTTGCCGGTGACCGGGGTGTAATGGCTGGCGTGCAAGGTGGCAACCTGCTTGAGGATGTCGCCATTGCCGGCGCCGGCGAGGTTGAAGTAGCTGTGGTTGGTCAGGTTCAGCACCGTCGGTTTATCGGTGCTGGCCTTGTAGTCGATGCGCAACTCGTTGCTGTCGGTCAGGCGGTAGGTCACTTCGGTGGTGAGATTGCCGGGGAAGCCCATTTCACCGTCCGCCGACAGATAGGTGAGGGTCACGCCGACGGAATCCTTGTCCTTGGTTTCCTGCGCTTTCCAGACTTTCTTGTCGAAACCCTGGGTGCCGCCATGCAAGGCGTTGGACTTGTCGTTCTGCGGCACTTGATAGCGCTTGCCGTCGAGTTCGAATGCACCCTCGGCCAGGCGATTGCCGAAACGGCCGATGGTCGCGCCGAAATACGCCGTGCCTTTCTGGTAACCCTGCACGTCGTCGAAACCGAGCACCACGTCAGCGGCTTTGCCGTGCTTGTCTGGCACCAGCAGCGATTGCAGGGTGGCGCCGTAGGTGATGACGGTCGCCTGCATGCCATGGCTGTTGCGCAGGATGTACTGCTCGACGGGCGTGCCGTCATTGGTTTTGCCAAAGGCTTTGTGTTCGGCGGTCAGGCCGGCTGCGTTGGCGGAGAGGGTGGCGATCATCAGGGACAGTCCGAGGCCGGAGAGCAGGTGACGGGATTGAAGCATGGTTGACCTTCCTTTTTGTTGTTGTTTTGAAAACACCACAATTCCCCTGTAGGAGCTGCCGAAGGCTCGGGCCGCGTTCGGACGATCTTTTGACTTTTGTTTTTCAGGATCAAGATCAAAAGATCGCAGCCTTCGGCAGCTCCTACACGGAACTAGTCAATCTATTTACGCGTGTGGAAAAGATTTATAGCTGATTGAACGTGTATTTCAACAATAAAGACTGACTAATTAGCTTGGCGCTCATTCGCCGCCAATCAACCGGGCAGATCCGCCACTGCACTTTTTTGCAATTGCCGGCTCTATCCTTGGCCAGGATGCGGCGACGCCCGCCGCACGGGAATGTGCCTGTTCGAGAATTCATGCCGAGAGTTTTTCATCAGATCGCCCGATTTGTTCACCGCCCGTGCCTGTTGCTGGCCTGTCTGTCATCGCTGTTTGTCAGCGGTTGCACGCATCAGGACGGCAATGGGTTCATCGCTCAGATGCGTGACGGTCAACCGCAGGAATTCCTGCAGACCAGCGTCGACCGCATGGCCACGCTGGCGATGCGCGACAACCTCAACAGTCTTTATCGGTTGATGGGCAAGCTGTATTTGCGCAACCCGGAAGAACTGCGCAAATCGGGGTTCCTCGACATCAACACCGCGGTGAAACAGGTGCGCCTGGCGGTCGAGCAGCAGCAACCGTTGCCGGTGCTGGGCGGGCGCAAGGATCTGGCGGCGCTCAGCTATGCGATGAGTCCGGAGTTTCTTGGGGATCGGGTCGGCGCCTTTATCTATGCCATCGGCAGCATGCTGGTCACCGCCCACGGCAACCGCGTCGAGTTCTACATGACCGACGCAATCAACCCGACCTTCGTCCACAACGCCGCGCGCAACATCGAGAAAGCCACGTGGATCCTGGCCCAGCGCCAGAACAAGGAAGGCCAGCCACTGCTGTTCTCCAATGAAATCTCGGAGGAGGGCAGCAACCTGAGTTTCGCCACCGAGTTCGGCAAGATCGTCGCGCGGCTCGACTTGCTGACGCAGATGCTCGATGAGCGTTACCGGCGTATTGGCCTGAATTACGCGCAGAGCTTGCTGTTCCTGAATTTCCTCCCGGTGCAGTAAGTGCGGAGATCCAATGTGGGAGCGAGCCTGCTCGCGAAAGCGATCTGCCAGGCGCTGAATCTCTGATAGATCCACCGCATTCGCGAGCAGGCTCGCTCCCACATTGATCAAATTGTGAGTTGGATTTTGTATACAATCAATCGCTACTATTGATCCAAAGGGAGCTGCACCTGTCATGACCGACTCCGCAAGCACCGACTTCAACCGCATCGACCGCGTCGCTCGTACAGAAAAACTGCCGTACGCCGCGTTACTGGCGTTCGCCATGACCGGCTTCATCGCCATCCTCACCGAAACTCTGCCGGCCGGGCTGCTGCCGCAGATCGGCGCCGGGCTCGGCGTCAGTGAAGTGCTCGCCGGGCAACTGGTGACGCTGTATGCGCTGGGTTCGATTGTCGCGGCGATTCCGTTGACCGTGGCCACCCAGGGCTGGCCACGGCGCCGGGTGCTGCTGATGACGGTCGGCGGTTTCCTGCTGTTCAACACCGTGACCACGTTCTCCAGCCATTACGGCCTGACCCTCGCGTCGCGGTTTCTCGCCGGGATGGCCGCAGGGCTGTCGTGGGGCATCATGGCCGGGTACGCCCGCGGGATCGTGCCGGTGCACCAGCAGGGGCGGGCGCTGGCAATCGCGATGCTGGGCACCCCGGTGGCGCTGTCGCTGGGTACCCCGGCGGGGACGTGGCTGGGTAACCTGATCGGCTGGCGCGCGTCGTTCGGGATCATGTCGGCGCTGGCATTGGTGCTGGCGGCGTGGATTGTGCTGGCGGTGCCTGATCGTCCGGGCCAGGCCAGTGCCGAACGCCTGCCGTTGCTGCAGTCATTGCGCCTGCCGGGCGTGCGGCCGGTGCTGTTCGTGGTGCTGACCTGGATGCTCGGGCACAACATTCTCTACACCTACATTGCGCCTTTCCTGATGCAGGCCGGGCTGGCCGAGCGTGTCGATCTGGTGCTGCTGGTGTTTGGTCTGTGTTCGCTGGTCGGAATCTGGATCATCGGCGTGCTGGTGGATCGCTGGCTGCGCTGGCTGACCCTGATCAGCCTCGCGGTGTTTGCCGTGACTGCACTGGTGCTGGCGTTGATGTCTGCGTCGCCGTGGCTGATCTACACCTGCATGGCGGTGTGGGGCCTGTCATTCGGCGGCTCGGCAACGTTGCTGCTGACGGCTGCGGCGGATTCGGCTGGCGAGCATGTGGACGTGGTGCAGGCAATGCTCACCACGTCCTGGAACGTGGCAATTGCCGGCGGCGGCCTGTTTGGCGGGTTGCTGCTGGATCGGGCGGGAGCGATGTCGTTTCCGTGGGCGCTGTTGATCCTGTCGCTGATTGCGCTGGCGACGGTGTGGATCAACCGGCATCACAGTTTCAAACCGGGCCGCCGCGTGCACTGAACCACACCTCCACTGTAGGAGCTGCCGGAGGCTGCGATCTTTTGATTTTGTCTTTTAATCAAGATCAAAAGATCGCAGCCTCCGGCAGCTCCTACAGTGTTAGATGTAGGAATCTGGCATAACGATAGACCGCATTGATATATGTGGTTATATGAAAAATCGCTATGCTGCGGGCCAGATTTTTCCTGTCGTTTTTCTGGACGTCTTAATGGAATTGGCAAATTTCGGCCTGGTCATCGCCGGGCTGGTGGTGGGTTTTATTGTCGGCATGACCGGTGTCGGCGGCGGTTCGTTGATGACGCCGATCCTGCTGTGGTTCGGTATCAACCCGGCAACCGCGGTGGGTACTGACCTGTTGTACGCGGCCATCACCAAATCCAGTGGCGTGCTGGTTCACAAGAAGAACAACAACATCGACTGGGCCATCACCGGTTGGCTGACCCTTGGCAGCGTGCCGGCAGTCGCCCTGACCTTGTGGTTTCTCAGCAGTCTGCACACCGCGCCCGAGGCGATGAACGCGATCATCAAGCAAGCCTTGGGCTGGGTGTTGTTCGCCACCGCGCTGGCGATTCTGTTCAAGAAGCGCCTGCTGGAATTCGCCCATAACCGCGCGGGCGGCAACTACAACCCGAGCGGCGCGCGCCTGAACGTAATGACCTTGATCACCGGTCTGATTCTCGGCACCATGGTCGCCCTGACCTCGATCGGCGCCGGCGCCCTCGGCACGGTCGCGTTGTTCATTCTCTATCCACTGCTGCCAACCCGGCGTCTGGTCGGCACCGAAATTGCCCACGCCGTGCCGCTGACCCTGGTTGCAGGTCTGGGCCATGCGAGCATGGGCAACATGGATTGGGGCGTGCTGGGTTTTCTGCTGATGGGTTCGTTGCCAGGCATCTGGCTCGGCAGCCACCTGACCGGGCGCATTTCCGATGAATTGCTGCGCCCGTGCCTGGCGACCATGCTGCTGTTGATCGGCTACAAACTGGCGTTCTGATGTAGGAGCTGCCGCAGGCTGCGATCTTTTGATCTTCGTTTTTACAATCAAGATCAAAAGATCGCAGCCTGCGGCAGCTCCTACACTGGGGTATGAAGGATGTTGAATTTCATGACGGTCACCGGCAAATCCTCGTAGACCAGATCCTCGACCACCTCCCAACCCAACCTCGCATACAGCGATTGCGCAGCGTCGGTGTACAGATACAACTCAGTCACTCCAAGCGTCGCCGCTTCGGCGACGATCCTGTTGACCAGTTGCGAAGCAATCCCGCGCCCGCGTTCTTCGGCCTTCACATAAACCCCCGCCAGCCACGGCGTCAGTTGCGGGCGGATCTTCATGTCGCTGTCGATCAACAGCGCGCCACCGAGCAATCGGCCGTCTTCAATGGCCACCACCACGCTGGGAACCGCACCCTTGCCGCAGGCGGCGCGCATCCGCTCGGTGCGGGCTTCAAGGGTATCGCCGTCGCGGAATTCGCCCCATTCCTTGAAATTGAGTTCGGCCAGTTCCTCAATCAAATGCGGGTGATCACACAGGTAGCCGATGTGCATGGGCTGAACTCCTTTTCATGGGCGGAACAGCCAGCCTAATGCGCGCATAAAAGGTAATCAAATCCGCGTCACGATTACGCCGATGCGGTTGCGCAATGACGCGGCTGACCTAAGCTTCTGACAAGGCGAAACATATTTGCCGGGCACAGGTCCGGAACAATCGCCGAGATGCGCAATCATTAGAGCGTGGATATCAAAAGGAGATGCGCATGCTCATCAGGTCACTGACCCTGACACTCTTGCTGGCGATTGCCGGTCCCTTGTTCGCCGCTGACAACGATTCGCCCATAGCCGGGGATATGGGACGGGCCCGACCGTTGATCGTGATCGCACAAAGCACCGTCGACCCCGTGTGGGTGGGACTGAAAAAGTCGCTGGAAGATCCGGCGAACAAGAAAGGTTTGACTGACCGCAACATCAAGGTCTACACCATCCTCAATATGGCCGGTCAGCTCGACGGCAAGGACCTTGGCCAGCAGGACACCATGGCCCTGTTGCGCTCGCTGAAACTCGGTGCAGGGGCGTACCCGAAAGTGTTCTTGTTGGGCAAGGATGGCGAGACCAAACTCTCGGCCTCGGGCGATGAAGCGAAATCGGTGGACCTGAAGAAAATCTTCGACACCGTTGATGCGCTGCCGGCGAGCGAGAAAGAAATCAGCGCACCGACGGTCGCTGAAACCAAGGCCACCACAGCCGAGCCGGCAGCCAAGAAAGGCGAGAAGGGCGCCAAGGCGAGCAAACCGGCGAAACCGAGCAAGCCACCGGAAATGCCGGATGATTGATGGCATGGCCTGAATCAAAAAATGGGCGACCTCTACAGGTCGCCCATTTTTATTGCCCGCCAAAAAGATCGCAGCCTGCGGCAGCGCCTACATGGGGCCGGTGCAGGAGCTGCCGCAGGCGGCGATCATTTGATTTTCAGTCGGTCAAAGCGCTGAGGATCGTGTGAGCAATCTTCACCCGCTCCGGAATCGGAAAGTTCTTGTTCGCCAGAATCACCACACCGACATCCTTCGACGGCACAAACGCCACGTAACTGCCAAAGCCACCCGTAGACCCGGTCTTGTTCAGCAGCACATTATCCGCCTGCGGTTGCGGCGGGTTGAGCCACTTCACCTTATGCGGCTGCATGGCCATTTCCGTACTGTTACCGGCCAGCAAGCGGTCGAGGCTGATCGGGTAACGGTACATCTCCCAACCCAGGCCCTGAGTCATGTCACCGACGCTGTAGTAACCGGTGTGGGTGTTGGCGATGGCTTGTTGCAGTGGAGTATCGAGGCTTGCCGGTTTCAGGTTGGCCTGAACGTAACGCAGCATGTCGGCGGCGCTGGTTTTCACGCCATAGGCTTGCGCATCCATCGCGCCCGGGGTGACGCGCACCGGTTGGTTGTTCTTGTCGTAGCCCTGTGCATACAGGCTCATTTGCGCTTTCGGCACTTGCAGATAGGTGTGTTGCAGGCCCAGTTTCGGCAGCAGGGTTTCACTCATCGCCTGATCATAGGGCTGGCCAAGAGTCTTGGCGGCCAGATAGCCGAACAGGCCCAGGCTCGGGTTGGAGTAAAGACGCTGGCTACCGGCCGGGAAGCTCGGTTTCCACTGTTGGTAATAGTCGAGCATCTTGTCCGCCGAATCCCACTGGTCAGGGAATTGCAGCGGCAGGCCACCAGCGCTGTAGGTGCCCAGTTGCAGCACGCTGATGCCATCGAAGGCGCTGCCCTTGAGCTCTGGCCAGATCTGGCTGGCCGTGGTCGACAGTTCCAGTTTGCCCGTCGCCTGCGCATAGCCCGCCAGGGTCGCGGCGAAGGTTTTGCTCACCGAGCCGATTTCGAACAGGGTGTTTTCGCTGACTTTCTGCCCGGTATCCTTGGCGGCGACGCCGTAATTAAAGTAATGCGGTTGGCCGTGGACGGTGACAGCCACGGCCAGGCCCGGAACCTGTTGTTGCTGCATCACCGGGGCGACGGCTTTATTTACCAGGGCTTGCAATTGCTCGTCGCTGGGTGTGGCGGCCATGCACGTGGTAGCAGCGAAAATCACGCCAAATGCGCTGCAGATATTGACTTTGCTCGGGTTGATGAAGGACATGTGTGACCCACTCTCCATGAGTGTTGAGGGTGATATCCCGCTACACTGCGGGCGATCTTCTTGTTGGGCGACTGATCAGCGCCGTCAATTTAGGCAGTCCGGCGATGATCGACAAACGATGAAATCTCGCATGAGCCATTAGAAAAATTTGGGAATTGGCATGATTCGACCTCAATTGCCGCTCAATGCACTGCGCGCTTTTGAAGCTTCTGCGCGTCATTTGAGCTTCACCCGCGCCGCCGTGGAGTTATGCGTGACCCAGGCGGCGGTGAGCCATCAGGTCAAAAGCCTTGAGGCGCAACTCAACGTCACCCTGTTCAAACGCCTGCCCCGTGGGCTGATGCTGACCAGTGAAGGGGAGACCCTGTTGCCCGTTCTGACCACTTCGTTCGATCACATCGCGCAGTTGCTTGAGCGGCTGGCCGGCGGTCAGTATCGGGAAATGCTGACCGTGGGAGCCGTCGGAACCTTTGCGGTCGGTTGGCTGCTGCCACGGCTGGCAGACTTCCAGGCGAAACATCCGCTCATAGATTTGCGGCTGTCGACTCACAACAACCGGGTCGATGTCGCCGCCGAAGGCCTGGATTACGCGATTCGTTTCGGTGCCGGGGCGTGGCATGGCATCGAGGCCACGCGCTTGCTTGAGGCGCCACTGTCGGTGTTGTGCGTGCCGGAAATTGCCCGGCAGTTGCAATCCCCGGGTGACCTGTTGCAGCAGCGTTTGCTGCGCTCGTATCGCACCGATGAATGGCCGCAGTGGTTTCACGCCGCCGGTCTGGTGACCCACGCCGCGCCGCCGCAGAGCATCGTGTTTGACTCGTCGCTGGCGATGATGGAGGCCGCGCTGCAGGGCAGCGGCGTAGCGCTGGCACCGCCGCTGATGTTCGCCCGGCAATTGGCGGCGGATGTGATTCGTCAGCCGTTTGCGATTGAAATCACCACCGGCAGTTATTGGCTGACGCGCCTGCAGTCACGGCCGGAGACGGTGGCGATGACGGCGTTCAAACAGTGGCTGGTACACCTCTCGGCTTGAAACAAATCCCCCTGTGGGAGCGAGCCTGCTCGCGAAAGCGGTGTGTCAGACGACAAAAATGTTGGCTGTTTTACCGCATTCGCGAGCAGGCTCGCTCCCACAGGGACGGCAGTGGACTGCAGATCACTGTTCAACGCACCAGACACGGCCGCTTGTTATCGAACGTCCACCCCGGAATCAAAAACTGCATCGCCACGCTGTCATCCCGCGCGCCGAGGCCCATGCCTTTATACAGCTCATGAGCCTTGGCCACTTGGTCCATGTCCAGCTCCACGCCCAGCCCCGGTTTCTGCGGCACTTGCACGCAACCGTCGACAATTTGCAGCGGTGCCTGGGTCAGGCGCTGGCCGTCCTGCCAGATCCAGTGCGTGTCGATGGCGGTGATGTCGCCCGGTGCCGCGGCCGCGACATGGGTGAACATCGCCAAAGAGATATCGAAGTGGTTGTTGGAGTGCGAGCCCCAGGTCAGTCCCCACTCGTGGCACAGTTGCGCGACACGCACCGAGCCTTGCATGGTCCAGAAGTGCGGGTCGGCCAGCGGGATATCCACCGACTGCAGCTGAATGGCGTGGCCCATCTCGCGCCAGTCGGTGGCGATCATGTTGGTCGCCGTCTTCAGCCCGGTGGCGCGGCGGAACTCGGCCATGACTTCGCGCCCCGAGTAACCGTTTTCCGCACCGCACGGGTCTTCGGCGTAAGCCAGCACCTTATGTTGATCGCGGCACAGACGGATCGCTTCCTTCAGTGACCAGGCGCCGTTTGGATCAAGCGTGATGCGCGCCTCGGGAAAGCGTTCGGCCAGTGCCGTCACGGCTTCGATTTCCGCGTCGCCGCTAAGCACGCCGCCTTTGAGTTTGAAGTCCTGGAAACCGTATTTCGCCTGGGCCGCTTCAGCCAGGCGCACCACCGCTTCGGCGCTCATGGCCTTTTCGTGACGCACGCGGAACCAGTCGTTATCGGCGTCCGGTTCGCTGCGGTAGGCGAGGCTGGTTTCGCGCTGGTCACCGACGTAGAACAGATAACCGAGCATCTTCACTTGATCGCGCTGCTGGCCTTCGCCGAGCAGCGCCGCGACCGGCACGTCGAGGTGTTGGCCGAGCAAGTCGAGCAGGGCGGCTTCGAGTCCGGTGACCGCGTGGATGGTGATGCGCAGGTCGAACGTCTGCAGGCCACGGCCGCCGGCATCACGCTCGGCGAAGGTCTGGCGCACCTGATTGAGGATCTTCTGATAGTTGCCGATTGTGCTGCCGAGCACCAGGCTGCGGGCGTCCTCCAGCGTTTGGCGGATGCGCTCGCCACCGGGCACTTCACCGACGCCAGTGTGGCCGGCGTTGTCCTTGAGAATGACGATATTGCGGGTGAAAAACGGCCCGTGGGCGCCGCTCAGGTTGAGCAGCATGCCGTCGTGGCCGGCCACGGGAATCACCTGCATTTCAGTGATGATTGGCGCTTTGGCAGTGTCGTGTGCGGTCATGTTTTTATCCTTGTCAGCATCTTTAAAAAGGAAGTCATGCGTGCTTCGGCGCGGCTTCGGCCACGGCAAGGTCAGCAGCAGGTTTCGGGGTGGTTCGTGCAGCGAAGACGATGATCGCGGCGATGATCGAGGTCGCGGCCAGGCCATAGAGGCCGCCCTGAATCGAACCAGTGTGTTCTTCGAGCAGGCCGAAGGTGGTCGGCGCGACGAAGCCGCCGAGGTTGCCTACCGAGTTGATCAGTGCGATCACTGCCGCGGCGATCCGTGCATCCAGATAGGCCTGCGGAATCGGCCAAAACAACGATGAGGCGGACTTGAAGCCCAGCGCGGCAAAACAGATCGCGACAAAGGCGAAGATCGGCCCGCCGGTGGTGGACATGAACATCCCTGCTGCGGCGATCAACAACGCGGTGGCGACCCAGGCTTGCTGGTGCTTCCACTTGGCCGAGAAAGCGGCGAAGGCGTACATGCCGATGATCGACAGCAACCACGGGATCGAGTTGAACAGCCCGACCTGGAAGTCACTCATCTCACCCATTTTCTTGATGATGCTCGGCAGCCAGAACGTCGCGGCGTAGATGGTCAGCTGAATGAAAAAGTAGATCAGGCAGAACAGGATGATTTGCCGGTCCTTGAGCAGTTTGCCCATCGATGGGCGGATCGGCGTCGCGGCTTCGCGGGCCTTCTGTTCATCGTCGATGGCGCTGACCAGTGCGTCCTGTTCGGCGCGGGTCAGCCATTTCGCGTCGTGAGGTTTGGCGTCGAGCCAGAACCAGACGAACACGCACAGCCCGACCGAGAACATCCCCTCGATGAAGTACATCCATTGCCAGCCGTGCATGCCCAGGCCGTTGATCTGCAACAGCAGGCCGGACAATGGGCCGGAGATCAGCGAGGCCACCGCCGAACCACTGAGGAAAATCGCGATGGCCTTGCCGCGTTCGGCGCCGGGTAGCCAGCGGGTGAAGTAGTAGATCACCCCGGGAAAGAATCCGGCCTCGGCCACGCCAAGCAGAAAGCGCAGGATGTAAAAGTGCGTTTCGTTCTGGATGAATGCCATGCCGGCGGCGACCAGGCCCCAGGTGAGCATGATGCGGGTCAGCCAGATACGCGCGCCGACTTTTTGCAGGAGTATGTTGGAGGGCACTTCGAATAGCGCGTACCCGATGAAGAACAGACCGGCGCCGAAGCCGTAGGCGGCCGCCCCGATGCCCAGGTCATGTTCCATGTGAGTGCGGACGAAACCGATGTTCACCCGGTCAATGTAATTGACGATGAACATGATCACGAAGAGCGGCAGGACGTGGCGTTTCACTTTCGAGATGGCGGACGCGAGTGTCGAATCGACGCCCTCGTTGATCCCGGAGACGGAGGTTTTCACTTGGTTTTCTCCCACTGATTATTTTTATGCGGGGTAGGACTGGGGTGCTGCGTTGTTGATAGACATCATACAACTGAGATTTTTTGTCCTACAAGTGGGGTGTGGTGATTAATTTTTTCTGGCGGGCAGGTTTTTTATTGCTTTTTTGTCAGATGATCCCTGTTTGTCGGGGTTTTATGGAGGTTTGGCTGGTTGTCAGTGTTAATGAAACTGCTATCCGCCTTTGTTCCTGTGTCTGCCGGGAATCCTATATTTCCTGTTTTCTTGAATGTTGTCATACAAGTTGTTAGCTGTTCCAAGACTAAAATCAATCTCGTCAGCCACCGCGCAGTGCTACGATCGGCAAGCCCCGATGACCGGAATTGATCATGCAAGAAGACCTTGACGCTCCCGCGCCCAAACGTGCGCACAACCTCGCCTATGATCTGGTGGAGAAACTCACCCAGAGCATCCTGCTCGGCCAGATGTCGCCCGGCGACAAGCTGCCGTCGGAGAACGCCATCGTTCAGGAGCACGGCGTCAGTCGCACGGTGGTGCGCGAGGCGATATCCAAGTTGCAGGCGTCAGGGCTGGTGGAGACGCGGCACGGCATCGGCACTTTCGTCATCGAACGCGCTGCCGAACAGGGCTTGCGCCTGAATGTCGACACCGCACTCGGCGTGCGCAGCATTCTTGAATTGCGCATGGGCCTGGAAACTCAGGCCGCCGCATTGGCCGCGCAACGGCGCAGCGAACAACAATTGCTGCACATGCGCCAGGCGCTGGATGACTATCAGCGTCTGCTGGACAGCAACGACAGTTGCGTCGAGGCGGATCGCCGTTTTCATCTGCTGATCGCCGAAGCCACCGGCAACGTCTGCTTCAGCGAAATCATGCAGCATCTGGGCAGCGCGATGATTCCGCGTCAGCGGCTCAACGCGGCCGAGCGTGGGGCGGCGGATCTGAGCAAGCTGGGGCAGTTGGCGCATCTGGAGCACGAAGCGATCCTGAATGCGATCAAGCGCCAGGACCCGGACGCAGCGCGCGCGGCGATGTGGCTGCACCTGACCAACAGCCGCGACCGCTTCGGTGCGCAGGGCTGATTGCCGTTGGTCTGCTCGATGGCACGGCCCGCGCAGGCCAGCTTCCAAGCGGTATGGCCCGGGTTTTCCGGACCTCCTTGGTGAGGTGTGTCATGGCTAATGATTTGCTGTTTCAGGGTGGTGTGCTGCCGACCGATCCGACCCGTTCGGTGCCCGGCACGGATGAGCCGACACTGGCCGATCACGATGCGCCACCGGGCATGAGTCCCGGGCGTGATCCGTTGAGTGATGCCGATCGGCCGGAAGACTGGAAGGACCCGGCGGTGGACGATGATGTGCCGCCGGCGGATGAGCCGACGCCGTTGTCGGATGATCGCCGGTAGTGAAAAACCCGGCTCTGGTGCCGGGTTTTTTTTTTGGTCGTCAGTGGCGAGGTGTTTTGTTCATGCCGACCTCTTCGCGGGCAAGCCCGCTCCCATAGTAGTTGTTGGTGGCATGGGATTTTGTGTTCAACACAACCCCTGTGGTAGCTGGCTTGCCAGCGATGGCGGCCGCAATGTCGCTGAAGATCAGTGACACCTACAAGGTGTTTCGTGTCCTCAATCCGGATTGGCAGCTACATCACGCATCAGCAACCCAAAGCGCAAATCCACCGCATCCGGAATCGGCAGGTACACCGTGTGCCCATCCCCCGGTGCCACCTCGATCGCCTCACCCTTGGCACTCTGCAACTGGTGCAGATCAAAGTGGAAATTACCCTTGGGCGTCATCAGTTCCAGGTGGTCGCCCAGTGCAAACCGGTTTTTCACCTTGACCTCGGCCAACCGGTCACGGCGTTGGCCGGTCAGTTCGCCGACGAATTGCTGACGTTCCGACACCGAGCTGCCGTTCTGATAATTCTGGTATTCGTCATGCACATGCCGTCGCAGGAAACCTTCGGTGTAGCCGCGCTGGGCCAGTGATTCGAGGTCGGTCATCAGGCTGCGATCGAACTCGCGCCCGGCTACGGCATCGTCGATTGCCCGGCGATAGACCTGGGTGGTGCGCGCGCAATAGAAGTGCGACTTGGTGCGACCCTCGATCTTCAGCGAATGCACGCCCATGCGCGTCAGCCGTTCGACGTGCTGCACCGCGCGCAGATCCTTGGCGTTCATGATGTAGGTGCCGTGCTCGTCTTCAAACGCCGGCATCAACTCGTCGGGACGATTGGCTTCCTGCAGCAGGAACACCTGATCGGTCGGCGCGCCAATGCCCAGGGTCGGCTCGGGCTGGAAGGTCTGCACGATCTCGCCGAGCTGGTTTTCCGTGGCTTCCTGCGCTGAATATTTCCAGCGGCAGGCGTTGGTGCAGGTGCCTTGGTTGGCGTCGCGCTTGTTCATATAGCCCGACAACAGGCAGCGCCCGGAGTAAGCCATGCACAGCGCGCCGTGGACGAACACTTCCAGTTCCATGCCCGGCACCTGTTCGCGGATTTCAGCGATTTCCTCCAGCGACAATTCCCGCGACAGGATGATCCGGCTCAGACCTTGTTGCTGCCAGAACTCGACGCTCGCCCAGTTCACCGTGTTGGCCTGCACCGAAAGGTGGATCGGCATCTGCGGAAAATGCTGGCGCACCAGCATGATCAGGCCCGGGTCGGACATGATCAGGGCATCCGGCGCCATCTCGATCACCGGCGCCAGGTCCTTGAGGAAGGTCTTCAGCTTGGCATTGTGCGGGGCGATGTTGACCACCACGTAGAAGCGCTTGCCCTGGGCCTGCGCTTCGCGAATACCAAGGGCGAGGTTGGCGTGGTCGAACTCGTTGTTACGCACCCGCAGACTGTAGCGCGGCTGGCCGGCGTAGACCGCATCGGCGCCGTAGGCGAAGGCATAACGCATGTTCTTCAGGGTGCCGGCGGGGGCCAGCAGCTCCGGGGCGGCGAGGGGGAGGTCAGGGATCATGGCGGCATCGGTCGCAAAAGCGCGGCAGGGTAGTGCAGCGGCAAGTGCGGTTTATTGATCTGGATCTATCTTTGCGCGGGTGCCGCTGATCTGTGCCGCGCCGGCACCATGACAAGGTCCCGCTGCATCAGGTGCAGCGAGCTGCTTCTACCAGGCGATCTATGCTCCATGAACAAAGATGGCACTCGTGCGCGCCCCGGTGGACTAAGGTTCGAGGCGTGCATGACGCCTGGCTGACATGGATCGGACATGAACGAAAAAACGCTGCAATTCAAATCCCTCACCGTGCTGTTGCTGTTGGTGACGGTCGCCTTCATCTGGATCCTGCTGCCGTTCTACGGTGCGGTGTTCTGGGCGGTGATTCTCGGCATTCTGTTTGCGCCGATGCAGCGCAAGTTACAGCTCAAATTCGGCTGGCAGCGCAACCTGACCGCGCTTTGCACGCTGGGCATTTGTCTGGTGATCGCGATTCTTCCGGTGATCATTCTCAGCATCCTGTTGGTTCAGGAAGGCGCGACGGTGTACAACAACATCGAAAGCGGTCAACTGGACATCGGTGCCTACCTGGCACAGTTCAAACACAGCTTGCCCCCTTACTTTCAGCATTTGCTCGATCGCTTCGGCATGGGCGAACTCAACGGTCTGCGCGAGAAAATCGTCAAGGCGTCGATGCAGGGCAGTCAGGTGCTGGCCAGTCAGGCCTTCAGTTTCGGCCAGGGCACATTCGAGTTTGTGGTCAGCTTCGGCATCATGCTGTACCTGCTGTTCTTCTTTCTGCGCGATGGCGCCGAACTGGTACGCAAGGTACGCACCGCAGTGCCGCTGGAAGAGACCCATAAACGCCGTTTGCAGTTGAAGTTCAACCGGGTGGTACGTGCGACGGTGAAGGGCAACCTGGTGGTGGCGGTCACTCAGGGCGCATTGGGCGGGGCGATTTTCTGGTTTCTCGACATCCCCAGCGCGTTGCTCTGGGCGGTGCTGATGGGCTTTCTGTCGCTGTTGCCGGCGGTGGGCGCGGGAATCGTCTGGGCGCCAGTGGCGGTGTACTTCCTGCTCAGCGGGATGATCTGGCAGGGCGTGGTATTGGGGCTGTTCGGGGTATTTGTGATCGGTCTGGTGGACAACGTGCTGCGCCCGATTCTGGTCGGCAAAGACACGCGCATGCCCGACTACATGATTCTGATCTCGACCCTCGGCGGCCTCGCAGTGTTCGGCCTCAACGGTTTCGTGATCGGGCCGCTGATCGCGGCGCTGTTCATGTCCAGTTGGGCGTTGTTCATCGAGACCAAACCGAAAGTCCAGTTGCCTTAAGCGTGGAACGGCGCGCTGACGATTTTCTGCGACAGTGCCTGCGCTGCCGGGAGCGAAGTCAGCGGGCCGCTGATGGGCTCACCGTCGCGCACCAGATACCAGCAGGCGAGCAATCCCGACGCTCTGAGCGATGCGGGAACAGCGCTGCCGATGACCGACATGATTTGAACCTGAGCCATGACCAGTACCTCCATCAATCTGTGGAGCTACCTTAGGGATTCGCTGTGCTCAGGGACAATCAACGCTTTCGATAGTGGTCATTGATAACAGTGAGGACGGGGTCAGTCGACAACCTGGTCGAGCATGTGCACCACTTCGCGCTCATTGAGCAGGCCCTTGTGCACCAGGTTCTCCGCCAGCAGCGAAAGGAATTTGGCGCAGCGGTGGCCTTCCAGGTGTTTGAGTTCGGTCAGCGCGCTGTACACCTTGCTTGAAGTGCACAGGCCGACGATGCGGTGCGGATTTTGAGTAGGCATGGGTCGTCCTTGTTGTTATCAACCTGTTGTTTACGGACGGATTCAGATTGCGGTTCCGTCATGACAAATCGATGACCGTTCTGTGTTTTGCCCCCAGCGGTCAAGTCCATCATGCCGACTTTAGCCGCTGGAACTGTCCTCACAGCGACCTTGGCGAGATTTTTTCAGACTCTGCCCGACCGACGGTCATAAAAAAGCCCCGCTATAAAGCGGGGCTGTTTGTTGGCGATTACCAGCGCGGGCCACCGTAGTAGCCGTGTGGCCGGCCGTAATAGCCGCGTGGTGGGCCGTAGTAGACCGGGCCAGGCACGTAGACCGGTTGTTGCACGTAAACCGGGGCCGGCTGGTAATAGACCGGTGGCGGCGGTTGTTGCACATAAACCGGTGCCGGTTGAGCGTAAACAGGCTGTTGCACGTAGACCGGCCGGTCCTGGTTGATCAGTGCCGAGCCGATGATGGCCGAGCCGACGATCGCACCAAACACGGCCGGACCCTGCCAGCCACCGCCGTGGGCTTCTGCCTGACCTGTGATCGCGAATGCACCAATCAACAAGGCCACGATGGGGAGTTTACGAATCATGATAATTCCTCGGTTCTTCGACCCGGCGTCCGGGCCTGCACCAGGCCCAAAGTTGTCGCGGGGATACTTCTATGACAGCGAAATTCTGAAAATCAGCACAGCCGCTGGGTAAATTTTGTGTAAGGTCTGTACCGGCTTCTTTACCGGTGGGTCAAAGGGGCTCGCGGCCCGTTGCAGACAGGCGCTTATGATCGTCCAGAACCCGATGGAATGGCTAACTCCGTCCATCCGAAAGTCCGTTTTGAAGGAGAAGTTTCATGCAGATGAATCCCAACAAAGACACCCAGCTGTGCATGTCCCTGTCGGGGCGCCCGGGGAATTTCGGTCTGCGGTTCCATAACCATTTGTATGAGCAGTTGGGCCTGAACTTCTATTACAAGGCGTTCAGCAGTCAGGATTTGCCGGGGGCGGTCGGCGGCATTCGTGCCTTGGGGATTCGCGGTTGCGGCGTGTCGATGCCGTTCAAGGAAGCGTGCATCGCACTGGTCGATGAGCTGGATGCGTCGGCGGCGGCGATCCAGTCGATCAACACCATCGTCAACACCCATGGTCACCTCAAGGCCTATAACACCGACTACATCGCCATCGCGCAATTGCTGGAAACCCACGCGGTGCCAAAGGATACGACGTTCGCCCTGCGTGGCAGCGGCGGCATGGCCAAAGCCGTGGCGAGCGCCCTGCGTGATGGTGGCTACAAGAATGGACTGATCGTGGCGCGTAACGAGCGCGCCGGCCAGGCATTGGCGGATTCGCTGGGTTACCGCTGGCGGGCCGAGTTGGGTGAAGAGCGTCCGCAGATGCTGATCAACGTCACCCCGGTGGGCATGGACGGCGGGCCGGAGGCGGGGCAACTGGCGTTTGAGCCTGAAGTGATCCAGGCAGCCGGGATCGTGTTCGATGTCGTGGCGATTCCGTCGGAAACACCGCTGATCGTGCGCGGCCGGGCCGAGGGCAAGAAAGTGATTACCGGACTGGAGGTGATTGCGATCCAGGCGCTGGAGCAGTTTGTGCTGTACACGGGCGTGCGGCCGACTGAAGAGCAGTTTGCGGCGGCGGTGGCGTTTGCCCGGAGCTGATGAGTTGTGCTGGCTGGGCGGGCCTCTTCGCGAGCAGGCTCGCTCCCACAGTTGAATTTTTGTCATGCACAGATTGTGTGTTCGCTGTAGATCCTCTGTGGGAGCGAGCCTGCTCGCGAAGGATGCACCACGGTCTCAAGCCAGACATCCATGCCTATACTGCCTCCCCAGCCAGCCCAGACTTGCCACCCACAAAACCGTGACCGAGGCCCGCCATGCCCCCACCCATTCTCAACCTGCATCAGGTCGAACTCGAACCCTTACCCGAAGCCCTGGCCCCGGAAGGCGAAACCGCCGGGCGTTATCAGCAGCGCATGGCGCGGGTAGGCCAGCAGCTCGGTGCGCAGAAACTCGGCTATCGGTTGTACGCGTTGCCGCCAGGCATGCGCGGCAGTCCGTTTCACAGCCACCGGGTCAATGAAGAGATGTTCTATGTGGTGGCCGGGGAGGGCGAGGTGCGCTTGGGGGCCGAACGCTTTCCGATTCGCGCGGGCGACGTGATCGCCTGCCCGCCGGGCGGCCCGGAGACGGCGCATCAAATCATCAATACCAGCGAAGCGGAACTGCGTTACCTGGCGGTCAGCACCCAGCAGCAACCGGATATCTGCGAATACCCGGACTCCAACAAATACGCAGTGATGGACAACTTCAAGGTTGATGCCGAGGGCAATGCATCAGGGTTTGTCGCCGTGGCGCGGCAGGCGGATGGGGTGGATTATTGGGATGGTGAGTAAATAGAGACCTTCGGCTTGGTGCAGCCCCTGTGGGAGCGAGCTTGCTCGCGAATGCAATGTGTCATTCACATCATTGCTAAATGACACACCACATTCGCGAGCAA
>NZ_CATKPO010000002.1:0-244266 GCF_949768395.1 Pseudomonas sp. IT-P260
ACGCTGTCGCCGTTGGGGTTTTTCGCTTGTTCCGGCGAGTCGTCGTGATGCTCGTTTTTCTTCAGGGCGGCATTGCGCTTCGCATCCCAGCGCAACTGCATGCGACCCTTTTTAACGCCGGCGGCAATGCCCCGCGCGGCGACGGTTTTGTACTGGTCGACGTAATGGATGAACGTGTTGACGATGCCGAACATCGCCTTGACCAGACGTTTCACAACCGTGAGCAGCTGGGCGGCGCGATCCGCCAGACGTAGCGTCAGATAAGCGATCCCTGCGCCAGCCCCGACGAATGTCAACACCACGCTGATCAGCACATCGAGCAGCACCTGCACGATCATCATCGACGCCGTTTCAGCGGTTTTGCCGACGATCTGGCTGGGCGGCAGCATCTCCAGCCAGAGACTCGCACTGCGCAGCAGCAAACACAGCGCCGCCTCATCGCTGACCAGCAACTGCAGCTTTTGCATGACATCCGGAGCCGATTCTGCGAGGCGGATCAGATCGGCCGCGCCGCTTCCAAGGCGATCGGCAAACGCCGCTGGATCCTGCAGAATCTCCGACAGCATGCCGATGCTGTCCCACACGCCCTCGATCGCCGCCCAGCTCCCGGCGAGCATGCCGTTGCCCGCCGCGGTCGCCACCGACTGTGACCACTGCGGCTTGAACCCCTGCCACTCGCTGCGCAGCCAGCCTTCCAGATTGCCGGTCAAGCCGTCGTAGGACTTGAACAGCGCCTCGATCTGCTCCGAGGTAACGTCGCTGTGCACCTGCACGCGATAGAACTTGCCGGGCGTCCCGGTGAATGCTCCCCGGCCTTGCGCATCAAGTCCGACGGGGAAGATTTGGCCATCATCCACCGCCACCACATCGACCACGATGTCGCCCAGCGGAATGTCGTACACCGACTCGAATTTGCTCTCGATCGTCAGCACCCCGCTTTTCGGGCACTGCACGACGCCGGAGGCAAACTCACTGTCTCCTGTGCTGACAGCGGTGATGCGATCACCGAAACGGATGATCCGCTCCATGCCCATCAGCGACGGCAAATCCGCCGCATGGCTGACCTGATCGGCCGCTCTGCTGAACCAATGTTCAAGCTGCTGGCGATAGAGGCTGAGGGTGTCGGGAAAGCTGTCGAGTTCCTGCTCGATACGGCTGACGGCTTCCATCAGCGCACGCAACGATGCGGGGTGGAATGAAAAACCGGGTCAAACATGAGCGTTCCCTCGCGCAAAAATTAGGCGCGGGGACTTTGCGGGGGATCAATCAGGAAAGAAGTCAGGCGAGTAGGCTTTTGCTGTAGGACTATTCTGCAAAGGACTGATTACTACAAAACGTAGGGCGATAAACGCAAACGTGGCGTGAGGTTTCCCTCACGCCACGTTTATCCAACGATACAAAATGATTTACTGGGTTTAATCCCGAGCGCTCAACTCTTTGAGTTTGAGCTCGGCTAACGGGTGGCCGGCCTTGGCGGCCAGCGTCCACCAGCGCGCCGCTTCTGTCGGATCCGGCGCTTTGCTCGGGGTACCGGCCAGGCTGATCACGCCAACCTGATAAGCCGCTTTGCCATCGCCGGCGAGCGCCGCCAGACGCAACAGTCGCACACCCTCTTCGCGGGCGCCCAGGCCAACACCGCGAAACGTCAGAATGTGCCCATAAAAGCTTTGCGCGCCGACATCGCCCAGATTGGCCATGCGCGCAAACTGCCCTTCGAGCCAGCGCCAGCCTCTGGGCTGGCGGACGAACCACGACCAGTGAAACAGCCTGCGGGCCAACCAGTAACTGGCCGACGCCTTGAGTCGAAAGAACACTCAGGCCTCCGCCGATTCCGGGTACTCGTATTCGAAGACCCTGACCACTTCCGACGCATGCCAAGAGGCAGCCGCGACGCCATCGGATGGCCCGGAAAAACGCCCGAGACGTTCAACGCACTCAAAAAAACCGGTTCGAGGCAAACGGCTGGCCCCTTGGCTGATCACCAGCGAGCTGCGCAATGGCTGCTCGGCCTTGGCGTCCAGTGCAGCCAGATGCTCAAGTGCCGCGGTCAGCGTCTGCATCGCCGGCGTCGGCAGTTGCAAACGTTCGAGCAAGGCTCGATAGGTCAACAGATGGCGCTGCCTGCGCGCCTGATCCAGCTCCCCCAACAATCCGTCCCAATGTTGACGACTGATGCGTACGCTCACGATTCATCCCTCCAACCCGGCACCGTCAGTTCCCAGGCCAGGCTGCGGCGAATCGCGGCGTCAGGTTGACGCTCGCCGCTTTCGATCATGGCCAGATAAGACGGGCTGATGCCTACCGTGCGGGCCAGCGCCTCGATGGCGATGCCCTTCCCTTCGCGCAAACTGCGTAGTTGATCCAGACCTGGAAGAATCGGGTCTGGCGCTGCGGCGGCCGGCGCTTGCGCCTGCTGCTGCGGTATGTCGTTGATGCCTGCTGCTTTCAGTAGAGCCTGATACTGGCCCCATGGCAGAACCGCGTATTCGGGTTCGCCATCGCGTGCAATTATCTGAATATCCATGACTACCCCGTAGGACAACAACACTTAGCGAGTCGGCACTTTTCCCTAGAAGTGTAATCCTAACAGCGGCCAAGGTCGCGGGGGGGTATCAATCTGCCTGCAGACGAGGTGAATCAGGTTTTTTTCGGGCCCTGCAGTTGAAGTTGCTCGGGGGTATCGGGCAAACGCTCGACCACTGCGAGCTTTTCCGGCTGTTGTCGATTGCGCCAGAGCCGGAAGGCAGCGAGTTCGTCGTCGAGGGTTTTCATTAGCCAGGCGAGAACAGCAATGTCATCGAGCATGCCGAAGACGGGGATGAAATCCGGGATCGCGTCTACCGGGCTGAGGAAATACATCAACCCTGCCACCACCGAAACGATGGCTTTCGGACTGATCGCCCGGTACTCGCCGCGCCAGTAAGCCAGACACAATGCCTGGAGCAAGCGCAGATCATCCTTGAGCTTGCCCAGGCGATTACCTTGCGCAGCGCCCTTGCTCGCCACGGCGAACAGCAGAGTCGGCAGCCGGCCACGCGCTAGCAGGCGTCCCGCCAGAGGCAGAAACCGGGCGAAATTCCACGGCGCTTTCATCTATTTCTCCCGTTGAAATGTTATCCACACAAATTGTGGATAACCTTGTGAACAGAGCTGCATTTCAGCGCTGAGAGCCCCGTTTCATAAGGGCTTCGCTCAGATCGGGCGTTTTTTACTCACATAAAAAAACCCAATATTTCATTGACTTGGCGGCTCGGGACGTCTACCCACGGCGGCCTCAATCTCTAGGACTGCTGCCAGCGGCATCCGTTCGCTCTGTTTACCTGCGCCATCCTTCAGATGCAACAACGCCCCGCATAAGCGAGGCGTTGTTGGCGAAGCCGTTACCGATGCCTGTTACTTGGCAGCGGCGTCTTCTTTGGCTGGATCCTTGATGGCCAGCAGTTCCAGGTCGAAGACCAGAACCGAGTTGGCCGGGATTGCCGGGCTTGGCGATTGCGCGCCGTAAGCCAGATCGCTAGGGATGTACAGTTTGTACTTCTCGCCAACGTGCATCAGTTGCAGACCTTCAACCCAACCCGGGATCACGCCGCTGACCGGCAGATCGATCGGGCTGCCACGTTCCACGGAGCTGTCGAACACGGTGCCGTTGGTCAGCTTGCCGGTGTAGTGAACAGTCACTACGTCGGTCGGCTTGGGCTGTGGGCCGTCGGCTTTCTTGACCACTTCGTACTGCAGACCGGAAGCGGTGGTGGTAACGCCAGGCTTCTTGCCGTTTTCTTCGAGGAATTTCTTGCCGGCGGCTGCCGACTCTTCGCTCATCTTGGCCATACGCTCTTCGGCACGCTTTTGCAGCGCGGCGAAAGCTTCGACCAGTTCTTCGTCTTTCAGCTTCTGTTCTTTCTTGCCGACGGCATCTTCGATGCCCTGGGCTACCGCTTTGGAGTCCAGATCATCCATGCCTTCCTGAGCAAGGCTCTTGCCCATGTTCAGGCCGATACCGTAGGAAGCTTTTTGCGCCGGGGTTTTCAGCTCTACGCTGGTCTGCGAATCACAACCCGCGAGGACCAGGCTAACCAGGGCTACCGCCGCCGCCAACCGATGCTGTTTCATGCTATTTCCTTGTTCATGCGCCGAAAGGGCAATCGAGTAAAGCCGCGAGCTTATCAGGCCGCCACGACCAATGGCTACCGGCATGAGAGCAGGAAACGTCCGATAAGTTCAGGGATTAAAACGCATTCGGGCAAAGCGACGATGAAGCTTCTGTCATCTCGGCCTGACAAGGACTGACGAGACTTCCTACGACAGTTGGCGTAATGGCCACTTGCCGCACCTGCAACAGCTGAGGCATAACAACGCAACAACTCGACAAGGATGTTTATCTTGCGCCTCTTATTCCGTGTGCTGACTCTGATCGTGGTACTGCTGGGCCTGATCCTGGCCGTGATTCTGTACTACGTCGCCAACCCGAAACTGCCCTTCTATACCCCGGCCCAACAGGTGCATTACCTGCAACAGTGGAGCGAGGAGGAGCGCCAGACTTACTATTTCACCCCGCAAGGGACACAGGTCAAAGGCCTGCGCTATGAATGGTTCCAGGCGCTGGAACTGCCCTTCTCGCAGCAGCGTTTCGCGTCCCCGGAATACCTTGCACGCTTCGGTTTTCTGGTTGATCCGCAGCAGAAAGCCACGCCAAACAACCCCGGCAATCTGCCGGTCGGCTTCGCCCGCCACCCGAATCCCGGCGGCACCGAGCAATACCTCGATATCACCTGCGCCGCCTGCCACACCGGTGAATTGCGCTTCAACGGCCAAGCCGTGCGGATCGACGGCGGGTCGGCGCAGCATGTTTTGCCTTCCAGCGTTCCTACGTTGCGCGGTGGCAGTTTCGGACAGGCATTGGTCGCCAGTCTGGCCTCGACTTACTACAACCCGTGGAAATTCGAACGCTTCGCCAGAAATGTTCTGGGCGATGGCTACGAGCTGCGCCGCGAGCAACTGCGCAAAGACTTCAAGCAATCGCTGAACACCTTCCTCAAAGTCGCCTGGAACGATACCCATCGCGGCCTCTACCCTACCGAAGAAGGCCCGGGCCGCACCGACGCATTCGGCCGCATCGCCAACGCCACCTTCGGCGACGCGATTTCCCCCGCCAACTACCGCGTGGCCAACGCCCCGGTCGACTACCCGCAACTGTGGGACATGTGGACCTTCGACTGGGTGCAGTGGAACGGCTCGGCCCAGCAACCGATGGCGCGCAACATCGGTGAAGCATTGGGCGTCGGCGCCACGCTGAATTTCTTCGACAGCAACGGCCAGCCGCTGCAAGGCGATGCGCGTTATGCATCGAGTGTGCGCGTACGCGATCTGCACACAATCGAGGAAACCCTGCAACGCCTGCAACCACCAGCCTGGCCGGAAGATGTCCTGGGCGCCATCGACAAAACGCTGGCCGCCAAGGGCCGCACGCTGTTTGCCGAAAACTGCGCCGGTTGCCACGTGCCGCGCAAGACTCAGGAAGGCGAGCGCTGGGTGCAGCACTTGCACATGTTGCCAGTGGACATGATCGGCACCGACCCGAATGCCGCGACCAACATTGCCAATCACCGTTTCGACCTGACGCCGCTGCAATGGGACCCGAAAGAACTTGAGCAGATGGATGTGAAGTTGCATCCGACGCCCACCGAACCACTGGATCTGAGCCAGCTATCGGTGGCCAAGGGCCTGGCCTATGTCACCGCATTCGTCGAGAACCGCGCCTATCGCGAGGCAGGGGTCACCGCGCAGGAGAAACCGCAACTCGACGGCTTCGGCCTGCCGATCGGTGTGCGTGAAAAGGTTGCCTACAAGGCCAGGCCACTGGCCGGTGTCTGGGCCACCGCGCCGTTTCTGCACAACGGTTCGGTGCCAAGCCTCTACCAGTTGCTGTCGCCGCAGGATGAGCGCGCGACGACTTTCTATAAGGGTTCGTTCGAGTATGACCCGCGCCATCTGGGTTATCGCACCGAAGCCTTCACCAACGGCTTTTTGTTCGATACGCGAATCACCGGCAACCACAACAGCGGCCACGAGTTCCGCGCTGGCGAGCGCGGCAATGGGGTTATCGGCCGCCTGCTGCAACCGGAAGAACGCTGGGCCTTGCTGGAGTACCTGAAAGTATTGGGCGGGCCATTGGAGGCGCAACTGCCATGATGATCAACTCGTACAAAAAACCCTCCCTTCTCGCCCGCCTCTGGCTGTGGCTGGGTCGACTGCTGGGCAAAACCCTGCTGGCCCTGCTGATTGTCGGCCTGCTGGCCTGGGCGATCGCGAGCACGTGGTTCACCTGGCAACACAGAGGTCCGGTGTCGGCGCAGGAACAGATTCCCGCCGGTGAAGCGGCCATGACCCAGGACGTCATCCAGACCGCCGTGCGCATCGTCGATCAGCACCGCGAAGGCACGCGCTACCTGCGCGATGCGCATGCCAAGGCCCATGGTTGCGTGAAAGCTGTAGTGACGGTGCTGCCGGAACTGACACCAGCGCTGCGCCAAGGTGTTTTCACCGAACCGGGCAAAACCTGGCAGGCGCTGATTCGCTTGTCCAATGGCAACGCCTACCCACAGTTCGATAGCATCCGCGACGCCCGGGGGATGGCAATCAAGCTGCTCGATGTCCCCGGCAAGCAGCTGCTCGGCGACCGTCAGGTGCGCCGTGAACAAGACTTCGTGATGTTCAGCCACCCGAACTTCTTTGTCAGCGATGTCGCCGAGTACCGTCAGAATGTGGCAGCTCAGGCTGACGGCAAAAAAATCATGGCGTTTTTTCCCGGTTGGGATCCGCGCACCTGGCAGATACGCCACCTGTTCATCGCCCTGGCGACCCTGTCACCGCCGCCGGACAGCCCGACCGCGACCACCTACTTTTCGGTATCGCCTTACAAATTTGGCGAGGCCAATGCGAAGTTTCGGGTTGCGCCGGATCCGGACAACTGCCCGACCTACGCACCGCCCGCGCAAAATCACGACCTGCCGAATTTCCTGCGCAGCGCCTTGAACCAACAACTGTCGACAGATCGGGTGCCAGCATGTTTTGTACTGCAGATTCAGCGCCAGGACGCGAACAAGTACATGCCGATCGAGGACACCAGCATCGAGTGGCGCGAGCAGGATTCAGCGTTCGAAACAGTGGCACGGATCACCCTGCCGGCGCAGGACTTCGACACGCCAGCGCTGAATCTGGCATGCGACAACCTGTCGTTCAATCCGTGGTTTGGTATCGAGGCGCATCGGCCGATTGGCGGGATCAATCGCTTGCGTAAAGCGGTGTATGAGGCGGTGAGCGATTATCGGCACAGTCGCAATGCCGAATAGTGACAATTCCTCTGTAGGAGCTGTCGAGTGAAACGAGGCTGCGATCTTTTGATCTTTAAAAGCAAGATCAAAAGATCGCAGCGTGCCGCAGCTCCTACAGAGAAGATCGAGTGATTTCACAAATCGCAGACAGCAAAAAGCCCGCACTCGGCGGGCTTTCTGTGGTGACCTGGCGTTCAGTGGGTCCAGGTGACCGAATATGGCGCAGCGGACGGGACTCGAACCCGCGACCCCCGGCGTGACAGGCCGGTATTCTAACCGACTGAACTACCGCTGCGCGAAACGCTTGAAACGAATGGTGGGTGATGACGGGATCGAACCGCCGACATTCTGCTTGTAAGGCAGACGCTCTCCCAGCTGAGCTAATCACCCTTCGCTTCGTTACGGGGCGCATTATGCCACAAGTTTTCGTAAAGTGTTGATTTAATTGAAGTTTTTTTCAAATAAATCCGAAAACCGGTGAAACGACACAAACCCGATGGAACAAGGTACAAACGTGAGACAGAAAAAAACCCGCTTCAGCGGGTTTTTCCGTGGTGACCTGGCGTTCAGTGGTCCAGGTGACCGAATATGGCGCAGCGGACGGGACTCGAACCCGCGACCCCCGGCGTGACAGGCCGGTATTCTAACCGACTGAACTACCGCTGCGCTAAACACTTGAAACGAATGGTGGGTGATGACGGGATCGAACCGCCGACATTCTGCTTGTAAGGCAGACGCTCTCCCAGCTGAGCTAATCACCCTTCGCTTCGGTGTGGCGCGCATTCTACGGAGCGACCCAACCTCTGGCAAGCACTTTTTTAATTAATTTTCTCAGGCCTTCCAAAGGCTTAGAGAAGGGTTGGCCTATGCCACGGCGAAGACAATAATGCCCCCCTTTGTATAAAGGAGAGACTCACCCCATGTGGTTCAAAAACCTGCTGATCTATCGCCTGACCCAAGACCTGCCTGTCGATGCCGAGGCGCTGGAAACTGCACTGGCCACCAAACTGGCGCGTCCATGTGCAAGCCAGGAGTTGACCACCTACGGTTTCGTTGCGCCGTTCGGCAAAGGCGAAGATGCGCCATTGGTGCACGTCAGCGGCGACTTCCTGCTGATCGCTGCGCGTAAGGAAGAACGTATTCTGCCGGGCAGCGTCGTGCGCGACGCGGTCAAGGAAAAGGTCGAAGAGATCGAAGCCGAGCAAATGCGCAAGGTCTATAAGAAAGAACGCGATCAGATCAAGGATGAAATCATCCAGGCGTTCCTGCCGCGTGCCTTTATCCGTCGTTCGTCGACCTTCGCTGCCATCGCGCCGAAACAGGGCCTGATCCTGGTGAACTCGGCCAGCCCGAAACGCGCCGAAGACCTGCTCTCCACCCTGCGTGAAGTGCTCGGCACCCTGCCCGTGCGTCCGCTGACCGTGAAAACCGCGCCGACTGCGGTGATGACCGAGTGGGTCACCACCCAGCAAGCAGCACCGGACTTCTTCGTGCTGGACGAATGCGAGCTGCGCGATACCCACGAAGACGGTGGCATCGTGCGGTGCAAGCGCCAGGACCTGACCAGCGAAGAAATTCAGCTGCACTTGAGCACCGGCAAAGTCGTCACTCAGCTGTCGCTGGCCTGGCAAGACAAGCTGTCGTTCATGCTCGATGACAAGATGACTGTCAAACGCCTGAAGTTCGAAGACCTGCTGCAGGATCAGGCAGAACAGGACGGTGGCGACGAGGCCCTGGGTCAACTGGACGCCAGCTTCACCCTGATGATGCTGACCTTCGGCGACTTCCTGCCGGCGCTGGTGGAAGCGTTGGGTGGGGAAGAGACTCCGCAGGGGATCTAACCCTGACGAGTTTCAAAACTGTAGGAGCGAGCCTGCTCGCGAATGCGGAGTGACCGTTAACATTTATGTGTCTGACACGCCGCGTTCGCGAGCAGGCTCGCTCCCACAATTGATTTTGTGGTGTTCATTCAATAATAAGGAACACGCCATGCGAGCATTGGCTGCACTGAGCCGCTTTGTCGGCAACACTTTCGCTTACTGGGTTCTGATTTTCGCCGTGATCGCGTTCCTGCAACCGACGTGGTTTCTCGGTCTCAAGGGTGCGATCGTGCCGCTGCTGGGGCTGGTGATGTTCGGCATGGGCCTGACCCTCAAACTCGATGACTTCGCCGCCGTTGCCCGCCATCCGTGGCGCGTGGCTTTGGGCGTGGTCGCACATTTCGTGATCATGCCCGGTGTGGCGTGGTTGCTCTGCCAGATCTTCCACCTGCCGCCGGAAATCGCCGTCGGGGTGATTCTGGTCGGCTGCTGCCCAAGTGGCACCTCTTCCAACGTCATGACCTGGCTGGCCCGCGGCGATCTGGCGCTGTCGGTGGCGATTGCTGCCGTCACCACCCTGCTCGCCCCGCTGCTGACCCCGGCGCTGATCTGGCTGCTGGCTTCGGCGTGGTTGCCGGTTTCGTTCATGGAATTGTTCTGGTCGATTCTGCAAGTGGTGCTGCTGCCGATCGTGCTCGGCGTGGTCGCGCAACGCGTGCTCGGCGACAAGGTGCGCCACGCGGTGGACGTGTTGCCACTGGTGTCGGTGGTCAGCATCGTGATCATCGTCACCGCCGTGGTGGCCGCCAGTCAGGCGAAGATTGCCGAATCCGGGCTGCTGATCATGGCCGTGGTGATGCTGCACAACAGCTTCGGCTACCTGCTGGGTTACTTCACCGGACGTCTGTTCAAGCTTCCACTGGCGCAGCGCAAGTCGCTGGCGCTGGAGGTCGGCATGCAGAACTCGGGGTTGGGCGCGGCGCTGGCGAGTGCGCACTTCTCGCCGCTGGCGGCGGTGCCGAGCGCGTTGTTCAGCGTCTGGCACAACATTTCCGGGGCACTGCTCTCGACCTGGTTCCGGCGCATGAGCGAGAAGCAAGACCGTGAAGCGCTGGCGCAGCAGCCGGCCGACTGACCGGGAAACTTGATCCCCGGATTAATGCTCGGCAGACTGTTGCGCTACGCGGGGACGACCCTGCGGCTCGATCGAGTTATCAATCTGGGGACGGCCCCGTCAATCGATGGAGGTCTCTCATGTCCTGGATCATTCTGTTTTTCGCCGGCCTGTTCGAAGTCGGCTGGGCCGTCGGCCTGAAATACACCGACGGCTTCACCCGCCCGCTCCCTACCGTCCTGACCGTTGCGGCCATGGCCATCAGCCTTGGTCTGCTGGGTCTGGCAATGAAGGAATTGCCGCTGGGTACGGCTTATGCGATCTGGACCGGAGTCGGCGCTGTGGGCACGGTGATTGCCGGGATCATTCTGTTTGGTGAATCGATGGCGTTGATTCGGCTGGCCAGTGTGGCGTTGATCGTGACCGGGTTGATTGGCCTCAAGGTCAGCGCTTAAGCAACTAGCGCTTTCGCGAGCAGGCTCGCTCCCACACTGGAATGTATTTCAAATGTGGGAGCGAGCCTGCTCGCGAAGGGGCCAATTCAGGCAACAACTATCTGACTGCCCCGCGCAACGCCCCCACCAACCCCTGCAATTTCGCCGGTTCCGCAGATTCCACCGCCACCGCCGAACCCGCCACCAACGTCACCCGCGACCACAACCGCTTGAACAGACCCTTGTTCGGATCGCGGCTGAAGAAACTGCCCCACAACCCTTGCAACGCCAGCGGAATCACCGGCACCGGGGTTTCTTCGAGAATCCGCGTCAGCCCACCCTTGAACTCATTGATCTCGCCGTCAGTGGTCAACTTGCCTTCGGGGAAGATGCACACCAACTCACCGTCCTTCAGATACTGGGCGATCCGGGTGAAGGCCTTTTCGTAGATCTGGATGTCTTCGTTGCGTCCGGCAATCGGAATCGTCCCCGCCGTGCGGAAGATAAAGTTCAGTACCGGCAGGTTGTAGATTTTGTAGTACATGACAAAGCGAATCGGCCGACGCACCGCGCCGCCAATCAGCAAGGCATCGACGAACGACACGTGGTTGCACACCAGCAATGCCGCGCCCTCGTCCGGGATCGCCTCGAGGTTGCGGTGCTCGACGCGGTACATGGAATGGCTGAGCAGCCAGATCATGAAACGCATGCTGAACTCGGGGACGATCTTGAAGATGTAGGCGTTGACGCCAATGTTCAGCAGCGACACCACCAGGAACAATTGCGGAATCGACAGTTTGACCGCACTCAGCAACACGATCGAAACGATCGCTGACACCACCATAAACAGGGCGTTGAGAATGTTGTTGGCGGCAATCACCCGCGCCCGCTCGTTCTCGGCGGTGCGCGACTGGATCAACGCGTACAGCGGCACGATATAGAAACCGCCAAAAATGCCGAGGCCGAGAATGTCGACCAGCACCGCCCAGGTATGTGCAAAGCCCAGCACTTCAGTCCAGCTGTGGCCGGTGACGCTCTCCGGGATTCCCCCGGAATGCCACCACAGCAGCAGGCCAAACACGGTCAGACCGAACGAACCGAACGGCACCAGACCGATCTCGACCTTGCGCCCGGAGAGCTTCTCGCAAAGCATCGAACCCAGCGCAATCCCCACCGAGAACACCGTGAGAATCAGCGTCACCACGGTTTCGTCGCCGTGCATCCATTCCTTGGCGTAGGCCGGGATCTGCGTCAGGTAAATCGCCCCGACAAACCAGAACCACGAGTTGCCGACAATCGAACGCGACACCGCAGGCGTCTGGCCCAGACCGAGTTTCAGCGTGGCCCAGGACTGGCTGAAAATGTTCCAGTTCAGGCGCATTTCCGGCGACGCCGCGGCAGCGCGTGGAATGCTGCGACTGGCGAGATATCCCAGCACCGCAATCCCGACAATCGCGGTCGAAACCAGCGGCGCGTAGTGCGTCGAGGACATGATGATCCCAGCGCCGATGGTCCCGGCGAGAATCGCCAGGAACGTGCCCATCTCCACCAGACCGTTGCCGCCGACCAGCTCATCCTCGCGCAACGCCTGCGGCAGGATCGAATACTTCACCGGCCCGAACAGCGCCGAATGCGTGCCCATCGCAAACAGCGCCACCAGCATCAGCGACAGGTGATCGAAGAGGAAACCGACCGATCCGACGGCCATGATCGCGATTTCCGCGAGTTTGATCAGACGGATCAGCGCGTCCTTGGCGAATTTTTCTCCGAACTGCCCGGCCAGCGCCGAGAACAGGAAGAACGGCAGGATAAACAGCAGCGCACACAGGTTGACCCAGATCGAACGGTCACCCTCGATGGTCAGCCGATACAGAATGGCGAGAATCAGCGACTGCTTGAACACGTTGTCATTGAACGCGCCCAGCGACTGTGTGATGAAAAACGGCAGAAAGCGCCGGGTGCGAAGCAGGTTGAACTGTGAGGGGTGACTCATCTTCCGTGTTTCCCTGAGGTCGGTAGAGAATGGCCTGGATCTCCTTATTGGAATCTCGATCGGCGATCCAGGCCACACCTTACCTAAACTTTTCAGGTTATTTCTTCAACCCTGCAATACAAGGTGAGACAAACAGCTCACCGCGCCACGCGCCTTGCACGGTGCGTTTACCGACGATCAGCCACATCACCGCCAGCAGACTCACCAGCACGCAGCCGACCACGCTGAAAAAATCCAGGTTCAGCGTGCTGGCGAGCTTGAGGGTCGCCAGCGAATACACGCCCAGCGGGAAGGTAAAACCCCACCAGCCGAGGTTGAACGGGATGCCGTCACGCAGGTAACGCGCGGTGATCAGCAGCGCCATCAACATCCACCACAAGCCGAAGCCCCACAGGGTGATACCGGCGACCAGCCCTACGCCTGCAGCGATTTCACCGATGCCCGGCAGGCCGTTGGCGGCGAAGATCGCCGGCGCATCGCTGCCCAGCAGCAACATGCCCAATGCACCGGTACCGATCGGGCCAAGGGCCAGCCAGCTCGAGGCGGCCATATTTTCGTGGGGCAGTTTATGCAGCGCCATGCGCAGCAACAGGATGGTCAGAATGCTGAACGCCACGGGCAGGGAAAATGCCCAGAGCACGTAGCTTGTCGTCAGCACCACCAGTTGCGCGTGGGCATCGGCCAGGTGCGGCGCGAGCAAACCGCCGCTGGCCGCCGCCACTTCCGCCGCCACCACCGGTAGCAGCCAGACGGCAGTCATTTGGTCGATGCTGTGTTCCTGACGGGTAAACATCATGTACGGAATCAATACACCGCAGGCCAGCGACATCGCCACATCGAGCCACCACAGCACTTCGGCCAAATGAATCACGCCTTCGCCCCAGCGTGGCAGGCCGAACAGCAGAAAGCCGTTAATGATGGTCGCCAGGCCCATGGGAATCGTGCCGAAGAACATCGATACGGTGGAGTGGCCGAAGATCCGCCGCGCTTCATCGAAGAATAGAATCCAGCGCGCGGCATAGGCGAAGGTAAACAGGCTGAACAACAGAATGTTAAACAGCCACAACCCTTCGGCAACCGCATGCAACCCGGGGATCGCCACCGGCAATTGCGCCAGCGCCAGGGCCAGCACGCCGGTGCCCATGGTTGCGGCGAACCAGTTCGGGGTGAATTGACGGATCACTTCACGCGGATGCTGAAGCTGGCGGAACGGCTTGATACCGGGTTTGGCAGTGTTGGGGCAAATCATCATGAACTCCTGTCCTCAGGTGAGGTTGAGCCCATGGTAGAACCGAATCGAATATCTATATAACGGGTAATTTCTCTATCTGTTATCTACTTTTCAGATAAGCAGTCAAACACTGCCTTCGCTTTCAATTACCAGAATCCGCGCCACCCCCTGCGGATGCGCAACGTGCTCAGTGCCGACCGAGGCGTAGAAAATGTCCCCGACCTCCAGCAGCACCTGCTTTTCTTCGCCCTGTTCGCGATAGTGCATCTGCACTTGACCGTCGAGCACCACGAACACCTCCTCACCGTCGTTGATGTGCCATTTGTATGGCTGATCGGTCCAGTGCAGGCGCGTGGTGATGCCGTTCATGTTGGCGATGTCCAGCGCACCCCAGGCACGCTCGGCGGTGAACGACTTGCTGCGGATAATTTTCATGTGTCGATCCGTGAAAAGAAGGGCCGGCCAAAGGTAGCTGAAAGCGCCGCGCTTATGGAGCGCTGCACACCTTGGCCGCTTGCGGGCGCAGGCTGAGCAACAGCGCGGCGACGGCCAGGACGATCAATCCGGCGCCGTAGCCATCGGTGGCCGCCAACAAACCATAGGCGCGGGTCAAATGCCCGGCCAACAAGGCCGGCAGGCAGAACGCCAGATAACTCAGCGCGTAGTATGCCGACATCAAACCGGCCCTTTCATGCGGCAGGGCCAGCGGCACCAGGCTGCGCACTGCGCCGAGAAACCCCGAACCAAAGCCGCAACCGGCGATCAGTGTGCCGAGGAAAAACAGCGCCAGACTGGCGCTGTGCACGCCAAACAGAATCAGCAGCACGCCGAGGGGCAGCAGACTGGCGCCGATTTGCAGGGCTTTGCCGGCGGGACGATTGCGCAAAGTGAAAATCATCAGCGCCCCGGTCACGGTCAACGCCGAGACGGTCGCGCCGCCGATCAGGTTCGACGTCGAGCCGGTGGCGGTACGCACCAGCGACGGCGCCAGCGAGGCAAAAAAGCCGCCGAGGGCCCAGGTCGCGGTGTTCAGCGGCAGCACACGCCACAAGGTCGAACGCGCCTGAACCGGCACATGCAGGGTCGGCCGTAACGAAGCCAAGGCCCCGGCCTGCGGGGTGACGCTTTCCGGCAGACGCCAGACATACACCGCCTGCAACACAAACAGCGCCAGCAACAACCAGTAAGTCAGTTGCAACGGCGCCGGGGCGAATTCGGCCAGCAGGCCACAGCCCATGCTGCCCAGCGCCATGCCGAGCAACGGTGCGACGCTGTTGATCAACGGCCCTTGCTGGCGATCGGTGTCAAGCAGTGTCGCGCTCAAAACAGCGGTGGCCATGCCGGTGGCAAAACCTTGCAGTACGCGGGCGCTGATCAGCCAGGCAACACTGTCGGCGCTGATAAACAGCAACATCGCCAGCGCATTGAGCAGCAAGGCAGTGAAAATCACTGGTTTACGTCCCAGGTGATCGGACAGCGATCCGACCGTCAACAGCGCCGCAAGCAGACTCAGGGCGTACACGCCGAAAATCAGGGTCAGCACCGCTGCCGAAAAATGCAGTTGATCCTGATACAGGTGGTATAGCGGCGTCGGCGCTGTGGAAGCGGCGAGGAAACTGAGTAAGGTGATCGCCAGGAAAATCAGGCTGCCACGGTTGGAAGCAAGGCTGGTCATGGGCACACTCCGCAAAAGCTAATTTTTTGCTTTTGCGGAGTGTGCGCTCGACTTTGGCTTAAAGCAAATTCTTTGTGTTAAGGTCTGGCGCATGGCTATTAAAGAAGGTTTACGCCCCGGTGGACGCAGTGCCCGGGTGCAAGAGTCGATTCATTCGGCAGTCCGCGCACTTCTGCAAGAACAGGAGCGCAGCAGCGTGACCGTCCCGCAAATCGCGGCGCGCGCCGGGGTCACGCCGTCGACGATCTATCGGCGCTGGGGTGATCTGGCGGCGTTGCTGGCCGACGTCGCCCTCGCCCGCATGCGCCCGGACAGCGAACCGGCGGTGACCGGTGACCTGCGCGGTGATATCCGCGCCTGGGCCGAGCAATATCTGGACGAAATGAGTTCGGAGCCGGGGCGCAACATGATGCGCGACGTGCAGGCCAGCGCCACGCCGGGGTACTGCGTGACGATCATTGGCGCACAGTTGCAGACCATCATCGAGCGTCACCCTGATGAGCCGGCGCCGAGCGTTGATCATCTGATCAATCTGGTGGTGGCGCCGGTGGTGTTCCGGATTCTGTTTTCGGCGGCGGCGCTGGAGGTGGATGAGCTGCATCGGTTGATCGATATCGCACTGCGACAGGACTGACGCTTTCGCGAGCAGGCTCGCTCCCACAGGGGATTGCATTCCAAATGTGGGAGCGAGCTTGCTCGCGAAGGGGCCTGACCGGTCACCCGAGAACCACCCGGTTTCAAAGTGCGACACCCCGCCACGCCACGACCTTGGTCGACACTGACTAACCGCCGCACTCATGCGAGACTGTCCGCCCGGGCAGGATTGCCGGGGAGTCTTTTGTCGGGAGTGTTGCATGTCGCTGTCCACCGGGCTGATCGCCGCCGTCGCCCTGGCCTATATGGCCATCATGTTCGCCATCGCCTTCTACGGCGACCGTCGCAGCACGCCGTTGCCGCCGCGGATGCGCGCGTGGGTGTACAGCCTGTCGCTGGCGGTTTATTGCACCAGTTGGACGTTCTTCGGCGCCGTCGGCCAAGCCGCCGAACAGCTGTGGTCATTCCTGCCGATCTACCTCGGGCCGATCCTTTTGTTGCTGGGCGCGCCGTGGGTCCTGCAGAAAATGGTGATGATCAGCAAACAGGAGAACATCACCTCGATTGCCGACTTCATCGCCGCGCGCTACGGCAAATCGCAATCGCTGGCGGTGGTGGTGGCGCTGATCTGTCTGGTCGGCGTTCTCCCTTATATCGCCCTGCAACTCAAAGGCATCGTGCTCGGCGTGAACCTGTTGATCGGCGCCGGTGCCGACGCCATGGGCACCCGCGCCCAGGACACCGCGCTGATCGTGTCGCTGGTGCTGGCGCTGTTCACCATCGTCTTCGGTACGCGCAACCTCGACGCCACCGAGCACCACCGCGGCATGGTGCTGGCGATTGCCTTTGAATCACTGGTCAAGCTGTTCGCCTTTCTTGCTGTCGGCGCCTTCGTCACCTTTGGCCTGTATGACGGTTTCGACGACCTGTTCAATCAGGCCATGCTCGCGCCACGGTTGGAGCAATACTGGAAAGAAACCATCAACTGGCCGTCGATGGTGGTGCAGACCGGTGTGGCGATGATGGCGATCATCTGCCTGCCGCGGCAGTTTCACGTCACGGTGGTGGAGAACATCGACCCGCAAGACCTGCGCCTGGCCAAATGGGTGTTCCCGGCTTATCTGGCGCTGGCCGCGCTGTTCGTGGTGCCGATCGCCCTCGCCGGGCAGATGATGCTGCCGAGCCACGTACTCCCGGACTCGTTCGTGATCAGCCTGCCACTGGCCCAGGCCCATCCGGCCCTGGCGTTGCTGGCGTTCATCGGCGGCGCGTCGGCGGCCACCGGCATGGTGATTGTGGCCAGCGTGGCACTGTCGACCATGGTTTCCAACGACATGCTGTTGCCGTGGTTGCTGCGCCGCAACAACGCCGAGCGCCCGTTCGAAGTGTTCCGCCAGTGGATGCTCTCGGTGCGCCGCGTGAGCATTGTGCTGATTCTGTTGCTGGCCTACGTCAGTTACCGCTTGCTCGGCTCCACCGCAAGCCTCGCAACCATCGGCCAGATCGCCTTCGCCGCCGTCACCCAACTGGCCCCGGCGATGCTCGGCGCGCTGTACTGGAAACAGGCCAATCGCCGTGGGGTGTTCGCCGGTCTGGCCGCCGGTACATTCCTCTGGTTTTACACGCTGATCCTGCCGATTGCCGCCCACAGCCTCGGCTGGTCGCTGAGCACGTTCCCGGGCCTTTCGTGGCTGCACAGTAACCCGCTGAACCTGCCGATCACCCCGCTGACCCAAGGCGTGGTGCTGTCACTGGCGGGCAACTTCACGCTGTTTGCATGGGTCTCGGTGTTGTCGCGCACGCGGGTCTCGGAACACTGGCAGGCCGGGCGCTTCATCGGCCAGGAAATCAGTGCTCGGCCGAGTGCGCGCTCGATGCTCGCGGTGCAGATTGATGATTTGCTGCAGCTGGCCGCACGGTTTGTCGGTGAAGAACGTGCGCGACAGAGCTTCATTCGTTTCGCCTACCGGCAAGGCAAGGGCTTCAACCCGAACCAGAATGCTGACGGCGAATGGATCGCCCACACCGAACGCTTGTTGGCTGGTGTGCTCGGCGCTTCTTCGACTCGGGCAGTGGTAAAAGCGGCGATTGAAGGTCGGGAAATGCAGCTGGAGGACGTCGTCCGAATCGCTGACGAAGCTTCGGAAGTCCTGCAATTCAACCGCGCCTTGCTGCAAGGCGCGATCGAAAACATCACTCAAGGCATCAGCGTGGTCGACCAGTCGCTGAAACTGGTGGCGTGGAACCGGCGCTATCTGGAGCTGTTCAACTACCCGGACGGTTTGATCAGCGTCGGCCGGCCGATTGCCGACATCATTCGCTACAACGCCGAACGCGGCTTGTGCGGCCCCGGCGAGGCGGAAGTCCACGTTGCCCGGCGCCTGCACTGGATGCGTCAGGGCCGTGCGCATACCTCCGAACGCTTGTTCCCCAACGGCCGAGTGATCGAGCTGATCGGCAACCCGATGCCCGGCGGCGGCTTCGTCATGAGTTTCACCGACATCACCGCGTTCCGCGAAGCCGAGCAGGCGCTGACCGAGGCCAACGAAGGTTTGGAGCAACGGGTCAGCGAGCGCACCCAAGAACTGTCGCAACTCAACGTTGCACTGACCGAAGCCAAGGGCCATGCCGAGGCCGCGAATCAGTCAAAAACCCGTTTTCTCGCCGCCGTCAGCCATGACCTGATGCAGCCGCTGAACGCCGCGCGCCTGTTCTCTGCCGCCCTCTCCCACCAGGACGACGGCTTGAGCAGCGAGGCACAGAAACTGGTGCAACACCTCGACAGTTCGCTGCGTTCGGCAGAAGACTTGATCAGCGACCTGCTGGATATTTCCCGCCTGGAAAACGGCAAGATCAACCCCGATCGCAAGCCGTTCGCGGTCAACGAGCTGTTCGACACCCTCGGCGCCGAATTCAAGGCGCTGGCGCAGGAACAAGGGCTGACGTTCCGGGTGCGCGGCAGCCATTTGCGCATCGACAGCGACATCAAGCTGCTGCGGCGGATCTTGCAGAACTTCCTGACCAACGCGTTCCGCTACGCCAAAGGGCCAGTGTTGCTGGGCGTGCGTCGACGCGGCAGTGAACTGTGTCTGGAGGTGTGGGATCGCGGACCGGGGATTCCGGAAGACAAGCAACAGGTGATTTTCGAGGAGTTCAAACGCCTCGACAGCCATCAGACCCGCGCCGAAAAAGGCCTCGGCCTGGGCCTGGCGATTGCCGACGGTTTGTGTCGCGTGCTTGGCCATACCCTGCGCGTACGTTCGTGGCCGGGGCGCGGCAGCGTGTTCAGTGTCAGCGTGCCGCTGGCCCGGGCGCAAGCGCTGCCGCAGACAGCCGCGGTGGAGCTGAACGGCAAATTGCTCAGCGGCGCGCAAGTGCTGTGCATCGACAACGAAGACAGCATTCTAATTGGCATGAACAGTCTGCTGACCCGCTGGGGCTGTCAGGTGTGGACGGCGCGCAATCGCGAAGAATGCGCGGCGTTGCTCAACGAGGGTGTGCGGCCGCAACTGGCATTGGTCGACTATCACCTCGACCACGGCGATACCGGGACCGAGTTGATGGCGTGGCTGCGCACCACGTTAGGCGAGCCGGTGCCGGGGGTGGTGATCAGCGCCGATGGCCGCCCGGAGACGGTGGCGCAGGTGCATGCGGCAGGGCTGGATTATCTGGCCAAACCAGTGAAGCCGGCGGCGTTGCGGGCGTTGTTGAGTCGGTATGTGCCGCTGTAAAGCAAAAGATCGCAGCCTGCGGCAGCTCCTACATGGGATTTGCATTCATCCTGTAGGAGCTGCCGCAGGCTGCGATCTTTTGCTCTTCACTCTGGCAGTTCGACCAGCCCGTCGACATCGGTCATCGCCCGTTCCAGCAAATCCGCCGGCAGACTCTTGCTGGCCCGCGCGCCGAGCAGTTTGAGCTGCTCACTGCGGCTGACCAGGTTGCCGCGCCCTTCCGTGAGTTTGTTGCGCGCCGAGCTGTAGGCCTTGTCCAGCTGTTGCAGGCGATTGCCGACTTCGTCCAGATCCTGAATGAACAGCACGAATTTGTCGTACAGCCAGCCGGCACGCTCGGCGATTTCCCGGGCGTTCTGGCTTTGCCGCTCCTGCTTCCACAGGCTGTCGATCACCCGTAACGTCGCCAGCAACGTGGTCGGGCTGACGATCACGATGTTGCGGTCGAACGCCTCCTGAAACAGCGTCGGCTCAGCTTGCAAAGCGGCGGAAAATGCCGCTTCGATCGGCACGAACAGCAACACGAAATCGAGGCTGTGCAGGCCTTCCAGACGCTTGTAATCCTTGCCGGCCAAGCCTTTGACGTGGCTGCGCAGCGACAGCACGTGCTGCTTGATTGCGATCTGGCCGAGGGTGTCGTCTTCAGCGGCGACGTACTGCTGATAGGCGGTGAGACTGACTTTGGAGTCGACCACCACCTGCTTGTCGCCCGGCAGGTAAATAATCACATCCGGCTGGAAGCGCTCGCCGTCTGGCCCCTTGAGGTTGACCTGCGTCTGGTACTCGCGGCCCTTCTCCAGACCCGCATGTTCCAGCACCCGTTCAAGGATCAATTCACCCCAGTTGCCTTGGGTCTTCTGGCCTTTGAGGGCGCGGGTCAGGTTGGTCGCTTCATCACTCAGGCGCAGGTTAAGCGCTTGCAGGCGCTCCAGTTCCTTGGCCAGCGAGAAGCGTTCACGGGCTTCGGCCTGATAACTTTCCTCCACGCGTTTTTCGAAGGACTGGATGCGCTCTTTCAGCGGATCGAGCAACTGGCCGAGGCGCTGCTGACTGG
Organism: Pseudomonas sp. IT-P260; assembly: GCF_949768395.1. Classification (NCBI taxonomy): domain Bacteria; kingdom Pseudomonadati; phylum Pseudomonadota; class Gammaproteobacteria; order Pseudomonadales; family Pseudomonadaceae; genus Pseudomonas; species Pseudomonas sp. IT-P260. Next base: position 20,978 of record NZ_CATKPO010000002.1, read on the forward strand.
TCTCGGCAAAGCGCTGTTCACGCTCATCGAAGATCTTTCCCGCCAGCTCGGCGAACTGCGCGCGCAACTCATCGCGCGAGCCTTGCAGGTCATTGAGGCGTTGTTGATGGCTTTCCTGTTGCTCGCGCAGTTCGGCGTTCAGCGAAGCGGCCTGGGCGTCGAGACGGCGCAATTCGGCCTCTTTGTTGGCGCGCTCGATGTTCCAGGCGTGGGACGCGTCACGGGCGTCATCGCGCTCGATCTGCAGCAACTCGACTTCGCGGCGCAGAGCCGCCAACTCCGCCTGCCTGGCGGCATTGGCCTGGCCGAGGTCGACGATTTCATCGCGGCTGGCTTCCAACTGCACGTTAAGCCCGTCCTGCGCCAGTTGCGCCATGGCCAGGCGCTCTTCGAGCAAGGCGACCTCGGCTTGCCGATCACTGGCCCGCCGTTGCAGTTGCCAGGCCAGCGCCAGCAGCGGCAATCCCGCGCCCGCCAGACCGAGCAACACGCTGGTCAAGTCCATAGCCATAGCCACTCCTGCCGATCCGATAAAGCCTGAAGGTTAACCAAGGCGTGGGGTGTTGGACAGCTCAGTCTTCGAGCAGACCGAGTTCCCGTTGTGCACGACGGTCGCCGGCGCGAGCGGCCTGGCGCAGCAGATCCTGGCCGATGCGCCGATCCCGGGCATTACCGCACTCGCGGCACATCAATTGGCCGAGACGACTTTGCGCCGCGACCACGCCTTCGCGTGCCGGTTGCTTGAGCAGACGCCCCGCCAGATGCTTGGCATTACGGCTATCGCCCAGCCGCGGGCTGTCGAGCAGCCATTCGGCCACACGCACGGAAAATCGCTTGGGAGAGGTAACACGGGAGTGTTCGGAGGTAACAGAGTCTGATACTGAGCGAAACTTCATAAAACACTGTGGGACAGATCGGAAGGCGCGCCACTCTACTCTCTTTTTCGTACAGGTAAAGTCGAAAAAAACCCGGCACGCCCGTGCTAGAGCAAGCGCTAGGGACAATCCACAGAAGCTGTGGATAACTCAGTGGACAACCGCTCCCGAACCCGCGCAAAGCCTTGTGGAATGGGGCTCGCAGTCAAACTGACGATTTTTTCACCAACAAAAAAAGACGATATTTTTCATTGACTTAAACTTTTGATGCAGGCAGCCATCGGGGTCAGGATTGATATGACAGTGAGGTTACCGTCTGCGCAACTAATGTGCACAAGTACCTGTTACCCGGTTATATCGATGCGCTTTTTCGGGTCGTTTTGCGCCCTGAGCAGTGGATAAGCGGGTTGGCGATGGGCATGGCTGCACGCTTTTGTGGCGACCGGCGGTTGATCAGGGTGATCCCTTCGCGAGCAGGCTCGCTCCCACACTGGATGGTGTTTCTCATGTGGGAGCGAGCCTGCTCGCGAAAGGGCCAGCCCTGTCACCCATGATCAGCACCACCGTCCAAAATCTTTTTTTGCCGCAAGGTTTGCATTGCCCAGGACGTTCCGTTACTATCCGCGGCGTTAGTACCAAGCTGAAAGTCAATTCCGGTCGAACACATCCCCACGGTCAACCTTCTTCCCAGAAGCCCTTCACCGAAAAAAGCGGGAACGACCCCTCGATGGTTTCCAGGTAAATCTTGCGCCAGCACAGCCTTTGAATGAATGCAAAGGGTGCTGCGAAGACCACTTACTCTGACCGAACCAACCTGCAAATTGATCAGGATCTTCACCCCGGGCCCAGAACCTCTGCCCTCGATGTGTTGCCTGTCCTCCTAAGTACCTACCTGCCAGCCCAAGCGCGCCAACTTATTTAGCGCTTCAAACTGGCTGCTTTGTTCCAGTCGGGTTCTTTGTTCGACCAATGGTGGTCGACATTACTGGAACGTTTTAACGTTGCACGGTTCTTATCCGTGTCATTTGTAGGAACACCTAATAACTATGTCTACTCAAATCCAGACTCAGGATGCCATTCGCACCCTAACCAACGCTTTTGCCCCAATGAACTGCCTGATCATGGCCGCTCGCAAAGGCTGCTTCAGCTTCACCGTGGTCAATGAACACGGAATCGCCCGCCACAGCGAGCGTCTGTACCCCGATCAATACTCCAGCGCCGAGCCGCTGCAGGCCATTATTGATCGTACGCGTCAGGCGTTGATTGCCTGAGAGCCGAAAAGGCTGCAAAAGCAAAAACCCCGCACACAATGCGGGGTTTTTTATTGCCCGATGTTTCGCTTTTAGCCGCCGGTGCCTAAGCACCATCGGATATAACGCTTTTCGCTCGCTGTTGGAAATATTTTAAAAACAGGCCTTTACGTCGTGAATATGACACTACACTTCAACTCAAGCGGCTTGATCCGCTTCCGGCGAGCCTGAGTCGATCCACCGCTGCCAAAGCCCCTTCAGGTTTCGCCGCCCCATTACAAGAATCGAGGGCATTATGGGTATCGCTGCCAGCGAACTGTGTCGCTACGTGATCCGTCCCACATTGATTTATCTGGGACGTCATTGCGCAACCGCCGAATCCCTGCTGCTGGGAATCGCCGCCAGCCAGTCCGCCCTCGGCTCCGCCCTGCATGACCGCCGTGGCCACGGCCTCTACCGGATAGCCGAGCATCGCCACCAAGCCCTTTGGGATCACTACCTGGCTCTGGATCCGGAGCGCGCGAGCCTTGTTCGCGGTCTCGCCAGCCAGCATGCTTTTCTTAGCGGCCCGCACCTGGAATTGACCGTCAATCTGCGTTACGCCACCGCCATCGCCTGGCTGCTGGTAGAAGAACAACACCCCACCCTCCCCGCCCCGGGCGATCTGCTGGGCATGGCGCGAATCTGGCGTCAGACCTTCCAGCCGCAAGGCCGTCTGCGCGACTTCACCTACGCCTGGCAAACGTGTGTTTCACCGGTGAATCAGGTCGCGTGTTGACTGGCGAGTTTTGAAAGATCGCTCAACAGGTCGCGAATCTGGTCGGATTGTCCTACAAAACCGCTCTAACTCAAGGCATAGGGACTATAGCGCTGGGACGAAAATGTTGGTAATTTTCGCCCCGGTGATCACCAGGAGTTCTAATAATGAAAAAAGTCATGCTCAAAACCACCCTTAGCCTCGCCGTTACCATGGCATCCACCCAGATCTTCGCAGCTGGCTTTGCCATCAACGAACACAGCATTAGCGGGATGGGTACTGGTTACGCTGGGCGATCCTCTTCTGCCGACGACGCAAGCACTGTTTATGGCAACCCTGCCGGCATGTCGCGCCTCACGCGCGAACAAGTCACCGGCGGTGTTGCATTCCTCGATGCCAAGACCGATATCAGCGACGCCAGCTCCAGCCCTAACGGCGGCAGCAACAAAGGCGACATGGTGCCCTTCACCTCCGTACCTATGGGCTTCTACGTCAAACCGATCGATGAGCATTGGGCATTCGGCCTCGGCGTTTACGTGCCGTTCGGCCTGATTACCGACTATGAAAAAGGCTTTGGCGGCCGTTACTTCGGCAGCAAGTCCGAAGTACAAGTCATCACTTTCCAGCCAACTATCAGCTACAAGTTCAACGATGTGGTGTCGATCGGTTTCGGTCCGACCATCAACCGTATCGACGGTACGCTGGAATCCAACCTGTCGATCACCCAGGCCGCGCCGGACGGCAAGGTCAAGATCAAGGGTGACGATACCGCGCTGGGCTACAACATCGGCGTTTTGGTACAAGCCACCGACACCACGCGTCTGGGTCTGACCTACCACTCGAAAGTCGACTACAAACTCGAAGGCGACACCAAAGTCAATTACAGCGTGTTGGGCGCAGTCGGTCTGGGCGCCCAGCAGAAGTACGACGCATCGCTGAAGATCACCACGCCTGAGTCGGTGGACTTCTCCATCACTCAAGCGATCAACGATCGCTGGAACGTCTACGCCGGTAGCACCTGGACCCGCTGGAGCCAGCTGGAAAAGATCACCGTCAAGAACTCCGGCGTGCAGCCGCTGCTGGCCGGCCAGTTCGGCGAGATCACTGAAGACCAGAACTGGCACGATTCCTGGGCTTACGCCGTGGGTACTTCGTACCAGTTGAACAAGGAATGGGTACTGCGCACCGGTCTGACCTTCGACCAGGCGCCGACCAACAACGTCGACCGTTCCCCGCGCATCCCGACCGGCGACCGGACCATCTTCAGCATCGGTGCTGGCTGGAGCCCGACCGAAGACCTGACCATCGACGTGGCTTACTCGTACCTGAAAGAAGAGTCGGTCAAGGTCCACAACCAGAACGATCGTGGCCAGACCTACGACGCCAAGTATGAAAACTCTGCAAACGGTTTCGGCGTCGGCGCTACTTACCGCTTCTGATGCTGCGCGGCGAGGCTAAACCCTTGCCCACAGAAAAGCCCCGCTCTCTTTGCAGAAAGCGGGGCTTTTTTGTGCCTGAGATTTACAACCTGTAGGAGCTGTCGAGTGAAACGAGGCTGCGATCTTTTGATCTTGTTTTTTAAGATCAAAAGATCGCAGCGTTCCGCAGCTCCTCAGGGTCATGGTTGCAGTGGTTTTGAGGCGATAGCCTTTTCAACTGCCGCAATAAACTCCGGATCATCCGGCTTGGTCAGGCTGGAGAAATTGGCAATCACCTTGCCCTGCCGATCAATCACATACTTGTAGAAATTCCACTTCGGCGCACTGCTCTGTTCGGCGAGCACCTTGAACAGGTGAGTCGCATCGTCGCCTCGGACCTTCTGCGGCTCGGTCATGGTGAACGTCACGCCGTAGTTGGCGTAGCAGACCTTGGCGGTTTCGGCGCTGTCCTTGGACTCCTGCTTGAAGTCATTGGAGGGCACGCCGAGCATTTCCAGGCCTTGCGCCTTGTAGTGCTGATTGAGCGCTTCGAGGCCCTCGAACTGAGGGGCGAAGCCACAGAAACTGGCGGTATTGACCACCACCAGCGGTTTGCCGGCGTAGCGCTGGCACAGATCGACGGATTCCTTGGCGCGCAACTTGGGCAACGAACCTTGCAGCGCCTCCGGGCAATCGGCCGCCTGGGCCAATCCGGTCAACGCCATCAGCAACGCGGGCACAGCACACCAGCGCATGAGCATGTCGGGCATCCTTTGAGCAGTCATCAGACTCTCGACGTTACTCGCCCTCCAAGCCTACAAGCAAGCGCCCAGGCCCAACTGCATCAACGCCAGGCCACCCTGATGCCAGCCCCACCACACCAGCGCCAGCAACAGCGCGCCGAGTGCGGTGAAAGCAATTCGTGGCCAGGAGCGCTTCATACGGCGCCGACCGCCGGCTGCAGACGCGCCACCGGACGCTCGCGCACCGGCCAGTTCAGCGCGGCCGCCAGCAGACTCAAGAGAATCGCCACTTGCCAGATCAAGTCATAACTCCCAGTACGGTCATACACCACGCCACCCAGCCAGCCGCCGAGGAACGAGCCAAGCTGATGAAACAGGAACACGATGCCGCCGAGCATGGACAGATTGCGCACGCCAAACAAGGTCGCCACCGTGCCGTTGGTCAACGGCACCGTCGACAGCCACAGGAAGCCCATGGCCATGCCGAACAGGTACGCCGAAGTCGTCGTCACCGGCAGCCACAGGAACAGCACGATCACCACTGCACGCAGCAGGTACAACGCCGTCAACAGACGCGGTTTGGACATGCGCCCGCCGAGCCATCCAGCGGTATAAGTGCCAAAGATATTGAACAGACCGATCAGCGCCAGCACCGTGGTCCCGACGGTTGCCGGCAGATGCTGATCAACCAGATAGGCCGGCAGATGCACACCGATGAACACCACCTGGAAGCCGCAGACGAAAAAGCCGAATGCCAACAGCCAGAACCCCGAGTGCGAACAGGCTTCGCGTAACGCTTCGGACAGGCTCTGCTCATGGCCCAGCACCGGCAGCGGCCTGTCCTTGAGCATGCTCACCAGCGGCACGATCAGCGCCACCAGCAGGCCCAGCACCAGCAATGCCGCTGACCAGCCGAGCCAGCCGATCAAACCCAAGGTACCCGGCAACATCGCAAATTGACCAAAGGAGCCGGCGGCACTCGCAATGCCCATGCCCATGCTGCGTTTTTCCGGTGGCACCGCACGCCCGACCACGCCGAGGATCACCGAAAACGAGGTGCCGGACAGGCCGATACCGATCAATAGACCCGCACTCAGCGACAAGGTCAGCGCCGAATCGGACAGCCCCATGCACACCAGGCCCGCGGCATACAGCACGCCGCCGACCAGCACCACTTTGGCCGCACCGAAACGGTCAGCCAACGCGCCAGTGAACGGCTGCGCCAAGCCCCAGATCAGGTTCTGCAGGGCGATGGCGAAGGCGAACACTTCGCGCCCCCAGCCGAACTGCGCACTCATCGGCGACAGGAACAGACCGAAGCCGTGCCGCACGCCCAATGACAACGCCAGAATCAGCGCACTTCCCAGCAACACCCAACCGCACGTACGCCACATCGATGTCATTGTTATTCTCCGTTCGCGGGTATATACCCGCTTAAATCCGGAAAAACCGGCCTTCAGGCCAGTTCGTCCAACAGTCGCAGCAAGGTTTCACGCTTCTCGGCGCCCAGGCGATCGATCAATCGCTGTTGCGCCGCTTCCCAGGCCGGCAGCGCGGCCGCAAGGCGCTGTGCACCGGTTTCGGTGAGCCGGACGATGCGGTTGCGCATGTCCTCGCCCTCGGCCAGCGCCACCAGGCCCTCGCCTTCGAGTACCCGCAGGTTGCGCCCCAAAGTGCTGCGATCCAGGCCCATGGCTTCGGCCAGTTCTGAGATGCTCGGTTGATCCAGACGCTGCAGGTTGCACAGCAAAGAGTACTGGGCAACGTTGATCCCGAAGCCGTCGAGAGCGCCGTCGTAATGCCTGCTGACGCCACGAGCGGCGCGACGCAGGTTGGTGCACAAACACTGAGAAGGAAGCATGATGCGTGTATATACCCGCGACTGTGTTAAATCAAGTTACACATGAGTTTTACCCATACATTTGTAGCGCCTGGCAGACCGCTTTCGCGAGCAGGCTCGCTCCCACAATGGAAACGCATTCCAAATGTGGGAGCGAGCCTGCTCGCGAAGAGGCCGGCACGGTCTTAGCAATATGTCAGACCAACACAACCCCAACCAGCACCGCCATCTCCAGCAACTCCAGCAACGCCCCCGCCGTATCGCCCGTGGTCCCGCCCAACCGCCGCATCATCACCTGCCGCAGCCAGACAAACCCGACGAACGCGACAACCAGCGCAACAATCGCTTTCACCCCGGCAATCAGCAAGCAGGCCAGCGCACTCGCCCCCAGCACCCACCAACCGGCCCGGCGCGGAAGATGATCAGCCAACGCCTGCCCCAGACCTCCCGCGCGCACATACGGCGTGGTCAGAAACAGCCCCAGCAACGCCGCGCGCCCCAGCAGCGGCACGATGATCAACATCACTTCGTGCCCCTGCTCGATCAGCGCCAGCAACGCGCAAAACTTCAGCAGCAACACCAACACCAGCGTCACCACGGCAATCGGCCCGCTGCGCGGATCCTTCATGATCGTCAGCGTGCGCTCGCGATCACCGAAACCACCAAGCCAGGCATCAGCGCTGTCAGCCAGGCCATCCAGATGCAGCGCGCCGCTGAGCAGCACCCACACCGTCAGCAGCAGCGCCGCATGCAACAACAACGGCGCGCCGGCCAATACCAGGTTGAATACCCAGAGGATCACCCCGAACAGCAACCCCACCAGCGGATAAAACAACAGCGAACGCCCGAGCTGTTGCGGCTCCGGCATCCCCGGCAGACGAATCGGCAGGCTGCTGAGAAATTGCAGGGCGATCCACAGTGGCAGCATCTCAGTGACCTTCCTTGAGCACGCCATCGGCTTCGACACTGAGCGCGAACAGCGAAGCATGCGCGACTTCGACATTGAGCAACTGCTCACGCGGCAAACCTCGCGCCCGCGCCAGCAACAGACGCATCACGCCGCCATGACTGATCAACAAAACGCGTTCACCGGCATAGGCCTGATGCAACCGCGCAACCGCGCCCAGCACGCGCGCCGCAAAATCACTGACCGGCTCACCCTGTGGCGGCGTGAACGCATACGGATCGGCCCAGAACAGCCCCAGCGCCTCGGCATCGGTCTCCATCAGTCCCACTGCGCTCTGCCCTTCCCAGGCACCGAAATGCAGTTCTTGCAGGTTTTTATCCAGATGAACCGGCAGCCCCAACTGCTCGCCCAGTTCGGCGGCAAACCGCGCACAACGCTGCAGCGGCGAACTGACCAGTCGATCCCACGGTCCGCCCGCGATCACCGCCGCACGCATCTGCGCCCAACCCTTTTCCGTGAGCGCATCATCGAGGCTACCGCGCAATCCGCCGCCCAGCTCCGTTTCACCGTGGCGCAGCAGGTCCAGACGCAACGTCATGCCGGACGATCCGCCACCGCCGCTTCGGCGAACGTCGCCATCTGCCCGTGCAGGTCGCAGGCCAGACGCAACAGCGGCACAGCCAACGCCGCCCCGCTGCCCTCGCCCAGACGCAAACCGAGTTCCAGCAGCGGTTCGGCATTGAGGGTTTCCAGCACGTGACGATGGCCCGGCTCGGCCCCACGATGGCCGAACAGCAGCCACTCGCGGCAGGCCGGATTCAGCCGCACCGCGACCAGCGCAGCGACCGTGCAGATAAAGCCGTCGACCAGCACCGCCACGCCTTCCTGCGCACAAGCCAGGTACGCGCCGACCAGTGCGGCGATTTCAAACCCGCCGAGGTTGAACAAGGTTTGCAGCGCATCGCCACATTGCGCCGCGTGCAGCGCCAGTGCGCGCTCGATCACTTGTGCTTTATGGCTGACGCCTTCGGCATTCAACCCCGTGCCGGGACCGGTCAGGTGCGCCACCGGGCAATCGAGCAAGGCACACGCCAGTGCACTGGCGGCAGTGGTGTTGCCGATGCCCATTTCGCCACCGATGAACAACTGTGCGCCCGCCGCTTTGGCGCGCAGCACGCTGTCACGACCGGCCTGCAAGGCGAGTTCGCCCTGCGCTTGGGTCATCGCCGCGCCCTTGGCGAAATTCGCCGTGCCCGGGCCGATGTTCAGATGACGCACGCCCGGCAGATTCAACGTCGGTGTCACGGTGCCCAGATCGACCACTTCCAGTTGCGCATCGAGCTGGCGCGCCAGCACGCTGATCGCCGCACCGCCGCTGACGAAGTTGAGCAGCATCTGCCCGGTGACCTCCTGCGGGAAGGCAGAAACACCTTCCGCGACCACCCCGTGATCACCAGCAAAAATCGCGATCCAGACCTGCTTGAGGGTCGGTTTGATCTGCCCCTGCAATCCGGCCAGCTGCACCGCCACGCTTTCGAGGCGACCGAGGGAGCCGGCCGGTTTGGTCAACTGCTGTTGGCGCGCCGCCGCGTGTTCAACGATCTCGGCATTCACGGATTGGCACGGGTTCAACCACCACGCTTGAGTCATAACGCAGGTCCTTTCAGGGTCAGGGGCAGGCCGGCAACGGTCAGGACAACTCGCTGACAACGCTCGGCCAGAGCTTGATGCAGCCAACCGGCTTCATCGACGTAGCGGCGAGTCAATTCGCCCAGCGGCACGACACCCATTCCGGTCTCGTTGCTGACAAAAATGATTTCCCCCGGCAATGACGCCAGGCAGTCCAGCAGAGCTTCACGTTCGGCGGCGAGACGCGCGGCGTCATCGAGCATCAGCAGATTGGTCAGCCACAGGGTCAGGCAGTCCACCAGCAGGCAACGCTCGGCGCCGGCGTTTTCACGCAGGACGCGGGCCAGCGCTATGGGTTCTTCGATCAGTGCCCATTCGGCCGGGCGCCGGGCGCGGTGATGGGCGACGCGGGCGTTCATTTCACCGTCCAGCGGCTGGCTGGTGGCGATGTAAGTGACCGCCAGATGGCTGTCGCTGGCGAGTTTTTCCGCCAGGCGACTTTTGCCGGAGCGGGCGCCGCCGAGGATCAGTTGGAGCATGGGGACATCCTGAAAATTATGTGTTGAGGCAAACGGCCTCTTCGCGAGCAGGCTCGCTCCCACCCTGGAATGCATTCTCATGTGGGAGCATGGGAACATCCCGAATTATGTGCTGAGGCAACCGGCCCCTTCGCGAGCAGGCTCGCCCCCACATGGGAATGCGTTCCAAAGTGGGAGCGAGCCTGCTCGCGAAGAGGCCGTAACAGCCAGCCTAAATCCCGCAGAGCTGACGCAGCAGCCCGGTATCCAGATGCCGCTCCACCAGATCCGCCAACCGCTCGATATCGCGCTCGCGCAAGCCGTGATAATCCACCTCCTGCACAGCACTCAACCCGGCCCAGCGCAGCAACGCGGCACTGGCTTGCGGTGATTCGAACAAGCCATGCAGGTAGGTGCCGAACACCTGCCCGTCCGGACTCTGCGCGCCGTCGCAACGACCGTCATCCAGAAGCACCGCCGCGTTCTCCAGCGCCGGGCCTACCGTTACCCCGGCATGAATTTCATAGCCACTGACCTCGGCGTTTTCCAGCGCCAGATGCCCACGGACATTGCGCAACTGCTTCTCGGCTTCCAGCGTGGTTTCGAACGCCAGCAAACCCAGGCCGGCACTGGAGCCCGGCGCGCCTTCCAGGCCCAGCGGATCGTGCACCTGCTCACCGAGCATTTGCAGACCGCCGCAGATCCCCAGCAACTTGCCGCCATAGCGCAAGTGCCGATTGATCGCCGCGTCCCAGCCATTGGCACGTAAATAGGCAAGATCGCTGCGCACGCTTTTCGAGCCGGGCAGGATGATCAGGTCGGCGGCAGGGATCGCCTGCCCCGGGCCGATGAATTGCAGATCGACCTGCGGATGCAGGCGCAGTGGATCAAAGTCCGTGTGGTTGCTGATGCGCGGCAGCACCGGCACCACCACTTTCAGCACTTGCTCGGTCTTGTCGGTCTGGCGCTGGTCGATGCCGTCCTCAGCCTCCAGATGCAGATCCATCACGTACGGCAGCACACCGATAACCGGTTTGCCGGTGCGCTGTTCCAGCCAGTCGAGGCCAGGTTGCAGCAAGGCGATGTCACCGCGAAAACGGTTGATGATGAAGCCCTGGACCCGTGCCTGCTCGCTCGGCGACAGCAACTCCAGCGTGCCGACCAGATGCGCAAACACCCCGCCGCGATTGATGTCGGCAATCAGCAGCACCGGGCAATCCACCGCTTCGGCGAAGCCCATGTTGGCGATGTCACCGGCACGCAGATTGATTTCGGCCGGCGAGCCAGCGCCTTCAACCATCACCAGCGGATAGGCCGCGCTGAGTCGCTGGTGCGACGCGAGCACCGCTTGCATGGCGATGGCTTTGTAGTCGTGATAGGCCACTGCGTTCATGCTGGTGACCGCGCGGCCATGGATGATCACTTGCGCGCCGGTGTCGCTGTTGGGCTTGAGCAGCACCGGGTTCATGTCGGTGTGCGGTTCAAGGTGCGCGGCTTGCGCCTGCACCGCTTGCGCCCGGCCAATCTCGCCGCCGTCGGCGGTCACCGCGCTGTTGAGCGCCATGTTCTGCGGTTTGAACGGCACCACCGCCACGCCCTGACGGGTGGCCCAGCGGCACAGCGCCGTCACCAGCGTGCTTTTACCGGCGTCGGAGGTGGTGCCTTGCACCATCACGGTGGTCATTTCGATTCCTTGGCAAAGGCTTGCAGCGCCTGTTCGAGGCGCGCTTCTTCAGCGGCGTTGGCCGGCAGGCCAAAACGCAGACTGCTGTTGTGGGTGAAGAGGCGCAGAAGGATGCCGCGTCGGGCCATGAATTCGTGCAACGCAGGCGCGTGCTCGGTGATCAGCCACTGAAACAACGCACAACCCCCATGGGGTTTGAAGCCATAACGCTCCAGCAGCAGCGCCAGACGTTCACTGGCCTCATCGCTGCGAATACGTTGCCGAGTGTGCGCTTCGGTGTCCTGCAAACAGGCCTGACCGAGCACCCGTGTCGGCCCGCTCACCGCCCACGGTCCGACCTGTTCGGCGAGCAACCTGAGCAACTTGCGCTCGGCCAGCACAAACCCCAGACGCACCCCCGCCAGACCGAAAAACTTGCCGAACGAGCGCAACACGATCAGGCCAACTTGATGGGTGTGCGAGGCCAGGCTCAGCTGCGGCGTGTTATCCATGAACGCTTCATCGACCACCAGCCAGCCGCCGCGCTGGGCCAGCCGCGCATGCCAGTCGAGCAGCCGCGCCGGGGTCAGGCTCAGGCCAGTGGGATTGTTCGGATTGACCACCACCAGCACGTCGAGGCTGTCGAGAAAGAATTCCACTTCCTGCTCCAGCACTTCGCGCACGATATAACCACTGCGACGCCAGGCTTCGGCGTGCTCGGCATAACACGGCGACAACACACCGACCTTGCCGGCACGGCGCAAACGCGGCAGCAGCTGGATCGCCATCTGCGAACCGGCCACCGGCAGCACCCGCGAGGCGCCATAGTAATCACACGCGGCCTGTTCCAGCCCGTCGTCGGTTTCCGGCAAGCGTGCCCAGGCGCGCAGCGGAATCTGCGGCACCGCAAATGGCCACGGCGCAAGGCCGCTGGACAGGTCGAGCCAGTCGGCCTCGGCAATCCCGTAATCGAGTGCAGCCTTGCGCAGCCGGCCACCGTGCTCAAGCATAGAATTCAGCCCCCACGCAGAGAATCAGCAGCCATAACCATACCCCGCGCTGGACCAATTGCCAGCCGCGATCAATCGAATCGGCATCCGCCGGCGCACCTTCGCCCAGCTGCGGACGCTCATGCAGTTCGCCGTGATAGATCGCCGGGCCGCCCAGTTCGACATTCAACGCACCGGCACCGGCCGCCATCACCGGACCGGCGTTAGGGCTGTCCCATTGCGGGCCCTGGCTGCGCCAGCATTTCCAGGCGAGCCGGGTGTTGCCCAGCAGCGCGTAGGTCAGCGCCACCAGTCGGGCCGGAATGTAGTTGAGCACGTCATCGATTTTTGCCGCGCACCAGCCGAAGCGCTCGAAGCGTTCGTTGCGATAGCCCCACATCGCGTCGAGCGTATTGCTCAGGCGATAGAGCACCACCCCTGGCGCGCCGGCCACGACAAACCAGAACAGCGCGGCGAACACCGCGTCACTGCCGTTTTCCAGCACCGATTCGGTGGCGGCGCGGGCGACGGCGGTGCCGTCCAGTTCGCTGGTCTGACGGCTGACCAGATAACCGACGCGTTTGCGTGCTTCTTCCAGATCATCGCTGCGCAGGGCTTTGGCCACGGGCTCGACGTGTTCGCCAAGACTGCGCATGCCGAGGGCACAATACAGCGCAAGAATCTCGACGATCCAGCCCACGTACGGTGCCCAGGAAAACGCGGTCGCGAGCAAGGTCAGCGGCAGCACCGCGATCACCCACGCGGTGACCCCGTGACTGCGCCAGCCACGTCCGCCCGCATTGAAACGGCGCTCGATGCGCCCGGCAAAATTGCCGAACGCCACCAGCGGATGCCAGCGTTTCGGTTCACCCAGCAGCGCATCCAGCGCGACCGCGGCGACACTCAACAACGCCACACTCATTGACTCACTCCCCAATAATTTTCGTACAGCAACTCATTGAGCGGCCGCGCCTGCGCCCACCCTTCGAGTACCAGCATCGGCGCCGGATAGAATGCCCTGACCGGCCCCAGGCACAACACCGCCAATGGCTTGGCCCCGGCCGGCAGTTGCAGCAGATCGGCCAGTGCCTGCGGTTCGAACAGCGACACCCAGCCCATGCCCAGTCCTTCGGCACGGGATGCCAGCCACAGGTTCTGAATCGCGCAGGACAGCGAGGCCATGTCCATTTCCGGCAGCGTACGACGGCCGAAAATGTGTTTTTCGCGATCATCCATCAGCGCCGCGACCAGCACTTCAGCGCAGTCGTTAATGCCTTCGACCTTGAGCTTCATGAACTCGTCACTGCGTTCGCCGAGGGCTTCGGCGGTACGCACGCGTTCTTCTTCGACGAGGTTCTGGATCTGCCCACGCAAGGCGCGATCGCTGATGCGGATAAAGCGCCACGGTTGCATCAGGCCGACGCTGGGCGCCTGATGCGCGGCTTCGAGCAGACGGCGCAGCAGCTCCGGCTCCACCGTGCCACCGGTGAAGTGGCGCATGTCGCGGCGCTCGGCGATGGCTCTATAAACCGCTTCGCGTTCGGCTTCGGAGAATGTGTTGTCGGTCATGGCCTCTTCGCGAGCAGGCTCGCTCCCACATTGAACGGGGTGCTTGCTCAAGAAACGCGATCCCCTGTGGGAGCGAGCTTGCTCGCGAAGGCGGCCTCAAGATCTGGCACAAACAGTGCCGCGATAGCCGCAGGGTTCGACGGGAAGTAAAAATGCACGTACGACGCCGTCATCCGCCCCTCCCGATAAACCGCCTCCGCCCCGCGCCCGCCATTCGGGCTGATGCCCCGGGCAATCGGCGTCAGCTCGGTGCTGGTCAGGGAATGGTGATAGGTGTGGCCGCGCAACGAACCTTCCGGCAGATCTACCGCTTGCAGTGCCAGTGCCGCCAGACGTTTTTGCATCACTGCCTCACCGCGCAGCAGCCCGACCAGTTCGGCGCGGGTGCCTTCGACATCGGTCAACGCGTCGAGCAGATAGAGCATGCCGCCGCACTCGGCAAGCAGCGGTTTGCCGGCAGCGTGGTGCGCGCGAATCGCATCCAGCATCGCGGTGTTTTGCCCCAGCGCCACATGGTGCAATTCCGGGTAGCCACCGGGCAGATACAGACTGTCGGCGTCGGGCAACTGCGTATCGCGGATCGGCGAAAAGAAACTCAACTCGGCACCCATCGCCCGCAGCAGATCGAGGCTGGCACCGTAGGTGAAGGCAAAGGCTTCGTCACGAGCGACGGCGATGCGCACGCCTTCGAGCAGCGGTTCGGCAGAGATCACTTCAGGCGCGGCGAACTCCACGGCCGGTGGCAGCGCTACCTCGCAACTGCTGGCCAACGCTTGGGCGGCCGCGTCGAGACGCAGGTCCAGATCATTCAATTCGCTGGCCTGCACCAGACCGAGATGGCGGCTCGGCAACTCGATCCCGGTTTCCCGCGACAGCGCGCCGTACCAACGCAGACCTTCGGTGAGGCTGCCTTCCAGCAACTGCGCATGACGCAAGGTGCCGACGCGGTTGGCCAGCACCCCGGCAAACGGCAGGTCCGGCTGATAACGCGCCAACCCCAGCGCCAGTGCACCAAAGGTCTGGGCCATCGCGGTGCCATCGATCACACCAAGCACCGGCACACCAAAATGGCGCGCCAGATCAGCGCTGGACGGCGTGCCGTCGAACAGGCCCATCACGCCTTCGATCAGGATCAGATCGGCTTCGGCGGCGGCTTCCCACAACAGGCGGCGGCTTTCCTGCTCGCCGACCATCCACATGTCCAGTTGATACACCGGCGCACCGCTGGCGCGCTCGAGAATCATTGGGTCGAGAAAGTCCGGGCCGCACTTGAACACGCGCACCTTGCGTCCCTGATTGCGGTGCAAGCGCGCGAGCGCAGCGGTGACGGTGGTCTTGCCCTGACCGGAGGCCGGCGCGGCAATCAGCACCGCCGGGCAGTGACGTGGTTGATTCAAAGTTCGACGCCTTTCTGCGCTTTGATGCCGGCCTGGAAGGCGTGTTTGAGCATGCCCATTTCGGTGACGGTATCGCCCATCTCGATCATTTCCGGCTTGGCCGCGCGGCCGGTGACAATTACATGTTGCATCGGCGGACGCGCCTGCAAATCGCTGAGCACTCGATCCAGATCGAGGTAACCGTGCTTGAGGGCGATGTTCAGTTCATCCAGCACCACCAGACCGATCGACGGATCGCGCAGCAGCTCGCGGGACACTTGCCACGCGGCTTCGGCGGCGGCGATGTCACGTTGGCGATCCTGTGTTTCCCAGGTGAAACCCTCGCCCATCACGTGAAAACGCACTTGCTCGGGGAAGCGGCGGAAGAACAGCTCTTCGCCAGTGCTGTTGCGGCCCTTGATGAATTGCACCACACCACATTGCATGCCGTGACCCATGGCACGGGCAAGCATGCCGAACGCCGAGCTGCTTTTGCCTTTGCCATTGCCGGTCAACACCAGCACCAGGCCGCATTCGTCAGGCGAATTGGCGATGCGCTCGTCGATCACGGCTTTTTTGCGCTGCATACGCGCCAGATGGCGTTCGTCGCGCTCGGGGGAATCGGTCATGGGGGAGCTCTCCGTTGAGGCTGGATAACGGCGGGCAGGCACAAGAACAGACGGCAAAAAGCCTGGCATCGCCCACCGTGATGCCGCTGGATGGATCAGGCCGGTCTCCGGGCTCATGAGCGGCGAATCGCCTGACTGCGCGCCTTCCCGCGTCGGTCGACACAGTGGCTCAATGCGCAGTTTTCACTCATTTACCGTTGCGGGGGCAGCGCCGGGATCGTGATCGTCTTTCACCTGAAGACAACCCTCACCGGCTTCCCTGTTTCACTCTGTCGACACGCGTCACAGAGCACCTGAAACAAGCCGCGAAGGTTAGAGGGTTGGGGGTGGAGCGTCAATTAAAGAGGGGGCCGTCGGGCGAATAACTGCCACCGATCAATTATCTGACGCCAATCTTGTGCCACACTGAGACAAGTGATATCAAAGAGCCATGCTTTTGATTGAAAAAGCACACCACAACAATAAGGATGATGACGATGCAAGGCATGATCATCAGCAACCCGCGCCTGGAATTCCTGCGCCCGGTGCTTGAACGCTGGTTTGACTGTATTGACCGTTACAACGCGGTACGCGGTGACAACGACACGCCCTACTGGCATGACGAGAACGCCAATCTCGGCTTGCTCTCCGCGGCAGCCTGGATGGCCGAGCTGGTGACCCTTTGTGATACCTCGACCCGAAAGCAGAACGAGGATGGCGAGCGCAATGCCCGCGCCGATCTGTTCATCGCCGGCGCCGAAGACCGCGCCTACCTTCAGGCCACCCAGCGCTGGCCGCGGGTCAACAACCTCAACCTGACTCAGGCCCTGCTGGACATCACCAGCGATGCCAAACGCATCAGCTTCGCCAGCGACCTCAAGCTCGGCTGTCTGTTCGTCGCCCCGCAGAAGGCCCAGCACAGTGCCAGCCCCGAAGAACTGCAGGACATGGTCGACGACCTGCAAAAGGAGCATTGCTGCGCCGTGGCCTGGTATTTCCCCTACGCCTACCGCAAGTTGCGCAGCGAAGCGGGCAATTATCACCCGGGCATCGCCGTGTTGTTCAAAGAGGCTCGCGGATAGCGGTTGAACCATCGGGTGCGCAGGGTTCTCTATGATTAAGCATGCATTCATAGGGAAGATCAGCAATGCGCAAAACCCGACTCGCTCTCGTCATCGCTCTCGCCGGAGGGCTCGCCGCCTGCGGTGAATCCTCCAGCCTGCAAGTTTCCGACGGCACCGGTCCGTCACCGAAACTGCCTGAACCGAACAAAACCCTGATCCCGACGGTGAACATCGCCCCAGCGGTCGGCTGGCCTGCAGGTGGCAAACCGACCGCCGCAGCCGGTACGCAAGTGGCTGCATTTGCCGAAGGCCTCGATCACCCACGCTGGCTCTACGTGCTGCCCAACGGTGACGTATTGGTGGCGGAAACCAACGCGCCGCCCAAACCGGATGACAGCAGCGGTATTCGCGGCTGGGTGATGAAGAAAGTCATGGGTAAGGCCGGTGCCGGCGTGCCGAGCCCGAACCGCATCACCCTGCTGCGTGACGCCGATCACGACGGCGTGGCCGAGACCCGCACGGTGTTTCTGCAGAACCTCAACTCGCCATTCGGCATGACCCTGGTCGGCAACGATTTGTACGTCGCGGACACTGATCGCCTGCTGCGCTTCCACTACGAACCCGGTACGACGGAGATCAAGACACAGCCGATCAAGGTTACCGATCTGCCGGGCGGTACGCTGAACCATCACTGGACCAAGAACGTCATCGCCAGCAAGGACGGCAGCAAGCTGTATGTCACCGTCGGCTCGAACAGCAACGTCGGCGAGAATGGTCTGGATAAAGAGGAAGGTCGCGCCGCGATCTGGGAAGTGGATCGCGCCACCGGCAATCACCGGATCTTCGCCTCAGGCATTCGTAACCCCAACGGTCTGGCGTGGGAACCCACCACAGGCGCGCTGTGGACAGCAGTCAACGAACGTGACGAAATCGGCAGCGACCTGGTGCCGGACTACATCACCTCGGTCAAGGACGGTGGCTTCTATGGCTGGCCTTTCAGCTATTACGGCCAGCACGTGGATGTGCGGGTGAAGCCGCAGAATCTGGATCTGGTGGCCAAGGCCATCGCTCCGGACTATGCCGTCGGCCCGCACACCGCGTCACTGGGCCTGACCTTCGCCGAGGGCAACAACTTGCCGGCGCAGTTCAAGGAAGGCGCGTTTATCGGCCAGCACGGCTCGTGGAACCGCAAACCGCACAGCGGTTATAAAGTGATTTTCGTACCGTTCGCGGCCGGCAAGCCGAACGGAGCACCGGTGGATGTGCTGACCGGTTTCCTCGACAAGGACGAGAACGCTTTGGGCCGCCCGGTAGGCGTGGCAATCGACCAGCAAGGTGGTTTGCTGGTGGCGGATGATGTGGGGAACAAGGTTTGGCGGGTTTCGTCCGCCAAGTAACTTTTGCCTGACCTGAAACAACTGTGGGAGCGAGCCTGCTCGCGAATGCGTAGTGTCAGCCTCCATTGGGTTGACTGATACACCGCTTTCGCGAGCAGGCTCGCTCCCACATTGGAATGGCTGCTATTTTTACTACGGGTTATGCGCCAGATGCTCCGGCTGCAACACCCGCTTGGCACTCAGGTACGCCTTCTGCCAGTACGCCTTCGACAGACTGTCCAGCTTCACCGTGCCGCCGGTGGCTGGCGCGTGCACGAAGCGCCCTTCGCCGACGTAGATCCCCGCATGACTGACCTGCGAGCCGCCATTGGTGGCGAAGAAGATCAGGTCGCCGGTCTGCAAACCCTCTTTGCCGACATTCGGCGCCTGCATCACGATCATCTCGCGGGTGGAGCGCGGTAAGGAGATACCGGCGGCATCGCGGTAGACGAAACCGATCAGGCCACTGCAATCAAACCCGGAATCCGGTGTGTTGCCGCCCCAGCGATAAGGCGTGCCAACCAGGCCCAGCGCGCGAAACAGCACGTCTTCAGCAGCCGGCGAAAAAGCCTGGGAAGGCCCGAACACCACCGGGGCGCGTACCACGGGCGCAGGCGGCGGGGTGCGGCTGGCGCAGGCGCTGAGCAGCGCTGCGAAGAAAATCAATGTGAGGCGGGCCGACATCGTCATAAGCAGAACATCCTGATCTGGCTGCGGCTTTCTCTGCCGAATGGACAGAAACAAAACCGCCTGCGGAGCACGCAGGCGGTTTGCCATCAATATAGATACAGGATTCTAGCGGCTACACGGCAAACTTCAAGTAAGACTTTAACTTCACCTTGTAAAGTCTAGGTCTACTCCCTTGCCGGGATCCGTTTTTGTCGCCACGGACATGGCGACAACGGGGGAATTACTTGCGAGCGGTGACCACAGTCGGTGCCATCGCGAGGGCGCGCTTGGCTTCGATGAAGGTCTTGCTCCAGTAGCTGTCACCCAGGCTGTCGATGCGGACACCGCCGCTGCGACGGCTGCTGGAGTGAATGAACTGGTTGTCACCCAGGTAGATCCCGGCGTGGCTTACACGACCGCGACGACCATTGGTGGCGAAGAACAGCAGATCGCCCGGCTCAAGATTACCGCGCGAGACCAGAGGCGCATCCACGTTGATCATTTCGCGGGTGGAGCGCGGCAGATTCATGCCAGCCTCTTCGCGGAACAGATAACCGATGAAACCGCTGCAGTCGAAACCGGCTTCAGAGGTACCGCCGAAACGGTAACGGGTACCGATCAGGGACATGCCGCGTTCGAGGATGCTGTCGGCCAGAACCGGAAGCTCATAGGGCTTCTTGCCGTTGAAATCGGCGAGTTCTTTTTCGGTGGCCAGCTCTTCCTGGTAAATAACGGAAGACTGGGCGGTGGCAGAATTTTTAACCTGTTGAGGCTGCTCTTGAACTGGAGAATGAGCAGCGCAACCGAACAACAGGGTGACGAGTGCGAGAGGCACGAGGGGTGCGAAGCGATTTAGCATGGGCACGACCGTGGCTGAAGTTGTAAAGAAGCCGAGACTATGCCCGCTATCGGCCTCATTTGCAAATTCAATCGATCTTTTTGTGACTTCCCGGTTTCTCGTTTACATCTAAGCGCTTAAGCCCATTTGACTCGATACGCAGTCTGCACACCGTGCGGAAAAGCGGATTTTCTGGCGCCTGAAATATGTCGAAACCGCCTGAAACCTGCGGATTTCAAGGGCTGCACTACCATCCGAGGGTTTCCTTCAGGAACGGAATGGTCAGCTTGCGTTGCGCCTGCAAGGAGGCCTGATCCAGCTGTTCGAGCAGGTCGAACAATGCACTCATGCTGCGGGTGCCACGGGTCAGAATAAAGTGTCCGACTTCATCGGTCAGGTGCAGGCCGCGACGCGAAGCACGCAATTGCAGGGCACGCAATTTGTCTTCATCGGAAAGCGGGCGCATCTGGAAGATCAGCGCCAGCGTCAGGCGCGATTTGAGGTCAGCCAGTTTCACCGGCAGCTCGCGAGGTGAGGTTGAAGCGGCAATCAGCAAGCGTCGACCGCTGTCGCGCAGACGGTTGAACAGATGAAACATCGCCTCTTCCCAGTCCGGCTTGCCGGCAATCACCTGCAAGTCATCGAGGCAGACCAGTTCATACTGTTCAAGGTTGTCGAGAATTTCGATACCGCGATCCATCAATTCGGCCAGCGGCAGGTACACCGCCGGTTCACCCATCTGCTCGAAACGCAGGCAAGCTGCCTGCAACAGATGCGTACGCCCTACCCCATGCTTGCCCCACAGGTAGATCAGGCTTTCGGTCCAGCCGGCGTCGGCTTCGCATAGGCGCTCGACATAGCCGAGTGCAGCGGCATTGGCGCCTGGGTAGTAGTTGATGAAGGTGGCGTCGTCACGCAGACGCACACCTAGGGGCAGCTGAATCGGTTTCATGCTGACTGAACAGTTCTCAAGGAACCGTTAGTGGCCTCTGTGTAAAGTTTGCGAAGTTTATACCCGTGAAGCTGAGCGCACAATGCGACAGACCCCAAGCAAAATCAAAGGTTTGCGTTAACACGCTGGTTTTATGACAGTTTCTCTGACGCGTCAGCGAAACAATCCACCGCAAAACACGGGCCAACCCGGCACAATGCCGGACCGCCCGTGATCGGATCACAGCTCGGGCTCATCGGTCCCGCTGTAAATATCCGAGTCCTTGTACAAATCGTGCACGTGACGCACCAGCACCATGATCACCGCCGCCACCGGCAATGCCAGCAGCACACCGGTAAAGCCGAACAGCTCGCCGCCGGCCAGGATCGCGAAAATCACCGCCACCGGATGCAGACCGATCCGGTCACCCACCAGCAAAGGCGTCAGCACCATGCCTTCGAGCGCCTGCCCGACCATGAACACCGCCACGATTCCGATCATCGGATACAGATCACCACCGAACTGGAACAAACCGGCAATCAGCGCCGCGCCAATCCCGATCACGAAGCCCATGTACGGCACGATGGCCGCCAGACCAGCGATCAGGCCGATCAACAGCCCCAGTTCCAGCCCAACGATCATCAGACCCGCTGCATAGATCACGCCCAGCGCCAGCATCACCAGCAACTGCCCGCGCACGAACGCGCCGAGCACCTCATGGCACTCACCCGCGAGCGAGACGATGGTTTCTTCACGGTCACGGGGCAGCAGGCTGCGGATCTTGGCCATCATCACGTCCCAGTCACGCAGCAGGTAGAAACTCACCACCGGGATCAACACCAGATTCGCCAGCCAGCCGATCAGGGCCAGACTCGAGGCCGTGGCCTGACTCAGCACCACACCGACGATGTCAGTGGTCTGCCCCATGTGCTCGCTGATCGCGGCCTTGACCTTGTCGAACTTCCAGAAGCCGTCCGACAGCCCCAGTTTCGACTGCGCCCAGGGCAGCGCCGTGTGCTGCAGCCAATCGAGCATCTGCGGCGCCAGTTCGTACAAGCGCAGCAACTGCTTGGCGAGCATCGGTACCAACACCAGCAACAACGTGGTGACGATCAGGGTGAACAAGGCAAACACCGCGATCACGCCCCAGGTGCGGGACAGACCGAGCCGCTCCAGACGATCCACCAGCGGATCAAACAGGTACGCCAGCAGCAACGCCACCAGAAACGGCGTGAGGATCGGGTGCAGCAACCAGACAAACGCGCAAAGCAGGACCACCCCACCGAGCCAGAACCAACGCCGCGTATCGGCCATGTATCACTCCTGCTTCTATATAAGGAAAGACTTACCAGCGAAACCGCAACGACGATGCCGCAGGGGCCTGCGCGGCAACCGGTGCTGCACCGACAACAGCCGGTTGTGGCGCCGGCACGGGCGCCGGCGCTTCAGCCGGCAACTCCTGCAGCTTCGCCAGCGACAATTGCGCGCGCAACTGATCCGCGCTGCCATTGACCCGATACACGATGCGATCACCCTCGACACTTTGCAGACGCACACCAAACGGCTCAAGTAACCGCAGCAGCGCGGCGTAATGCTCCAGATTCATACCCTGCACTTCGAGGGTCTGCTGACCCGACACCCCTGGCTTGGCGACAAACCGCGGCGCCAGGCGCTCCGCTACCGCCAGCATTACCGCATCGGCCACGCCAGCCTGATCGGCACCCTGCACGCTGCCGGCCTCTTTCTGATCACCCAGCCACAGATGCCACTTGGCCTGCCACTGCCCCCCCTCTTCGTGCGCATGCACCGCCAACAAGGCATCCGCACCGTAACGCTCCGAAGCGCCGCGCAATGGTGCGGGATCGGTGCCATCCAGCACTGGCGCGGTGGCCACCAGTTGCTCACTCAAATCAGCCAGCGGCAAACGCAAGGGCAAACCACGATGCTGAGCCGCCGCACGCAGGGGTGCCGCCGCTGCCTGACCGTCACCGACCAGGCTCGAACCTTCAGTCGAATCATTCAGCCACCAACTCAGGATCGACGGCCGGCTCGCGCCCCACAACGACAATCCCGCACGACGCAGCGCCTGCTCAGTGGTGGCCGGGTCGAAATCGACTTTCAGCACTTCCGGTGGCCCGGCATCAAAACCGAACTGACTGATGATCTGCTGCGGGTCTTTGCGAATCGTCGCCAACCCTGGATTTTGCACAGCCTTCGGGTCGCCGGTCAGGCGCAATACCAGCGTATCCAGCGCCGCCTGCGTGGCGCGATCGCGCTCTTCCGGCGCCTGGCTGCTGACCGGCTGACGCACTTGATAGAGACCTTTGAGGTTTTCGGCATGACTCGCCAGGCTGACCACGGACAAACAACCCACAACCAACAATTTACAAAAACGCATGGAAAATTCCCGTCGACAGGAGCGGCTGGAACAGGCCGCGTGAACCGGTTAAGCAAGGCTGTGACAATCTGCCATCGCAAAACATTCACACGGCGGCGGTAAGTTTTTGCACAGGGATAACGATAGACGGTTAATCGGTACACCTTATACAGGCAGCCACCCGGCACAATTGCAAAAAATTTCCGCTGATTATGCCCCTGCCCGTCGGCGCGAGGATGGCCGCTGCCCCTCAAGCCTGATAAAATCGCGCGCCTTCGCAGACCGGCAACAGCCGGGCACCCCGAAATTCGCGTGAGGCCATCGCCCTCTCGATTTCGATGTTCCCGCTGAACTCGGTCGTTACCCCTGAATCCCCTCCCCTAAAGGCCTGGATCATGAGCAAGCAACCCTCCCTGAGCTACAAGGACGCCGGTGTAGACATCGACGCCGGTGAAGCATTGGTCGAACGCATCAAGAGCGTCGCCAAGCGCACTGCGCGCCCGGAAGTCATGGGCGGCCTGGGCGGTTTCGGCGCCCTCTGCGAGATCCCGGCCGGTTACAAACAGCCGGTGCTGGTTTCCGGTACTGATGGCGTCGGCACCAAGCTGCGCCTGGCGCTGAACCTGAACAAGCACGACAGCATCGGCCAGGACCTGGTCGCCATGTGCGTCAACGATCTGGTGGTGTGCGGCGCTGAACCGCTGTTCTTTCTCGACTACTACGCCACCGGCAAGCTGAACGTTGACGTGGCCGCCACCGTGGTCACCGGTATCGGTGCAGGCTGCGAACTGGCTGGCTGCTCTCTGGTTGGCGGCGAAACCGCTGAAATGCCTGGCATGTACGAAGGCGAAGACTACGACCTGGCCGGCTTCTGCGTCGGCGTCGTGGAAAAAGCCGACATCATCGACGGCTCGAAAGTCGCCACCGGTGACGCGCTGATCGCCCTGCCATCGTCCGGCCCGCACTCCAACGGCTACTCGCTGATCCGCAAGATCATCGAAGTGTCCGGCGCCGACATCGAAACCGTTCAGCTCGACGGCAAACCGCTGACCGACCTGCTGATGGCCCCGACCCGCATCTACGTAAAGCCGCTGCTCAAGCTGATCAAGGACACCGGCGCAGTCAAGGCCATGGCCCACATCACCGGTGGCGGCCTGCTGGACAACATCCCGCGCGTTCTGCCAAAAGGCGCTCAGGCCGTGGTTGACGTGGCCAGCTGGACTCGCCCGGCGGTCTTCGACTGGCTGCAAGAGAAAGGCAACGTCGACGAGGCCGAAATGCACCGCGTACTGAACTGCGGCGTGGGCATGGTCATCTGCGTGGCTCAGGAGCACGTTGAAGTGGCCCTGAACACCCTGCGTGATGCCGGCGAGCAACCTTGGGTCATCGGCCAGATCGCTGCCGCTGCCGAAGGCGCTGCTCAAGTCGAGCTGAAAAACCTCAAGGCTCACTGATGTCCCAGACCTGTGATGTCGTGGTGCTGTTGTCCGGCACCGGCAGTAACTTGCAGGCTCTGATCGACAGCACGCGGACCGGCGACAGCCCGGTCCGCATCGCCGCGGTGATTTCCAACCGCGCCGAAGCCTACGGCCTGCAACGCGCCAGTGACGCGGGTATCGCCACCCGCTCGCTGGATCACAAGGCCTTCGAAGGTCGCGAGGCCTTCGATGCGGCCCTGATCGAACTGATCGACGAATTCAAACCGAAACTCGTGGTGCTGGCCGGTTTCATGCGCATTCTCAGCGCTGATTTCGTGCGTCACTACCAGGGTCGCCTGCTCAATATCCACCCGTCGCTGCTGCCCAAATACAAAGGGTTACACACGCATCAGCGGGCGCTCGAGGCCGGCGACGCGGAACACGGCTGCTCCGTGCACTTCGTCACCGAGGAACTCGATGGTGGACCACTGGTCGTACAGGCAGTAATACCGGTAGAGTTGCACGACACGCCGCAGACACTTGCGCAGCGAGTGCATGTCCAGGAACACCTGATCTACCCGATGGCTGTACGCTGGTTTGCCGAAGGCCGACTGGCACTCGGTGAGCAAGGTGCTTTACTGGATGGCCAGTTACTCGCGGCCAGCGGCCACTTGATTCGACACTAGGAGATTTTATGCGTCGCGCCCTGCTCTTCGCTTGCGCTCTGCTCGCCCTGCCCTTCGCGCAGGCGGCAGACCTTCAACCGTTCTCCGCGAGCTACACCGCCGACTGGAAACAGTTGCCCATGAGCGGCACTGCCGAACGCAGCCTGACCAAGGAAGCCAACGGCGTCTGGAAACTCAGCTTCAAGGCGTCGATGATGATCGCCAGCCTGACTGAAGAAAGCACCCTGACTTTGGACAAGGACACCCTGCTGCCGCAGTCCTACCACTTTGAACGTGGCGGTCTGGGCAAAGCGAAAAAGGCTGATCTGGACTTCGACTGGAACAGCAAGATGGTCACCGGCACCGACCGTGGCGACGCAGTGAAGATCCCGCTGAACCGTGGCATGGTCGACAAGTCGACCTATCAACTGGCGCTGCAGCACGACGTCGCCTCCGGCAAGAAGACCATGAGCTACCAGGTGGTCGATGACGGTGAAGTCGATACCTATGACTTCCGTGTACTGGGTGCCGAGAAAGTCGACACCAAGGCCGGCAAGATCGATGCAATCAAGGTCGAGCGCGTGCGCGATCCGACACAAAGCAAGCGCACCACCGTGCTGTGGTTCGCCAAGGATTGGGATTACCTGCTGGTCCGCCTGCAACAGGTTGAAACCGACGGCAAGGAGTACAACATCATGCTCCAGGACGGCACGGTCAACGGCAAAACCGTTAAAGGCAGTTGATCCGCCGCTACAACCAAAAGCCCCGCAGATGCGGGGCTTTTTTGTGCCTGCAGTTTTCGCGACGACACATATCCCCTGTGGGAGCGAGCCTGCTCGCGAAAGCGTCAGTTCAGCCGACATGTTTGTGGTTGATACACCGCTTTCGCGAGCAGGCTCGCTCCCACAGGATTCAGCTCGATCATCAAGGGTCAGATCAGACCGAAAATTTGGCCACCATATTGTTCAACTCCACCGCCAGCCGCGACAACTCCTGGCTCGCCGCACTGGTCTGATTAGCCCCGGCAGAAGTCTGCGTCGCCAGATCGCGAATATTCATCAGATTGCGGTCCACCTCCCGCGCCACTGCCGCCTGCTCTTCCGAGGCACTGGCGATCACCAGGTTGCGCTCGTTGATCAAGGTGAACGCCGAGGCGATTTCTTCCAGCGCCTCACCCGCCGCCTTCGCCAGTTCCAGCGTTGAATTGGCGCGAAGGCTGCTCTGCTGCATCGAATTGACCGCCGAATCGGTGCCCTGCTGAATGCCGCCGATCATCTGCTCGATTTCCTGAGTCGATTGTTGGGTGCGGTGCGCCAACGCCCGCACTTCATCGGCCACCACCGCGAAGCCGCGACCGGCATCGCCGGCCCGCGCCGCCTCGATCGCAGCGTTTAGCGCGAGCAGGTTGGTCTGCTCGGCAATCGAGCGGATCACATCCAGCACCTTGCTGATGCCGTGAACCTTCTGCGCCAGATCCTCCACCTGCGTGGCATTCGACGTGACGTCATCTGCCAGGGACTCGATTGATGTCACGGTCTGCCGGACCTGCTCGCGACCACGCTGGGCGATGCGATCAGACTCGCGTGACGCCTCGGACGTCGCCACCGCATTGCTCGCCACTTCCTCAACGGCAGCCGTCATCTGATTGACCGCCGTGGCGGCCTGTTCAATCTCCAGGCTCTGCTGGTGCAGCCCACGTGTGGCGTCTTCGGTGACGCAACTCAGCTCCTCCGAAGCCGAAGCCAACTGACTGGACGACTCGGAAATCTGCCGGATAGTGTCACGCAGGCTGTGCTGCATGCTTTTCAGCGCCTGCAGCAGCCGCGCCGGTTCGTCCTTGCCGGAGATATTGATATCGCCCGTCAGATCGCCACCGGCCACCACTTCCGCCACGCCCAGCGATTGTGTCAGAGGCAAGACGATGCTGCGGGTCAGCAACAGTGCCAGACCGATGGTGATCAGCGCAGTGATGCCGATCATCACCCCGACCCAGACCCGCGAATTGATGAAGACCAGGCGCGCCGCTTCGGTGGCAAGGTTGGCGTTGTGCTTGTTCAGCTCGACCAACTCTTTGAGGGTGACCGCCATGTCGTCGGCCAAGGGGCTCATCTCACCGTTGAGAATGGCCGCCGCCTCCTCCACCCGATTCTGCGCGGACAACTGCATGACCTGCGCCTGAAACTCCAGATACTGGTGCTCGGCGACCTTGAAGCGGTCGAATAACTTGCGCTCTTCGGGCAGCACGATCAACACGTCATAGCGTTGCTGGGCTTCGCTCAACACGCCGCGCAGGTCATTGAGCTTGGCAACATTCTGCGCCAGCGCCTGCGGATCCCGATTGAGCAACAGACGCATGGTCAGCGCGCGCAGGCGCAGCATGTCCTGACTCATCTCGCCAACCGCCATCACGCTCGGCAGCCAGTTGTTGTCGACCTCATCCGACTGGGCGCGCATGTTCGCCATTTGCAGCAAGGCGAACGCCCCCAAGGCAAACACCATCAAGGCCAACACACCAAAACCCAGGCCGGCACGCGGCGCAATATTGAGACTACGGATGCTCATTAATCTGGTTCCTTCCAAAAGCGCTGCATCAACCCTGCAGCTGGTTGCTCTAGAAGGTATCGGCCCCGTGCAAATTTGCGTAAGACGAAAAGGTGATATCAAAAGGCCTTGATACTTCGAACCCTCGGCATTAACGATTCAGCGCGGATTTCCCGGACTTTGCTGTTGTTCGCGGCAATATCGCCAGGAAGTTATCCCGGGCGACTTTACGCGCCACGTCTTCGGGCAAGGCATCAAGGAACGGCGTGAAACTGCGCATTTCCTCACCGAGCTTGTTGAATCGGCCTACAACATCCGAACCCACCATAAAGCGCTCAGGGTATTTCTCCACCAATGCCAGCCATTGCGCACGCGGCTTGCCCTGCTCATCCAGCAGATACGGCGTGAGCATGCTCCACGACAGATCGATGAACAGATTCGGGTAAGCCTCCAACATCCGGCTGACGGTGGGCAGAAGGAATTCCAGCTGCGTCTGGTGCCGATGGATCTCCGCACTGGTGCCGGCGTGCGCCCAGATGAACCGGGTGTGCGGATGATTACGCAGCGGTTCTTCGACTTCCTTCAGGTACAGCGGATTTTTCTCACGCTTGGAGGTGATGTTGGAATGCAGCATCACCGGCAGATCGTTTTCGGCGGCCAGGTGATATATACGCTTCATCGCTTCGTTATTGGCCCGTGGCGTGTCGCCGGCGGTCAACGCCGTCAAGTCATCATGGCGGGTGAACACCTCACCAATGCCCTGCCACAGCCCCGGATACAGATCGAGCATGCGCTGAATGTGCGCGGCGGAGTTCTTGTCGTTGGGGTTGAACCCGGACAGAAACGGGTGGAAATGCTGACGCTGCTCCGGGGTGAGTTTCAGCACGGCATCGGCGACGATCACGTCGGTGGCGCTGTACCAGTAGGCGTCGGCGTCATCACCGGCGTAATAGCGTGGACGTTTGGGTTCGTCTTCATGCCATTTCTTCGCCACGGGAATGCCGGAAATCATCACATTGTCGATGGAGTTGTCCTGCATGGCCGTGAGCAATTTCGCCATGCCGGCGGTTTCCTGGAAAAAATCCACATAGTGCAGGTGCGCATCGCTGTAAGTGTAATCGCGGGCGCTGGCGGTACCGGCACATGCCAGCAGGCAGGCAAGACTCAAACGAAACAGGGACACAAGTAATCTCCGACAGGTAGGCATAGCCTAGACCTTGAGCCGACAACAAGGGTTCATCCTGCAGGAAAGTGGAACGCGCCTCTGTGGGAATGCTCTATAACTGCAAGGTCTTTTTTGATCGCACGACTTTTTCCTACTGCCAGTGAGGTTGCCATGACTGTTACCGTCAATACCGTCTCCGCCGAAGGTTTTCGTCACACCGTACAGATCGATGACCACGAATTGTTTGCCGACGTGCCGAAGTCTGCCGGCGGCGAAGGCTCAGCCCCTGAGCCACACGACTACTTCGACGCCGCGCTCGGTGCCTGCAAAGCCCTGACCCTGAAAATGTACGCGAAGAAGAAAGACATCCCGCTGACCGGCGTGGGTGTTGAGGTCAAGCGCGACAACAGCGAAGAGCAGAAAGGCAAATATGCCCTGCATGTGACGCTTACCCTCAAGGGCGTCCTCACCGATGCCCAGCGTGAAGAACTGCTGCGCGTCGCCGATCGCTGCCCGATCCACAAACTGATGACCACCACCGACGTCAGCATCGAAACCCACGCTCCACAAGGCTTCGACAGCCAGTAATCACCCTCTTGCCAGCGGCGGGTTATGCTTCTGGCATCACCCGCTCAGCCTGGAATGCACCATGGATACGCAACCATTGATCATCCGCCCGCGCGCCGAAGACGTCGAAGGCCAGCCGATCCTGCGCCCGCTGCCGTCAGCCAAATGCCGCAGCGTCGGGCCATTTGTATTTTTCGACCACATGCTCGAGACGGTTTATCCGACGGGCAAAGGCATGAACATCCGACAACATCCGCACATTGGTCTGTCGACCCTGACCTACCTCTTCGAAGGGCAAATCCAGCACAAGGACAGCCTTGGCTCCGATCAGGTGGTCAGCGCCGGCGATGTCAGCTGGATGACCGCAGGCAGTGCGATTGCCCATGTCGAGCGCACGCCCGAGCCGTTGTGGGCGCAAAGCTTCACGATGCACGGCTTGCAGATCTGGCTGGCTTCGCCCAAGGATCGTGAGCAAGGCCCAGGGCATTACAGCCATCATCCGGCCGCCACCCTGCCGGTCAGCAACAACCTAGGCGTGCAGATTCGGATGATTGCCGGATCAGGCTTTTGCCTGGAATCACCGGTACCGGTGCTTTCTCCTACGCTGTATGCCGAAGTGAAGATGCAGACCGCGACCACACTGCTGATCCCGACCGAGCACGCAGAACGCGCGGTGTATGTGCTGAGTGGCGATGCGCAGTTGAATGGCGAGCCCCTCGAGCCCCACGCGCTGGCGGTGTTGCCGGGCGGGGAAGAGATGAGTCTGTTTGCCGAGAGTGATGTGCACGCGGTGGTGTTTGGCGGCGCCGCACTGGACGGGCCACGGCGGATCAACTGGAATTTTGTCGCGAGCGATCCGGCGGCGATTGATGAGGCGCGGCGCAAGTGGGCGGCCGGGGATTGGCCGACGGTACCGGGGGAAGTTGAGCGGATTGAATTGCCTTAGCTCTGTGTCGCCTGTTAGTCAGCCATCGCTGGCAAGCCAGCTCCCACAGGTTTAGCGCCGGACACATATCCAGCAAACGAATCGAACACTGTGGGAGCTGGCTTGCCAGCGATGAGGCCAGATCAGGCACCGACCGAGTCAATGCCTGACTGCACAATCAGCCGTTGAACACTTCTTCCAGCAAATCATGCATCGACTTGAACGCACGCTTGGCGGTCTTCGCGTCGTACATCATCTTGCCTGGCACATTGGCATGCGGATCGGTGAATGAGTGCACCGCACCGCCATAGCTGAGCAACTGCCAATCGACCTTCGCCGCGTTCATTTCATCTTCGAACGCCGGCAATTGCTCTTTCGGCACCAACGGGTCGGAAGCACCGTGCAGCACCAGCACCGAGCCCTTGATGTTCTGCGCATCGGCCGGGTTCGGCGAGTCAAGCGTGCCGTGGAACGACACCGCCGCCTTCACCGGTGCACCGGTACGCGCCAGATCCAGCGCACAGCAACCGCCGAAGCAGAAACCGAACACTGCCAGCTTCGAGGTATCGACCGCCGCCTCGCCCTGCTTCTGCAGTTGTTCGAACGCCGCCTGCATACGCTTGCGCAGCAGTGCACGATCGTTCTTCAGCGGCATCATCGCCGCGCCGGCCTCGTCAGCGTTCTGCGGACGTACTGCCTGCCCGTACACGTCAGCAATCAACACCACGTAACCCTTGGCCGCGACCGACTTGGCGATCTCCTCGGCACCGGCGCTGACGCCCATCCAGTTCGGCGCCATCAACAGGCCCGGGCGCGCACCCCTGTGCTCGGCGTCGAACGCCAGACGACCTTCATAGGGCTGACCATCCAGCTGATAGACCACGGAACGAACAGTAACTTGGCTCATTTCTGACTCCTGATTAGTTAAACACCAGAATGAAAAAACCCGCCGAAGCGGGTTTTTCTACATCGTGATTAGGCTGACAGCTCAACCAGCAGCTTGTTCAGACGGGTCACATAAGCGGCCGGGTCTTTCAAGCTTTCGCCAGCCGCCAGAGCGGCCTGATCGAAGAGGATGTGCGACAGGTCGCCAAAACGCGCTTCGTTCTGCTCGCCATCGAGTTTCTCGATCAGCGGGTGGCTCGGGTTGAATTCGAAGATCGGCTTCGACTCCGGCACTTTCTGCCCGCTGGCTTCGAGGATCTGGCGCATTTGCAGGCCCAGGTCCTGTTCGCCGATGGCCAGAATGGCTGGCGAGTCAGTCAGACGATGAGAGACGCGAACCTCGGCAACGGAATCGCCAAGCGCGGTTTTCAGACGCTCGACCAGACCTTCCTTGGATTTCGCGACTTCCTCTGCAGCTTTCTTGTCCTCTTCCGAGTCCAGGTTGCCCAGATCGAGGTCACCGCGCGCCACGTCGACAAAGGTCTTGCCATCGAATTCGCTGAGGTAGCTCATCAGCCACTCGTCGATACGGTCGGTCAGCAGCAGCACTTCGATGCCTTTCTTGCGGAAGACTTCCAGGTGCGGGCTGTTCTTGACCTGCGCGTAGGTTTCACCGGTGAGGTAGTAGATCTTGTCCTGACCTTCCTTGGCGCGCGCCAGGTAGTCAGCCAGACCGACGATCTGCTCGCCGTCACCTTCGGTGGTCGATGCGAAGCGCAGCAGACCGGCAATTTTTTCCTTGTTGGCGAAATCTTCTGCCGGGCCTTCTTTCATGACCTGACCGAAGTTTTTCCAGAAGCCCTTGTATTGCTCAGGCTCGTTCTTCGCCAGTTTTTCCAGCATGTCCAGCACGCGCTTGGTCAGCGCCGACTTCATCGAGTCGATGATCGGGTCTTTCTGCAGGATTTCCCGCGACACGTTCAGCGACAGGTCGTTGGAATCGACCACACCTTTGATGAAGCGCAGGTACAGGGGCAGGAACGACTCGGCCTGATCCATCACGAACACGCGCTGCACGTAGAGCTTCAGGCCTTTCGGCGCTTCACGCTGGTACAGGTCGAACGGCGCGCGGGCCGGCACGTACAGCAGCGAGCTGTACTCGAGTTTGCCTTCGACTTTGTTGTGGCTCCAGGCCAGCGGGTTTTCGAAGTCGTGAGCGATGTGCTTGTAGAACTCCTGGTATTCCTCGTCCTTCACTTCAGTGCGCGGACGGGTCCACAAGGCGCTGGCGCGGTTGACGGTTTCCCATTCAACGGCTGGTTTCTCTTCGCCCTCGGCAGCAGCCACCTCTTTCGGCAGCTCGATCGGCAGCGCGATGTGGTCGGAGTATTTCTTGATGATGTTGCGCAGACGCCAGCCATCGGCGAACTCGTCTTCACCGGACTTCAGGTGCAGGACGATGCGGGTACCGCGCTCTGGTTTGTCGAGGGTGGCAACTTCGAACTCGCCCTCGCCTTTCGACGACCAGTGCACGCCTTCGCTGGCAGGAGTGCCGGCGCGACGGCTGTACACATCGACTTTGTCGGCAACGATGAAGGCGGAGTAGAAGCCCACACCAAACTGGCCGATCAGGTGCGAATCTTTCTTCTGATCGCCCGAGAGATTCTTCATGAAATCGGCGGTACCGGATTTGGCGATGGTCCCCAGGTGGGTGATCACATCGTCACGGTTCATGCCGATACCGTTGTCTTCGAGGGTGACGGTCTTGGCGTCCTTGTCGAAGCTCACACGGATTTTCAGTTCAGCGCCACCTTCGAGCAATTCCGGCTTGGCCAGAGCTTCGAAGCGCAGCTTGTCGACAGCGTCAGAGGCGTTCGAGATCAATTCGCGAAGGAAGATTTCCTTGTTGGAATACAGCGAATGGATCATGAGGTGCAGCAGCTGCTTTACCTCGGTCTGGAAGCCCAGGGTTTCCTTTTGAGTTTCCACACTCATGGTCATCAAACTCCAATCAGATGGCAGTGGCCGCGACCCGGAGGGTCGGCGGCGGGTTGTTCACTGAGTTGGGGGCAGCGTTCAGGATTTCAAGGGCTCATCGATTTTGAAGTGTGCACGGGCGGTGGCGATCGGCTCGCTCTCGGTACTTTGCCAGGCCGTGATGGCGACGTTGGCCACGCGCCGCCCCTGACGGCAGACCTGACATTTGGCCCAAGTGTCGCGAAACTGCCCGGCGCGCAGGTAATCCAGGGAAAAATCGATGATCTTCGGTACCCCGGGCGCTCCGGTGAAGATCAACAAATGCAACGCGGCTGCCAGCTCCATGAATCCGGCGATCACCCCGCCATGGATCGCGGGCAATAAAGGGTTACCAATGTTGTCCTTGTTCGCCGGCAGCTTGAACAGCAGGTCATCACCGACTCGCGAGCATTCGACGCCGATCAGCCCGGCGTAGGGAATCATCTGCAGCAAAGGCGCGTAATCGCCCTGGGCGTGAGCCAGCAGCAGTTGTTGCTTCCAGTCATCGCTCATCGAAGTTCTCCTTTGATCCTGCCACCAAATCCCTGGGTGCCTTTCAGCCCCTTGCCCATGCGCATGAATGTGCCAACAACATGGGCTATGGGTCGCTGCGGATCATCCTGATAGGCAAAACCGCGAGCGAAGATCACATCGGTGGTGACCCGATAACACTCGGCGAAACCGTAGACGTCCTTGTTCGGCTCGGCGGCGTGCATGTAGTCGATGCGCAGGTCCAGGGTCGGGCAGACTTCGAATTCCGGGAGCACGCACAATGTGGACATACCGCATGCGGTGTCCATCAGCGAAGTAATCGCGCCGCCGTGGATGACCCCGGTTTGTGGATTGCCGACGATTTGCGCGCTGTACGGCAGCTTCACCGTCAGCCCTTCGCTGCTGGCGCTGTGCACCGTCAAACCGAGCACCTGACAATGGCGCAGGGCCGAGAGAAAGCGTGTCGCGCGCTCAAAAACGGGGTTTTCAGCCATTTGATAATTACTCTCGTTAGAGCCTTTTGCCAGTAGTAAGCAATACGGCAAAAGTTCCACTGAAAAACAAACTTATATATCTGAACAAAATGAGGAACTTAACCTTTGGCGCTGCGCTCTTAAGGCCAGTAGTTATTTTCCATAAGGAGAAACACCCCATGCGTAAGACTTTAGCTATTGCCTTGATGTTGACCGCTTCCCTCGGTCTCGCTGCCTGCGATAAAAAATCCGAGGACAAAGCTCAAGATGCCAACCAACATGCTGAGCAAGCTCAGCAAGACATGAACAAAGCTCAGGATAAAGTGAACGACGCAGCAAAAGAAAACGCCGAAGCTGCCAAAGCTCAGGCTGAATCGAATCAAGCTGCTCAGGAAGAAGCTGCCAAGAAGCAATAATTGCGACTTGATGCAGAAAAAGAAAACCCGCCAAGTGCGGGTTTTCTTTTGCCTGTGATTTTTGGTCAGTCTTGGCTTAGAGGCTTTCTTAGAGCAATACGGTTCTAAAAGTCGGACTAATCATCAGCAACAAACTGCAGAGCAGGCCGACCAGCCACACCAGACTGCGCAAGGCTGGTTTATCCGCCAGGTACAACCACACGTAAAGAATCCGCGCGATCACAAAGATGATTGCCAGAGCATCAATCAACCAGCCTTGGGTTTGCGTGGTGTGCGCCATCAGCACACCCACGGCGAACAGGATGAACGCTTCGATGCAGTTCTGATGCGCCGCCAGCGCCCGCGCGCCGTAACCAGTGAGTTGCGCCTGTTGTTGGCGCGGCAGGTGGTTGTTGTAACCACCCTGCTCTTTCATGGCTTTACCCACCGGCATACGCGCGATGTAGATCAACAATGCACTTATAAACACACACCAGAACGGAATACTCATCAAGCAGCCTCTTTATTGGTTTCGGGCAATGGCGCCTCTGTAGGGGTATAGACCATCACATCGAGCACGTCGGAATGAAACTCGCGGCGGTACAACACTAGAACCACACCGGCACTCATCAACATGAACAACCACGGGCTGACAAACCACGCCAGCATGCTCATGCCGAAGTAGTAGGAACGTAGACCGAAGTTGAACTGGTTGGCCGCCATCGAAATCACCCGTGCCGCCCGCAGTGCGAACGCCTTGCGCTCCTGCTCGGACACCTGGCGCTCGCCAATCATTGGCGCTGAGCCGACCAGTACCGCAGCAAAGTTGTACTGACGCATGCACCAGCTGAACGTGAAGAACGCATAGACGAACACCAGCGCCAGGCACAGTAATTTAATCTCCGACATGCCCTGCGATGCCTGCTGCACCATCGGGATATCCGCCAGCAACGACACGGCGCGTTCGGACGCACCGAGCACGGTCAGAATACCGGCAAGAATAATCAGGGTGCTGGAGGCGAAGAACGAGGCGTTACGCTCCAGATTGCCGATAACGCTGGCGTCGGCGATGCGGTTGTCACGCAGGAGCATGCGGCGCATCCAGTCTTCGCGATACAGGTGCAACACACTGGCCAGGCACGCGGTATCGCGGGCCTTCCACGACGCATAACGGGTGTAGCCGCCCCAGCAGATGACAAACCAGAGCGCGGCCAGCAGGTGGATCAGGTTGGCTTGGATGAACGACATGCAATTCCCTGTGGAGTATGGATGCTACCTGTGGGAGCGAGCCTGCTCGCGAAAGCGGCGTATCGCACAACATTGATGGCGGCTGACACAACGCTTTCGCGAGCAGGCTCGCTCCCACATTAAGACTTCGGCAACCCTTCGACGTTAGCTCGCGAAAAAAGACACTGCCAGACGCCCATAAAAAATGCCCCGTATCGATTGATACGGGGCATTTCTGTTTAAGCGTTGAAGACCCGCTTGTGGCGGGTCAGACAACGTCAGGCAACCGCTTCGCTGCGCTTGCCCAGCAGGCGATCGCAGACCACGGCGACCACCAGGGTCATCACGCATGGCACCAGCCAGGCCAAACCCTGCTCACTCAGCGGCAGGTGCGCCAGCTGCGACGGCATCCAGTCAGCCAGACCGGCGCCCTTGAGCGCGTCGATGGTGCCGAACAGGAACGACACCAGCATGACCGGGCCGAGGATCCGCCCGTGTTCATGCCAGAAGTCCTTACAGAAGCTCAGAGCCACCAGAACGATGCACGGCGGGTAGATCGCGGTCAGTACCGGGATCGAGAACGCGATCAGCTTGGTCAGGCCCAGGTTCGACACCAGCAGCGAGAACGCGGCCAGGATGATCACCAGGGTCTTGTAGGACAGTGGCAGTACGCGACTGAAGTATTCGGCGCAGGCGCAGGTCAGACCAACCGCCGTGACCAGACAGGCCAGGGAGATCAGTACCGCGAGGAAACCGCTGCCCAGCGAACCGAAGGTGTGCTGCACGTAAGCATGCAGCACTGCCGCACCGTTGGTGGCACCGACCGCGACTTCATGGCTGCCGGAACCGAGGCGGAACAGGCTGATGTACACCAGCGCCAGACCGACACCGGCGATGAGGCCGGCAATGATCGCGTAACGGGTGATCAGCGCGGGCGACTCGACGCCACGGGAGCGGATCGCGTTGACGATGACGATGCCGAACACCAGCGCGCCGAGGGTATCCATGGTCAGGTAACCATTGATGAAGCCCTGAGAGAACGGTGCCGCGACGTATTCAGGCGTGGCTTGGCCAATATCACCGGCCGGCAAGGCGAACGCGGCGATGCCGAGTACCGCCAGGGCGATGATTTTCAGCGGCGCGAGGAAACGCCCCACGGTATCGAGCAGACGGCCCGGATACAGCGAGATGAAGAACACCAGCAGGAAGTACACCGAGCTGTAGAGGAACAGCGCCAGCGGACTTTCGCCGGTCAGTGGCGCCAGACCCACTTCAAAGGAGACGGTCGCAGTCCGCGGGGTGGCAAACAATGGGCCGACCGCCAGGTAGCACGCCGCGGCGAGGACACCACCGGCGATCTTGCCGATCGGGCTGCTCAGCGCATCCATCGCCCCCCCGACCTTGGCCAGAGCGACAACGGTAACCACCGGCAGACCGACTGCCGTGATCAAAAAGCCCAGCGCCGCCATCCAGACGTTAGGTCCGGACTGCAGGCCGACGATAGGCGGGAAAATGATGTTGCCGGCCCCAACGAACAGGGCAAATGTCATAAAGCCCAGTGCCAGGATGTCCTGACCTTTCAAAACTTTCATTAAGGAAATACCACACTACTGAATCGGAATTTAGAGGGGGATTTCCCTTTTGGGTCAGGGAAATGCTGTCAGTCCGTATGGGGCTGACCCGTTTAGCGCGTTGCATGCCTTGTGGGCGGCAGACGCAAAAATGGCTGCTAGCCTAACGAATTTGTCTGACAAACGCACTGTTTGAGGGCGAACTATCCGATACACGACGTGTCGGTGTCGCGTTTACGCATCTAAATTTCATGAAGAACGCAAAGATCAAAAGATCGCAGCCCGCGGCAGCTCCTACACAGGATTATCTGTAGGAGCTGCCGCAGGCTGCGATCTTTTGATTTTCAGAAACAACAAAGGCCACCCGAAGGTGGCCTTTGTCTGGTGAAGCGTCAGTCAAGCACGAGGCTTACTTGACAGCCCAACCGGTCAGCTCGGCCAGGGCCTTGCCGATGTCTGCCAGCGAACGCACGGTTTTTACGCCTGCGTCTTGCAGCGCAGCAAATTTCTCGTCTGCAGTGCCTTTGCCGCCAGAGATGATTGCGCCAGCATGGCCCATGCGCTTGCCCGGAGGAGCAGTCACACCCGCGATGTAGGAAACAACCGGCTTGGTCACGTGTGCCTTGATGTAGGCAGCCGCTTCTTCTTCAGCCGAACCGCCGATCTCGCCGATCATCACGATCGCTTCGGTCTTCGGGTCTTCCTGGAACAGCTTCAGGATGTCGATGAAGTTCGAACCCGGGATCGGGTCACCACCGATGCCGACGCAAGTCGACTGACCGAAACCGGCGTCAGTGGTCTGCTTCACAGCTTCGTAGGTCAGGGTGCCGGAACGCGAAACGATACCGACCTTGCCTGGCAAGTGAATGTGACCTGGCATGATGCCGATCTTGCATTCGCCTGGAGTGATCACGCCTGGGCAGTTAGGGCCGATCAGGGTAACACCCAGCTCGTCGCACTTAACTTTAGCGTCCAGCATGTCCAGGGTAGGAATGCCTTCGGTGATGCAGACGATCAGCTTGATGCCGCCGAACGCTGCTTCCAGGATCGAGTCCTTGCAGAAAGGAGCCGGAACGTAGATCACGCTGGCGGTAGCGCCAGTGGCAGCGACTGCGTCTTTAACGGTGTTGAACACTGGCAGACCCAGGTGCTCGGTGCCGCCTTTGCCCGGAGTTACACCACCAACCATCTTGGTGCCGTATTCGATGGCTTGCTGGGTGTGGAAACTACCTTGCGAACCGGTAATACCCTGGCAGATAACTTTGGTGTCTTTATTGATCAGGACGCTCATTATTTGCCCTCCGCAGCTTTGACAACTTGTTGAGCAGCGTCGGTCAGGCTGGTAGCAGCGATGATGTTCA
Organism: Pseudomonas sp. IT-P260; assembly: GCF_949768395.1. Classification (NCBI taxonomy): domain Bacteria; kingdom Pseudomonadati; phylum Pseudomonadota; class Gammaproteobacteria; order Pseudomonadales; family Pseudomonadaceae; genus Pseudomonas; species Pseudomonas sp. IT-P260. Next base: position 60,076 of record NZ_CATKPO010000002.1, read on the forward strand.
AACCGCTTTCTGCCAGTACTTTAGCGCCCAGCTCAGCGTTGTTGCCTTCAAGGCGAACAACAACCGGGATTTTCACGCCGACTTCTTTCACAGCGCCGATGATGCCTTCGGCAATCATGTCGCAGCGAACGATGCCGCCGAAGATGTTGACCAGTACTGCAGCGACGTTGGTGTCGGACAGGATGATCTTGAAGGCTTCGGTCACGCGCTCTTTGGTAGCACCACCACCTACGTCGAGGAAGTTGGCTGGCTTGCCGCCGTGCAGGTTGACGATGTCCATGGTACCCATGGCCAGGCCGGCACCGTTGACCATGCAGCCGATGTTGCCTTCCAGGGCTACGTAGTTCAGTTCGAACTTGGCAGCGTGCGCTTCGCGCGGATCGTCTTGCGACGGATCGTGGAAAGTCTTCAGCTTAGGCTGACGGTACATGGCGTTGGCGTCGATGTTGATCTTGGCGTCCAGGCAGTGCAGATCGCCGTCAGCCTTGATCACCAGCGGGTTCACTTCCAGCAGGGCCAGATCGTGATCCTGGAACAGTTTGGCCAGACCGACGAAGATCTTGGCGAACTGGGCAACTTGCTTGCCTTCCAGACCCAGTTGGAACGCCAGCTCGCGACCCTGGAATGGCTGAGCGCCAACCAGTGGATCGATAGTGGCTTTCAGAATTTTTTCTGGAGTGTCGTGAGCGATTTTCTCGATGTCCACGCCACCTTCGGTGGAAGCCATGAACACGATGCGACGGCTCGAACGGTCAACGACAGCGCCCAGGTACAGCTCTTTAGCGATATCAGTGCACGATTCAACCAGGATCTTGGTGACTGGCTGACCATTGGCGTCAGTCTGGTAAGTCACCAGACGCTTGCCCAGCCACTGCTGTGCGAAGGCCTTGGCGTCTTCTTTGTTGCGAACCAGCTTGACGCCGCCCGCTTTACCGCGACCACCGGCGTGGACCTGGGCTTTGACAACCCACTCGCTGCCGCCGATTTTGTCGCAAGCTTCTGCTGCTGCTTCCGGGGTGTCTACTGCGTAACCAGTGGAAACTGGCAGGCCGTATTCAGCGAACAGCTGCTTACCCTGATACTCGTGAAGATTCATGCTTTTTACCGTCTTCGTTAGGTACTGCGCATTCGGCGCTGCGCTCTTGATGAGTGCCGCGCCACCTGTGACTGCTGCTTGCGCAGCCTTCCGGTTACCCGGTTCAGCTACGCAAGACTGCGTCCAGCGGACATTCCGCGGTGAGACTTGCTCGCAAGGCTCACGACGGGCCGTTACCGCCGTGGTTTCTTATTGTGTCTTAACGCTTCTTGCGGTTGGCAATGTGGATGGCGCCGCCATTCACAGCCAGAGCAGCTTCGTGCAAGGCTTCAGACAGGGTCGGATGGGAGAAAACCATCATGCCCAGGTCTTCAGCGCTGGTGCCGAATTCCATACCGATCGCGCCCTGCTGAACCAGTTCTGCAGCGCTCGGGCCAATCACGTGCACGCCCAATACGCGGTCGGTCTTGGCATCAGCGATGACCTTGACGAAACCACCGGTATCGTTGGCGGCCATGGCACGGCCGGAAGCGGCGAACGGGAAGGTGCCGACGTTAACTTCAACGCCTTCGGCTTTCAAGGCCTGCTCGGTTTTGCCAACCCACGCGATTTCCGGGTGAGTATAAATAACCGATGGGATCAGGTCATAGTTCATCTGGGCTTTGTGACCCTTGATGCGCTCGACAACCATGATGCCCTCTTCCGAGGCCTTGTGCGCCAGCATCATGCCGCGCACCACGTCACCGATGGCGTAGACGCCCGGTACGGTGGTGGCGCAGTGATCGTCAACGTGCACGAAACCGCGCTCGTCCAGGGTCACGCCGCTGTCGGCAGCCAGCAGATCAGTGGTCACCGGACGGCGACCAACGGCTACGATCAGCTTGTCGAAAGTGATGGTCTGTTCGCCGTTGGCATCGGTGTAGTTAACAACGACTTCGTCGCCGTTCACTTTCGAACCGGTCACGCGAGCGCCCAGCTTGATGTCCAGACCCTGTTTGGTCAGAGTTTTCAGCGCTTCCTTGGAAACAGCGGTGTCGGCTGCCATCAGGAAAGTGTCCAGGGCTTCCAGGACAGTCACTTCTGCACCCAGACGCGACCACACCGAACCCAGTTCCAGACCGATCACGCCAGCGCCGATAACGCCCAGACGTTTAGGGACGGCCTGGAATTCCAGAGCACCCGTCGAATCGACGATGACTTTCTGATCGACCGGAGCCGGTGGAATGTCGATCGGACGCGAACCTGGGGCCAGGATGACGTTTTCGGCTTCGATGACTTCAACCGAACCGTCAGGCTTGGTGACTTCGACTTTCTTGCCGGCCAGCAGCTTGCCGTGGCCCTGGATCGAAGTCACGCCGTTAGCCTTGAACAGGGTGGCAACGCCGCCAGTCAGGTTCTTGACGATGCCAGCCTTGCGGCCAACCATCGCAGCGACGTCCATTTTGACTTCGCCGGTCGAGATACCGTGAACGTTGAAGCTCTCTTTGGCTTCCTTGTACTTCCAGGAGCTGTCCAGCAGCGCCTTGGACGGAATGCAGCCGACGTTCAGGCAAGTACCGCCGAGGGCCTGTTTGCCTTCAGCGTCGGTGTACTTCTCGATGCAGGCAGTGGTGAGACCCAGCTGCGCGGCCTTGATGGCAGCTACATAGCCGCCAGGGCCGGCACCGATCACTACTACGTCAAATTTCTGCGACATTCAAAAAATCCTCTTTAGCGAAAAGCTTCAAGCCGCGCGCTCCAAGCCAAGCTGCTTTTTCTTGCAGCTTGAAACTTGAAGCTCGCAGCTGCTTCTATCAGATATCCAGCAACAGACGAGCCGGATCTTCCAGCAGGTTCTTGATGGTCACCAGGAAGGTTACAGCTTCTTTGCCATCGATCAGACGGTGATCGTAGGACAGTGCCAGGTACATCATCGGACGGATCACGACCTGACCGTTGATGGCCATAGGACGCTGGATGATGTTGTGCATGCCCAGAATCGCTGCCTGCGGCGGGTTGACGATCGGAGTCGACATCATCGAGCCGAAGGTACCACCGTTGGTGATGGTGAAGGTACCACCGGTCATCTCTTCCATCGACAGTTTGCCGTCACGGGCTTTTTTGCCGAATGTGGCGATGCCGCCTTCGATTTCAGCCAGGCTCATCAGCTCGGCGTTACGCAGAACCGGAACAACCAGACCACGGTCGCTGGAAACGGCAACACCGATGTCGGCGTAGCCGTGGTAGACGATGTCCGCGCCGTCGATCGAAGCGTTGACCGCCGGGAAGCGTTTCAGCGCTTCGGTGGCCGCCTTGACGAAGAACGACATGAAGCCCAGGCGTACGCCGTTGTGGGACTTCTCGAACAGGTCCTTGTACTTCGAACGCAGGGCCATGACTTCGGTCATGTCGACTTCGTTGAAAGTAGTCAGCATGGCCATGTTCGACTGGGCTTCAACCAGACGCTCGGCAACCTTGGCACGCAGACGGGTCATCGGCACGCGTTTTTCAACGCGGTCACCGGCAGCGAATACCGGGGCAGCAGCGGCTGGAGCAGCGGCTTTTGCAGGAGCAGCAGCCGGAGCGGCTTTCTTCGCGGCAACAGCAGCCACCACGTCTTCCTTGGTCACACGACCGCCTTTGCCGGTGCCGGCAACGGAAGCGATGTTGATGCCGTTTTCTTCAGCCAGCTTGCGCGCAGCCGGAGCAGCAACAGGATCGTCTTCGCCTTCGGCAGCAGCCGGGGCAGCGGCAGCAGCGGCCGGAGCAGCAGCGGCGGCTGGGGCAGCGGCAGCAGCGCCGCCTTCAACGATGGAGCCCAGGACTTCGTCGGACAGAACGGTGTCGCCTTCGTTCTTGACGATTGCGCCCAGCACGCCGTCGGCGGTAGCCAGCACTTCCAGTACGACTTTGTCGGTTTCGATGTCGACGATCAGTTCGTCACGCTTGACCGCGTCGCCCGGTTGTTTGTGCCAGGTGGCAACGGTGCCATCGGCAACCGATTCCGGGAAAGTGGGGGCTTTGATCTCGATAGCCATTATCTGTGGTTCCTTAAATTCGGTTTCAGGTGCGCGAAGGCGTTAAACGGTAAACGCGTCTTGCAGCAGTTTTTCCTGCTGCTCGGCGTGCATCGATGCGTAACCACATGCAGGTGCAGCAGAAGCCTCACGGCCCGCGTACTCGAGTACGAGAGATTTGTTGAGGTTACCGATGCTGCGACGCAGGTGGTGCTGGCTGCAGTACCAGGCGCCCTGGTTCATTGGCTCTTCCTGACACCAGACGGCCGCTTTGGCGTTGGTGTAAGGCGCCAGGACTTCTTTCAAGTCGTCCTCAGGGAATGGATACAGCTGCTCGATACGCACGATGGCGATATCGTCACGGCCTTCGGCACGACGTTTTTCCAGCAGGTCGTAGTAGACCTTGCCGCTACACAGAACAACGCGCTCGACCTTTTTCGGGTCCAGTGCATCGATTTCCGGGATCACGGTCTGGAACGAACCTTCGGCCAGATCTTCCAGAGTCGAGATGGCCAGCTTGTGGCGCAGCAGCGACTTCGGCGTCAGAACGACCAATGGCTTGCGCAGCGGGCGAATCACCTGACGACGCAGCAAGTGGTAGATCTGCGCCGGAGTGGTCGGCATGCACACCTGAATGTTGTGCTCGGCGCACAGTTGCAGGTAACGCTCAAGACGTGCCGAGCTGTGCTCAGGACCCTGACCTTCGTAGCCGTGCGGCAACAGCATGGTCAGACCGCAGAGACGGCCCCACTTGTGTTCGCCGCTGGTGATGAACTGGTCGATAACAACCTGTGCACCGTTGGCGAAGTCGCCGAACTGGGCTTCCCAGATCACCAGCGCGTTTGGCGTGGTGGTCGAGTAGCCGTATTCGAAGGCCAGTACCGCTTCTTCCGACAGGAACGAGTCGTACAGGTCAAAGCGTGGCTGACCTTCGTACAGGTGCTTCAGCGGAATGTAGGTGCCGGCATCTTTCTGGTTGTGCAGCACAGCGTGACGGTGCGAGAACGTACCGCGGCCGATGTCCTGACCGGTCATGCGGATCGGGTGACCTTCGAACGCCAGGGTCGCGTACGCCATGGTTTCGGCGTAACCCCAGTTGATCGGCAGGCCGCCGGCTTGCATCTTCTGACGGTCTTCGTAGATCTTCGCAACCTGACGCTGAACCACGAAGCCTTCCGGGATTTCCAGCAGCTTGGCGGACAGTTCCTGCAGGGTCTTCAGGTCGAAACGCGTGTCGTGACGCGCAGTCCAGGCGTGGCCCAGGTACGGACGCCAGTCCACGAACAGCTCTTTGTTCGGCTCTTTGACCAGCGATTTCACCACGTGCAGACCGTTGTCCAGCGCATTGCGGTACTCGTCGACTTTCGCCTGTACACGCTCTGCGTCGAGCACACCGGCCTGAGTCAGACGATCAGCGTACAGCTCACGGGTGGTGCGCTGCTTGGTGATCTGCTGATACATCAGCGGCTGGGTGCCGCTTGGCTCGTCAGCCTCGTTGTGGCCGCGACGACGGTAGCAGACCAGGTCGATCACCACGTCACGCTTGAACTGCATGCGGTAGTCGATGGCCAGCTGGGTCACGAACAGCACGGCTTCCGGATCATCACCATTCACATGGAGGATCGGCGCCTGGATCATCTTCGCAACGTCGGTGGCGTACTCGGTGGAACGCGAGTCCAGCGGGTTGCTGATGGTGAAACCGACCTGGTTGTTGATCACGATGTGCACGGTACCGCCGGTCTTGAAACCGCGGGTCTGCGACATCTGGAAGGTTTCCATGACCACGCCCTGACCTGCGAATGCAGCGTCACCGTGGATGGAGATCGGCAGCACCTTCTCACCGGTCGGGTCGTTACGACGATCCTGACGGGCGCGAACCGAACCTTCTACCACCGGGGAAACGATTTCCAGGTGGGACGGGTTGAACGCCATGGCCAAGTGAACTTCACCGCCGGCGGTCATCACGTTGGACGAGAAGCCCTGGTGGTATTTAACGTCACCGGAACCCAGCTCGACCTTCTTCTTGCCTTCGAACTCGTCGAACAGCTCGCGCGGGTTCTTGCCGAAGGTGTTGACCAGCACGTTCAGACGGCCACGGTGGGCCATGCCGATGACGACTTCCTTGGTGCCGTAGGAACCGGAACGCTGGATCAGTTCGTCGAGCATCGGAATCAGGCTTTCGCCGCCTTCCAGACCGAAACGCTTGGTGCCCGGGTATTTGGTGCCCAGGTATTTTTCCAGGCCTTCACCGGCCGTCACGCGCTCAAGCAGGTGGCTCTTGATGTCAGCGGAGTACGTCGGACGACCGCGCACGCTTTCCAGACGCTGCTGGAACCACTGGCGCTGCTCGGAATCGGTGATGTGCGTAAATTCAGCGCCGATGGTGCGGCAATATGTCTGCTGCAACGCTTCGTGAATTTCGCGTAGGCTCGCTTCCTCTTTGCCGATGAACAGGTCGCCGGCACGGAAGGTCGTATCAAGATCGGCATTGGTCAAGCCGTAATGATTGATCGACAGGTCTGCAGGTGCAGGACGCTGCCACAGCCCCAGCGGGTCAAGCTGGGCTGCCTGGTGGCCACGCATACGGTAGGCCTGGATCAATCGCAGCACTTCAACTTGCTTCTTCTCGTGCTCACTGCTCACGCTCCCGGCGGAAACCGGTTGAGCGCGGCGCTGGTTCTTTGCCAGCAGCACGAAATGATCGCGAATTGTGGAGTGCGAAACATCAGTGGCAGAGCTGCCGTCGGCAGGCAGCTTCTGAAAGTAGGTGCGCCACTCTTCTGGCACAGCGTTAGGGTCGTGCAGGTAGAGCTCATAAAGCTCTTCCACATAGGCAGCGTTTCCACCTGAAAGGTAGGCGCTGTTCCACATGCGCTGCATCACGCTTTCTTGCATGCTTGGTCACCCTCGGTTAGGGGAACACCATCGGCGTCAATACCGAGCAAACTTGCAGAAGTCCGAATGCAGCGACCAAAACAAGCCACTTAGGATCACGCTGATAGTCCGGGTACCAGCCCGGATGCCCCTGCTTGTCTCATTTCTTCAAAATAAGAGCTGCAGCTTGTGGCTACTGCTCTGGTTATAGCCATGACGCGGGTTGAAGCCCGCGCCACAGCCTCTTCGTTACAGCGGTTCTACGGTTACAGCAGCTGAATCACACGCCGCTCGAAAGCAGCATGTTACGGATGTGACCGATGGCCTTAGTCGGGTTCAGGCCTTTCGGACATACGTTGACGCAGTTCATGATGCCCCGGCAGCGGAAGACGCTGAACGGGTCATCGAGCGAAGCCAGACGCTCGGACGTCTTGGTGTCACGGCTGTCTGCCAGGAAGCGGTACGCTTGCAGCAGGGCAGCTGGACCCAGGAATTTGTCCGGGTTCCACCAGAAGGACGGGCACGAGGTCGAGCAGCAGGCGCACAGGATGCACTCGTACAGACCGTCGAGCTTTTCACGCTCTTCAGGGGACTGCAGACGCTCGATGGCCGGAGCCGGCGTGTCGTTCTGCAGGTAAGGCTTAACCTTCTCGTATTGCTTGTAGAAGATGCTCATATCGACAACCAGGTCACGGATAACCGGCAAACCTGGCAGCGGACGAACGATCAACTTGTTGCCTTTTACGACAGCGGACAGCGGCGTGATGCACGCCAGACCATTCTTGCCGTTGATGTTCATGCCGTCGGAGCCGCAGACGCCTTCACGGCAAGAGCGACGATAGGAGAAACCCTCGTCCTGCTCTTTGATCAGGGCCAGCACGTCCAGCACCATCAGGTCTTTACCACCGGTATCAACCTGGAATTCCTGCATGAACGGCGCAGCGTCCTGATCAGGGTTGTAGCGATAAACACTGACTTGCAACATGGCGATCACCCTTAATAAGTCCGGACTTTAGGTTCGAAAGTCGGAACAGTCTTCGGCGAGAAGTTTACGGCACGCTTGGCGACGCGTTTCTCACCCGGGAAGTACAGGGTGTGGCACAGCCAGTTTTCGTCGTCACGGTCTTCGAAGTCTTCACGGGCGTGAGCGCCGCGGGACTCTTTACGTACTTCGGCCGCGATGGCGGTAGCTTCAGCCACTTCCAGCAGGTTTTGCAGTTCCAGAGCTTCGATACGCGCAGTGTTGAACGCTTGCGACTTATCGTTGATCTTCACGTTGGCGATGCGCTTGCGCAGATCGGCCAGCTGAGCGATACCCTTCTGCATGTATTCGCCAGTACGGAATACACCGAAGTAGTTCTGCATGCAGCTTTGCAGCTCGCGACGCAGGGTTGCCACGTCTTCGCCATCGGTACGGCCGTTCAGCGCGTTCAGACGCGACAGGGCTGCTTCGATGTCGGCTTCGGTAGCGTCGTCGTATTCGATGCCGTCGGTCAGCGCCTTTTCCAGGTGCAGGCCGGCAGCGCGGCCGAATACCACCAGGTCGAGCAGCGAGTTGCCGCCCAGACGGTTGGCACCGTGCACCGATACGCAAGCCACTTCACCTACGGCGAACAGGCCAGGAATGATCTGGTCCACGCCTTCGGCGTTCTGAGTGATCGCCTGGCCATGAATGTTGGTGGCAACGCCGCCCATCATGTAGTGGCAGGTCGGAACCACCGGAACCGGCGCAACCACCGGGTCAACGTGTGCGAAAGTCTTCGACAGTTCGCAGATGCCTGGCAGACGGCTGTGCAGCACTTCCTCGCCCAGGTGGTCGAGTTTGAGCATTACGTGGTCGCCATTCGGACCGCAACCGTTGCCGGCGATGATTTCTTTAACCATCGAACGGGCAACCACGTCACGACCAGCCAGGTCTTTCGCGTTCGGAGCATAACGCTCCATGAAACGCTCGCCGTGCTTGTTGATCAGGTAACCACCTTCACCACGGCAGCCTTCTGTAACCAGTACACCGGCGCCGGCGATGCCGGTCGGGTGGAACTGCCACATTTCGATGTCTTGTACCGGTACGCCAGCACGCAGCGCCATGCCAACGCCGTCACCGGTGTTGATCAGGGCGTTGGTGGTGGAGGCGTAGATACGGCCGGCACCGCCAGTGGCCAGTACGGTGGCCTTGGCGCGGATGTACGAAGTTTCGCCGGTTTCGATGCAGATCGCGATCACACCGACGAACTCGCCTTCCTGGTTTTTCACCAGGTCGACAGCGTAGTACTCGTTCAGGAACGTGGTACCGGCTTTCAGGTTGCCCTGATAAAGGGTGTGCAGCAGCGCGTGACCGGTACGGTCGGATGCTGCGCAGGTACGAGCAGCCTGGCCGCCTTTACCGTAGTCCTTGGACTGACCACCGAATGGACGCTGGTAGATACGGCCTTGCTCGGTACGCGAGAACGGCAGACCCATGTGGTCCAGTTCGAAAACGGCAGCCGGGCCTTCCTGACACATGTATTCGATAGCGTCCTGGTCACCGATGTAGTCGGAACCCTTGACGGTATCGTACATGTGCCAGCGCCAGTCATCGTTCGGGTCAGCGGACGCGATCGCGCAGGTGATGCCACCCTGGGCGGATACAGTGTGCGAACGGGTCGGGAAAACCTTGGTGATCACCGCAGTCTTGTGACCGCCCTGTGCCAGCTGCAGCGCAGCGCGCATGCCGGCACCGCCACCACCAATAATGATGGCGTCGAAAGAAATCGTTGGAATGTTAGCCATGACTCAGATACCCCAGAGAATCTGCACACCCCAGACGAAGTAAGCGAACATCGCGACGCCGCATACTGCCTGGAAAAGGAAACGTATAGCCGTCGCGGACTTGCCGAACGCCATTGGCGTCAGGTAGTCAGTCGCGATGGTCCACATGCCGACCCAGGCGTGAGCGCCGAGAGCAACAAGGGCCAGGAGGCTGAAAATACGCATCCCGTTGTGGGCGAACAGTTCATGCCACTGGGCGTACTCGAGGCCTGGGTGGGCCACGACGTATCCGATCAGAAAGATGAAGTAAGCCGCGAGAACGACCGCCGACACACGTTGCGCCATCCAGTCATAGAGGCCCGAACGCGAGAGGTTCGTGACGTTAGTTACCATATCCAGACTCCTGCCAGAACGATTACCACCACGGAAACGGCGATAACGATTTTCGAGCCCAGCTTGCCGCCTTCCAGCGTCTCACCGATGCCCATGTCCATGATCAAATGGCGCACACCGGCTACCAGGTGATACAGCAGAGCGGACAGGATGCCCCAAATCACTAGCTTGGCTAGCGGACTGGTCAGACACGCTTTCACCTGACCGAAGCCTTCCTCGGAGCTCAGCGACTTGTCCAATGCGTAAAGCATGATGGCAAGGCACACGAAGAGGATGACACCGGAGATACGGTGAAGAATGGACGTGTAAGCAGTGACTGGGAGTTTGATGGTCCTTAGGTCTAGGTTTACAGGTCGTTGGCTTTTCACGGCTTTTTTTTCACACTGAAGAGCCCCTAACAATCAGGGCAAAGTTGTTGGGGAGTGCACTGGTCAGGTAACCACCACCCAGGGATGCGACCCCCAATGAAAGCAAGCCCAAAAGCCCTTGGCGGTCGGTGGCCGAGTATAGACAGTTAGGCTACTAATGACAACGCAATCACCTACCCCAAATAGCTGATTGCACAAGTCGTATAAAAGGCGTAAATGGCAGTCAATTTCGAGGAAAAAGTACGCTTAAAGCCTTCTGGAGCAAGACTTTAGGCAAATTGACATTCGAATTTATCTCACTATAGTGGTGCGGGCCCTGCGTGGGGGGTCTGTCTGATGGTTCAAGCATAAATAGGAGGCCACATGGCTGACAAAAAAGCGCAGTTGATCATCGAGGGCGCAGCCCCCGTCGAGCTGCCCATTTTAACCGGCACCGTTGGTCCCGATGTAATCGATGTTCGGGGCCTGACGGCCACGGGCCGCTTCACTTTCGACCCGGGTTTCATGTCGACCGCCTCGTGCGAATCGAAGATCACCTATATCGACGGCGACAACGGCATTCTGTTGCACCGCGGCTACCCGATCGAACAGCTGGCTGAAAAGTCGGACTACCTGGAAACCTGCTACCTGCTGCTCAACGGCGAACTGCCGACCGCAGAACAGAAGGCCCAGTTCGTCAGCACCGTAAAAAACCACACCATGGTTCACGAGCAGCTGAAAACCTTCTTCAACGGCTTCCGTCGCGACGCCCACCCGATGGCCGTCATGTGCGGCGTAGTCGGCGCCCTTTCGGCCTTCTACCACGACTCCCTGGACATCAATAACCCGCAGCATCGCGAAATCTCCGCGATCCGTCTGGTTGCCAAGATGCCAACCCTGGCAGCGATGGTTTACAAGTACTCCATGGGCCAACCCATGATGTACCCGCGCAACGATCTGACGTACGCGGAAAACTTCCTGCACATGATGTTCAACACCCCGTGCGAGATCAAACCGATCAGCCCGGTACTCGCCAAGGCCATGGACCGGATCTTCATCCTCCACGCCGACCACGAGCAGAACGCATCGACCTCCACCGTGCGCCTGGCAGGCTCTTCGGGTGCCAACCCGTTCGCCTGTATCGCCGCCGGCATCGCCGCACTGTGGGGCCCTGCCCACGGCGGTGCGAACGAAGCCGTTCTGACCATGCTTGACGAGATTGGCGATGTATCCAACATCGACAAGTTCATCGCCAAGGCCAAGGACAAGAACGATCCGTTCAAACTCATGGGCTTCGGTCACCGCGTTTACAAGAACCGCGATCCGCGCGCGACTGTGATGAAGCAGACCTGCGACGAAGTGCTGAAAGAACTGGGCATCAACAACGATCCGCAACTCGAACTGGCCATGCGCCTGGAAGAGATCGCCCTGACCGACCCGTACTTCATCGAACGCTCGCTGTACCCGAACGTCGACTTCTACTCGGGGATCATCCTCAAGGCGATCGGCATTCCGACCAGCATGTTCACCGTGATCTTCGCTCTGGCTCGTACTGTCGGCTGGATTTCGCACTGGAAAGAAATGCTCTCCAGCCCGTACAAGATTGGCCGTCCGCGCCAGTTGTACACTGGCTATGAGTCGCGTGATATCACCAAGCTGGAAGACCGCAAATAAGGCTTGTCTTGCGATAACGTCTTGAAGTTGTATCGGGAACGGCCTCTATTTATATAGAGGCCGTTTTTGTTTGTGGGGTCGCAGCGGCCTTGGGGCCGACTGGTTTTTTGGGGTTTTGGGTGTATATCCGTTGCTGCGGTAACGGCCTCCTATGGTTTCGCTCTTACAGCGAGTCACCTTTTCCAGACGCCGAAAAGGTAACCCAAAAGGCTTTGCCCCCGGCGTACGGCACTTCGCTGAGGCTCAGTGTTCCCTCGCTACGGTGTCCATCCGGGGGCATCGCCTACGGTTTGCTTCGCTGCACCTCCTCTCGATGTATGCGGCTTCGCCGCATGGCGCTGCGCGCCTACCCCCCGGATGGACACCTTCGCTCGGCCTGCCGAAGGGGCAAAAAATCAAAAGCCAAGTCAAGATCAAAAGCCAGAGCCAGAGCCAGAGCCAGAGCCAGAGCCAGAGCCAGATCAAAAGATCGCAGCCTTCGGCAGCTCCTACATGGGATTGGGTGTTTTCAGTTGGTGAATGGTCGGCTGTCAGGCCGCCATCGCTGGCAAGCCAGCTCCCACATTTGGATTGAGTGCATTCAGTTTGAAATTGGTCGGCTCGTAGGCCGCCATCGCCAGCAGGCTGGCACCTACAGTCTAGAAAACGCAGAACCCGTGCGGCGAAGCCGCCCCACTCAACACGATGAGCGTTAGCTCGAGTACCGCTTTTGATCTGAGGGCCCGTCGGCAGGCTGAGTGGAGGGATTTATCCGGGGGTGGGAGCGCAGCGACCGTTTGGCGCAGCCAAACACAGCGAGAGGAGGTGCAGCGAAGCAAACCGTAGGCGCTGCACCCCGGATGAATCCCGGAGCGAAGGAACCCGAGCCTGAGCGAGGGCCGAACGTCAGGGTAAAGCCTTTTTGGTTACTTTTGAGGCGTTTGTCAAAAGTGACCCGCCGTAAGGGCGGAACCCTAAGCCGCCGTTACCGCAGCAACGGATATGTACTCATAAACACCAACCACGAAGGCCCAAGTCCGATAACCGCCCACAAAAAAAAATGCCCCGATCTCTCAACCGGGGCATCTCACTCAAAACATCTAATCAGCGCTTAGTGCGAAACCGCCCCACTCGCCCCCAACCCCGTCTGCGAACGCACAAACTGCGGGAAGAACAGCGCCCGCTCGTTCTCGGCCGCCGCCGACTTGTCGGTGATCGAGAAGAACCAGATACCGATGAACGCAATGATCATCGAAAACAACGCCGGGTACTCGTAAGGGAAGATCGCCTTCTCGTGATGCAGAATCTGCACCCAGATGGTCGGGCCGAGGATCATCAGACCCACCGCACTCACCAGCCCCAACCAGCCACCGACCATCGCGCCGCGGGTCGTCAACTTCTTCCAGTACATCGAAAGCAACAGCACCGGGAAGTTGCAGCTCGCTGCAATCGAGAACGCCAGGCCGACCATGAACGCGATGTTCTGGCTTTCGAACAGGATGCCCAGACCAATCGCCAGCACACCCAGGGCGATGGTGGTGATCTTCGACACGCGAATCTCATCCCTGTCGTTGGCCTTGCCCTTCCTGATCACACTGGCATACAGGTCGTGCGACACCGCCGATGCACCAGCCAGAGTCAGGCCCGCTACCACCGCCAGAATGGTCGCGAACGCCACCGCCGAGATGAAGCCGAGGAAGATACTGCCACCCACCGCGTTGGCCAGGTGCACCGCCGCCATGTTGTTGCCGCCGAGCAGAGCGCCCGCTGCATCCTTGAAGGCCGGGTTGGTGCTGACCAGCAGGATCGCGCCGAAGCCGATAATGAAGGTCAGGATGTAGAAGTAGCCAATGAAGCCGGTGGCATACAGCACACTCTTGCGCGCTTCTTTCGCATCACTCACGGTAAAGAAGCGCATCAGGATGTGCGGCAGACCAGCGGTACCGAACATCAGGGCCAGACCGAGGGAGAACGCCGAAATTGGATCTTTCACCAGGCCGCCCGGGCTCATGATCGCCTCACCTTTGGGGTGAACCTTGATCGCCTCGGAGAACAGCATGTTGAAGTCGAAGTTGACGTGCTTCATCACCATCAGCGCCATGAAAGAAGCACCGGACAGCAACAACACCGCCTTGATGATCTGCACCCAGGTGGTCGCCAGCATGCCGCCGAACAGCACGTACATGCACATCAGGATACCGACCAGAATCACCGCCACGTAGTAGTCGAGGCCGAACAGCAGCTGGATCAGCTTGCCGGCACCGACCATTTGCGCAATCAGGTAGAACGCCACCACCACCAGCGAACCGCAGGCAGACAGTGTGCGGATCTGGGTTTGCCCGAGGCGGTAGGACGCCACGTCGGCAAAGGTGTATTTACCCAGGTTACGCAGACGCTCGGCGATCAGGAACAGGATGATCGGCCAGCCCACCAGGAAGCCGATCGAGTAGATCAGGCCATCGTAGCCAGAGGTGAACACCAGCGCGGAAATCCCCAGGAAGGACGCCGCCGACATGTAGTCGCCGGCAATCGCCAGACCATTCTGGAAACCGGTGATCTTGCCGCCCGCGGCGTAGTAATCGGCAGCCGACTTGTTGCGCTTGGACGCCCAGTAGGTGATGCACAAGGTCGCACCGACGAACACCACGAACATGGCGATCGCGGAAACGTTGAGCGGTTGTTTGTGGACTTCACCGGTCAAGGCGTCAGCAGCCCAGACGGCTGGAGCGAACGCTGCGATGCTCAAAAGAGCCAGTAGACGCCGGATCATTGCTGAGCCTCCTTGAGAATCGCATTGTTCAGGTCGTCAAACTCGCCATTGGCGCGTCGCACGTAGATACCGGTCAGGACGAAGGCCGATACAATCAGCCCGACACCGATCGGAATGCCCCAGGTAATCGAAGACCCGGGGCTGAGTTTCGCACCGAGCACTTGCGGCCCGTAAGCAATCAACAGGATGAATCCGGAATACAGCCCGAGCATGATCGCCGAGAGTATCCAGGCGAACTTTTCTCTTTTTCTCACCAGCTCCTTGAAGCGCGGGCTGTTTTGAATCGAGAGGTAAATGCTGTCGTTCATTGTTTTTATCCTCGCAGCACAGATTATTGTTGGAACGTATCCACTGTATGCGGCTGCGGAACGGCTTCCAGACGACCTTAGTATTAGAACGACATGACGTTTTCGCCAATTTTCAGCACACAAAAAAAACTGTGGGAGCGAGCCTGCTCGCGAAAGCGTCAGATCAGTCGAAATATGTATCAACTGACAGATCGCATTCGCGAGCAGGCTCGCTCCCACAGTGGGGTACGGCGGTGTTGCTTTTATTTGGTCCAGTCAGCCACGCGGTCCGGGTGCTTGGCGACCCAATCCTTGGCCGCCGCGTCAGGCTTGGCGCCGTCCTGGATGGCCAGCATGACTTCGCCGATCTCGTCTTTCGACGCCCACTGGAAGTTTTTCAGGAACTTGGCCACTTCCGGTGCCTTGGTAGCCAGTTCTTTGCTACCGATGCTGTTTACGGTTTCAGCCGCGCCATACACGCCTTTCGGGTCGTCAAGGAAGCGCAGTTTCCACTTGGCGAACATCCAGTGCGGCACCCAACCGGTGACGGCAATCGATTCGTTCTTCTTCTCGGCACGGGTCAGCTCGGCAATCATGCCGGCGCCGGAACTGGCCTTGAGGGAGTATTTGTCCAGACCGTAATCCTTGATTGCCTGATCGGTCTTGAGCATCACGCCTGACCCGGCGTCGATGCCGACGATGCGATTTTTGAAGCTGTCATCGGTCTTGAGGTCTTCGATCGATTTCGCCTTGACGTACTCCGGCACGATCAGGCCGATTTTCGCGTCCTTGAAGTTCGGGCCGTAATCGACGACCAGATCCTTGTTTTTCGTCCAGTATTCGCCGTGGGTCACCGGCAGCCACGCCGAGAGCATCGCATCGAGTTTGCCGGTGGCCACGCCCTGCCACATGATCCCGGTGGCGACGGCTTGCAACTTCACGTCGTAGCCGAGTTTCTGCTTGATCACCTCGGCCGCCACGTGGGTGGTCGCGACGCTGTCGGACCAGCCGTCAACATAACCGATGTTCAGGGTCTGTTTTTCAGCGCTGGCGAATGTGGAACTCATCGCAAGCACCAGAGCGGCACCTGCGCCTAAAAGTCGTCGCATCTTCATCGTTTACTTCCCCGAAATGCTGCGCCCGACGGATGCCGGGCATCGTCAACGTATTGTTATGGTGCACAGCGCCCCCATCACGCCTGACTGCAAACTCGACCGACCATCAGTGGAGTACTGACGCTTTCGATCATCGGCCTGACGCTCGCAGCGACCTGCTCTGTCAGCGACCTCAATACACCGAGAAACGACATCAGAAGGCCATTAATCACCTCTGAATAATTGGCGCCAGACAATCCGCCCGAACTTTGCATGTGCAAATCATGCAGGCCACCAACCCGCGGATAAATGCAGGTAACATGCGTCGCTTTGCAGCCACTCGGCCTGACCATGTCCGCGACCTCCCGCTTCCCGCTTGTTCCTTATCTCTTTGCCTGCCTGCTCGGCCTGTTGGCCCTCGGTGGCTTCTGGTACGGCCTCGGCAAACCGGTGATTCTGCCGGATGCCGCGACCCCGACGCACAAATTGCAATGCGCCTCCTACACGCCGTTCGACAAGGATCAGTCGCCGTTCGACGTGCCGTTCAAACTGCGCCCGGAACGCATGGACGCCGACCTCGCTCTGCTGGCGACGCGTTTCGAATGTATCCGCACCTACTCAATGACCGGCCTCGAAGCGCTGCCGGAACTGGCGCGCAAGCACGGTTTGAAGCTGATGATCGGCGCCTGGGTCAACAGCAACCCGGTGGACACCGAAAAGGAAGTCGACCTGCTGATTGCCTCGGCCAACGCCAACCCGGATGTGGTCAGCGCGGTGATCGTGGGCAACGAAGCGCTGCTGCGCAAGGAAGTCACCGGCGCGCAACTGGCGAAGCTGATCAACAAGGTCAAAAGCCAGGTCAAGCAACCGGTTACCTATGCCGATGTCTGGGAGTTCTGGCTCAAGCACCCGGAAGTCGCGCCAGCGGTGGATTTCCTGACCATTCACTTGCTGCCGTACTGGGAAGATGATCCGTCGAACATCGACGTCGCCCTGCAACATGTGGCGGATGTACGCCAGGTGTTCGGCAACAAATTCGCGCCCAAGGACGTGATGATCGGCGAGACCGGCTGGCCCAGCGAAGGTCGCCAGCGCGAAACCGCCCTGCCGAGCCGGGTCAACGAGGCCAAGTTCATTCGTGGTTTTGTCGCGATGGCCGAGAAGGAAGGCTGGCATTACAACCTGATCGAAGCCTTCGACCAGCCATGGAAGCGTGGCAGCGAAGGAGCGGTCGGCGGTTACTGGGGCCTGTTCGACGCCGATCGTCAGGACAAGGGCGTGCTCGCCGGGCCGGTGACCAATGTGCCGTACTGGAAAGCATGGCTGGGCGTCGGCGGCCTGATTTTCCTCGGCACGCTGCTGCTCGGCGGCCGGGTGCGCACCACCCGATCGGCATTGATCCTGCCGCTGCTCGGTGCGCTGGCCGCCTGCTCGATCGGCGCCTGGGGCGATCTGGCGCGAGTGACCACGCGGTTTGCCAGCGAATGGCTGTGGGTCGGCTTGCTGACGGCATTGAATCTGTTGGTGCTGGCACATGCCGCGCTGAGCCTGAGCGCCCGCCAGGGCTGGCGTGAACGCGCGTTCAGCCTGCTGGAGCGCCGTGCCGGCTGGCTGGTCGCCGGGGCCGGTTTTGCGGCGGCGGTGATGATGCTGGAGATGGTTTTTGACGCACGCTATCGCAGCTTCGCCAGCATGGCGTTCATTCTGCCGGCGCTGGTGTATGTGTGCCGCCCGGTCAGCGTGCCGCGCCGGGAAATCGCCCTGCTGACCTTTATCATCGGCGCCGGCATTGCGCCGCAATTGTATGAGGAAGGCTTGTTGAATCAGCAGGCGTGGGGCTGGGCGCTGGTCAGCGGGTTGATGGTGGCGGCGTTGTGGCGCTGTCTGCGGGTTCGCAAGGGTTGATCTTCAGCGAAGCTAAAGGCCTCTTCGCGAGCAGGCTCGCTCCCACATTGGATCTGTGGCGTTCACAAATCCCCTGTGGGAGCGGGCTTGCCCGCGATGACTGACTGTCAGGCGCTGCGGGATGCCCGGACCAGCCGCAATCCGGCAATCACCACCGCAAACACCGCCAGCGTCGTGTTGTACAACGCCAGCGCCGGCAACCCGAACACCAGCGCCAGCACCGCCAGCCACCACCCTGCCCGCCCCGGCAGCACGAAACCCAGCAACGCCGCAGCCAGCGCGGTCCAGCCCAACACCTTGAAGTGAATCATCAGCCCCAGACTCGAGCGCACCGTACATTCCCAGCGGCTCGCCTCATCGACGCAGATGCCGACCCACTGCCCATCCTCCATGAAGCCATAACGCGCGCCATAACTGGCGGCCAGCCACAGCGGCAACAGCACGAGCAACAGAATCACGGGCAAGCGGCGGGACATGAATCTCTCCAATCAACGAAATCGGCGGCCAGCTTAATCTGCCCGCACGCATTGGCAAGCACTAACAACTGTTAACTGGTCATCCGCGCCTTGCAACGTGTATCGTCCAGCTACTATTACTCCGAATTCTGCCTGTTTGGTGCCGAGGCATGGCACTTTGGCGCAAGCCCGGTGGTCATAGCCTGCGAACTTCATTCGGCACCTTCCTTTAAGGGATCCAGTCATGCTCCGTTCCTTGCGCTTCGCCGCGCTGTTCAGCGGCCTTATTCTGAGTGCGTCCGCACTGGCGGTGGATATCGATGCCGCCAGTTATGGCTATCCCCTGACCAACCCGTTCGAGGCGACCATCGCCACCACGCCACCGGACCTGCGTCCGGAATTGCCGTCGAACGACGAGATCAATCAGTCCGACCACAGCATCACTCTGCGCCCGGAACGGGCCTTCATCCTCCCGGACAACTTCTGGCCGGTGAAAAAACTCACCTACCGTATCGCCGAGCAGGACAAACCGGCGCCGCTGATCTTCCTGATCGCCGGCACCGGTGCGCGTTATGACAGTTCGCTCAATGAGTACCTGAAGAAGCTTTATTACAAGGCCGGCTACAACGTCGTGCAGTTGTCGTCGCCCACCAGCTTCGACTTCATCAGCGCCGCTTCACGCTTCGCCACCCCGGGCATCACCAAGGAAGACGCCGAAGACATGTACCGGGTGATGCAAGCCGTGCGCGCGCAACATCCGAAACTGCCGGTCACCGAGTACTACCTCAGCGGCTACAGCCTTGGCGCGCTGGATGCCGCGTTCGTCGCGCACCTGGACGAGACCCGACGCAGTTTCAACTTCAAGAAAGTCCTGCTGCTCAACCCGCCGGTCAACCTCTACACGTCCATCAGCAACCTCGACAAGCTGGTGCAGACTGAAGTGAAGGGCATCAACAACAGCACCACTTTCTATGAACTGGTGCTGAACAAGCTGACCCGCTACTTCCAGCAGAAAGGCTACATCGACCTCAACGACGCCCTGCTCTACGACTTCCAGCAGTCCAAACAGCACCTGACCAACGAGCAGATGGCGATGCTGATCGGCACCTCGTTCCGCTTCTCGGCCGCCGACATTGCCTTCACCTCCGACCTGATCAACCGCCGTGGCCTGATCACTCCGCCGAAATTCCCGATCACCGAAGGCACCAGCCTCACGCCGTTTCTCAAGCGTGCGCTGCAATGCGACTTCGACTGCTACCTGACCGAACAGGTGATCCCGATGTGGCGCGCCCGTACCGACGGCGGCAGCCTGCTGCAACTGATCGACCAGGTCAGCCTGTACGCGCTCAAGGATTACCTGCACGACAGCCCGAAAATCGCCGTCATGCACAACGCTGACGACGTGATTCTCGGCCCTGGCGACCTGGGTTTCCTGCGCAAGACCTTCGGCGATCGCCTGACTGTTTACCCACTGGGCGGCCATTGCGGCAACCTTAACTACCGCGTCAACAGCGACGCCATGCTGGAGTTCTTCCGTGGCTAAATATCTCCTGCTGATTGCAGCGCTCCTCAGTGCAGGCGTGGCCCAGGCCGACAACAGCAAAGCCAACGCGCCAGTGGTGGTCGACAGCGACGGCTTCAAGGAGCCGCTGTCCAAACTCAAGTTCAACCCGGGGCTGGACCAACGCGAGTTCGAACGTTCGACACTCAACGCGCTCAACGTCTATGACCCGCTGGAGTCGTGGAATCGCCGCGTCTACCACTTCAACTACCGCTTCGACCAATGGGTGTTTCTGCCGGTGGTCGACGGTTATCGCTACGTGACGCCGAGCTTCCTGCGCACCGGAGTGAGCAACTTCTTCAACAACCTCGGCGACGTGCCAAACCTGGTCAACAGCCTGCTGCAGTTCAAGGGCAAGCGTTCGATGGAAACCACCGCGCGCCTGTTGCTCAACACCACCATCGGCATTGCCGGCCTGTGGGACCCGGCGACTGCCATGGGCCTGCCGCGCCAGAGCGAAGACTTCGGTCAGACCCTGGGTTTCTACGGCGTACCGGGCGGCGCCTACTTCGTCTTGCCGATTCTCGGCCCGTCGAACATCCGCGACACCGCCGGCCTGGCCGTGGACTACACCGCCGAATCGGCGATCAACTACCTGAACGTTTCTGAAGTCAGCTCCAACCACCCGGAAATCTGGGCCTTGCGCGCCGTCGACAAGCGCTACCAGACCAACTTCCGCTACGGCCAGATGAACTCGCCGTTCGAGTACGAGAAAGTGCGCTACGTCTACACCGAGTCGCGCAAGCTGCAGATTGCCGAGTAACTTCAGCGGCAACAAAAAAAGGGCCATTCGATGCGAGTCGAATGGCCCTTTTTCATGGATCACTGAAATCCAGTGTGGGAGCGAGCCTGCTCGCGAATGCGGTGCATCAGACCCGAAAAGGGGTAACTGACTCGACGCCTTCGCGAGCAGGCTCGCTCCCACAGGGGTGATGGGTTTATCCCTTGATCGCGCGCCAGATTTTGCCGACCACCGAAACCACTGCCAGCACTGCCGCGCCCGCGATAATCCCCGCTACGCCATTGAGCAACACAGGCACGGCAAACCCGGCGCTGCCAGCCGCCGCGCCGACACTTTCAATCCAGTGATGCACCACCGGAACGCCATGGGTGAGGATGCCGCCACCGACGAGGAACATCGCCGCTGTGCCGATCACCGACAGGCCTTTCATCATGTACGGGGCGGCGCGCAGGATCGCGTTGCCAATGCTTTTTGCTGCTGCACCCGATTTGCGGGTCAGCCACAGGCCCAGGTCGTCGAGCTTGACGATACCAGCCACCAGGCCATAAACGCCCACGGTCATGACGATGGCGATGCCGGACATCACGATCACTTGCTGGGTCAGCGAAGCGTCGGCCACGGTGCCGAGGGTAATGGCGATGATTTCCGCGGAGAGGATAAAGTCGGTGCGGATCGCGCCTTTGATCTTGTCCTTCTCGTAAGCCACCAGATCGGTGGTCGGCTCGGCCACCGCCGCGCTCAGTTGCGCGTGGTTGGCATCATCTTCGGCCTTGCTGTGCAGGAACTTGTGCGCGAGTTTCTCGAACCCTTCAAAACACAGGTACGCGCCGCCGACCATCAACAGCGGCGTCACCAGCCACGGCACAAATGCGCTGATCGCCAGCGCCGACGGCACCAGAATCAGTTTGTTGACGAACGAGCCCTTGGCCACCGCCCAGACCACGGGAATTTCCCGCTCGGCGCGCACGCCGGAGACTTGCTGGGCATTGAGCGCCAAGTCATCGCCGAGTACGCCGGCGGTCTTCTTCGCGGCCATTTTGCTCATCAACGCCACATCATCCAGAACGGTGGCAATATCGTCGATCAGCACCAGCAAACTGCTTCCTGCCATGAATCGTGTTTCCTTATGTGAATAATGCCGCGCAGCATACCGCGACTGCGGGCCACACGGGGCATTCTTGAGCCATGCGCGAGGCCGGTGCTACCATGCGCAACCGCCAGAACAGGCAAGGAACCACCGGGTTTATGAGCACAATCCGCGAGCGCAACAAAGAACTGATCCTGCGTGCCGCCAGTGAGGAATTCGCCGACAAGGGCTTCGCTGCGACCAAAACCAGCGACATCGCCGCCAAGGCAGGATTGCCCAAGCCCAACGTCTACTACTACTTCAAGTCCAAGGAAAACCTCTACCGCGAGGTGCTGGAAAGCATCATCGTGCCGATCCTGCAGGCCTCGACCCCGTTCAACCCGGACGGCGTGCCGAGCGAAGTGCTCAGCGGCTACATCCGCTCGAAGATCCGCATCTCCCGCGACCTGCCCTTCGCCTCCAAAGTGTTCGCCAGCGAAATCATGCACGGCGCTCCGCACCTGAGCGCCGACCTGGTCGAGCAGCTCAACAGCCAGGCCAAACACAACATCGACTGCATCCAGAGCTGGATCGACCGTGGCCAGATCGCCCCGCTCGACCCCAACCACCTGATGTTCAGCATCTGGGCCGCGACCCAGACCTACGCCGACTTCGACTGGCAGATCTCTGCAGTTACCGGCAAGGACAAGCTGGACGAGGCGGATTACGAGGCGGCGGCGCAGACGATTATCCGGTTGGTGTTGAAGGGGTGCGAGCCGGACTGATAGACCGCGTTGAACGCTTCGCGAGCAGGCTCGCTCCCACAGGGATTTGTGAACGCCGCAGATCCAATGTGGGAGCGAGCTTGCTCGCGAACGGGGCGACTCGGTTTGCCTGTCAGACCCAAATCGCATCCCACAGCGGATAATCGCCAAGCTTCTGCACTAAACCTGCCCGCAATGGGTTGGCGACGATGTACCGAGCCAACTTCACCAGATCTTCTTCTCTGCGCAATGCACGATCATGAAAGCCAGATTGCCAAAGACGGGTCTTTCGACCCGTCGAGAGATTTACGGATTTGGTGCTGAGGGATTTTGTACGCTGCATCAACTCGCTGAGCGAACCACGCTTCAATTCGATTAGCCAATGAAAATGATCTGGCATGACGACCCAGGCCAACGAGTTGGCAAACCCCATCTCGTCTGCGATGCGAAATTGGCTGACGACCAATCGACCCAGTGCAAAGTCGCCGAAAACAGGCTGCCTTCCCGCCGTATTGGCAGTCAGTAAGTAGATGCGGTTTTGTTCGGAGTAGTGACCAATGCGCAAACGATTTGAAGCAGATAGATCCAGCATTCCCTTGCCTTTTCATGTCCTGATTATGAAAAGGCTAGTTCAGTGAATTTCCGCGCAAGCGTCAGACTTTTAGCAAGATGTGTACGGAAGATCGCCTTCGCGAGCAGGCTCGCTCCCACAGGGGACTGGGGTACTCAGACATTTTGTGTCTAGACACCAATCCAATGTGGGAGCGAGCCTGCTCGCGAAGGCGGTTAATCAGCCGCTACAGATCAAGCCGCCACCCCCGCATCCGCCCGCAAATCCAGCGCCTCCACCGCTTTGATCGCGACCTGCTCGTCAATATCCGACAGATCGCCGCTGATCCCGATCGCGCCCAGCACATTCCCCGCCTGATCACGGATCAACACCCCGCCCGGGGCCGGGACGACGCTGCCCTGGCCCATGCTGTTGAGCGCTGCGATAAACGCCGGGCGTTGTTGGGCGTCCAGCGCCAGCAGGCGTGAGCCCTTGCCCAAGGCGATGGCGCCCCAGGCTTTGCCGATGGCGATGTTCGGGCGCAGCAGGCTGGCGCCGTCTTCGCGTTGCAGGGTGATCAGGTGGCCGCCGGTATCGAGTACCGCGATCGTCAGCGGCGCGGCGTTGATCCCGCGCCCGGTAGTGATGGCCTGTTCGACCAGGTTGACTGCGACTTTCAAGGTTAAAGCGCTCATGGTGCCGTCCTCATTTTGTTATTGGGAAAGTCGTGGAGCTGCGCGGTTGTGCCGCAGCCCGATGCCACAAATAGAACACAATGAATTATTTTTTTGTATACAATAATTCTCCAAAAGCGCCACATGCGACGAAAAGCCACAGCAGAAACGGGCTTGCGACGAATGAAACAGGCGCTTGAGAAAATGGATTGACCTGCGCCGTCCGCCGTGAATACACTCTGCGCAAAGCCACTTGTATACAATTACAAAACGTAAAGAGGCACAAAACCATGAGCAAAATGAGAGCAATCGAAGCCGCCGTTCTGGTGATGCGCCGTGAAGGGGTTGATACCGCTTTTGGCATTCCGGGTGCAGCGATCAACCCGCTGTACTCCGCACTGAAAAAAGTCGGTGGCATCGATCACGTCCTCGCTCGTCACGTCGAAGGCGCGTCGCACATGGCCGAGGGGTACACCCGCACCAAGGCCGGCAACATCGGCGTGTGCATCGGTACGTCCGGCCCGGCCGGCACCGACATGGTCACCGGGCTCTACAGCGCCTCGGCCGACTCGATCCCGATCCTCTGCATCACCGGCCAGGCACCCCGCGCCCGTATGCACAAGGAAGACTTCCAGGCCGTCGACATCACCAGCATCGTCAAGCCCGTCACCAAGTGGGCGACCACGGTTCTGGAGCCGGGCCAGGTGCCCTACGCGTTCCAGAAAGCCTTCTACGAAATGCGCTCCGGCCGCCCGGGCCCGGTGCTGATCGACCTGCCGTTCGACGTGCAGATGGCTGAAATCGAATTCGACATCGACGCTTACCAGCCACTGCCGCTGGCCAAGCCGACCGCGAGCCGCGTTCAGGTCGAAAAGGCGCTGGCGCTGCTGGATCAGGCCGAGCGTCCATTGCTGGTAGCCGGTGGCGGCATCATCAACGCCGACGCCAGCGATTTGCTGGTGGAGTTCGCCGAGCTGACCGGTATCCCGGTGATCCCGACCCTGATGGGCTGGGGCACCATTCCTGACGATCACCCGCTGATGGTCGGCATGGTCGGTCTGCAGACGTCGCACCGTTACGGCAATGCGACGATGCTCAAATCCGATGTGGTGCTGGGCATCGGTAACCGTTGGGCCAACCGTCACACCGGTTCGGTCGACGTCTACACCGAAGGTCGCAAGTTCATTCACGTCGACATCGAAGGCACGCAGATCGGCCGCGTGTTCACCCCGGACCTGGGCATCGTCTCCGACGCCGCTGCGGCGCTGACCGTGTTCATCGAAGTCGCCCGCGAATGGCAAGCCGCCGGCAAGCTGAAAAACCGCAGTGCCTGGCTGCAGGATTGCCAGCAGCGCAAGGCCAGCCTGCAGCGCAAGACCCACTTCGACAACGTGCCGGTCAAGCCGCAACGCGTTTACGAAGAAATGAACCAGGTGTTCGGCAAAGACACCTGCTACGTCAGCACCATTGGTCTGTCGCAGATTGCCGGCGCGCAGTTCCTGCACGTCTACAAGCCGCGTCACTGGATCAACTGCGGTCAGGCCGGCCCGTTGGGCTGGACCATTCCGGCAGCGCTGGGCGTGGTCAAGGCCGATCCGAACCGTAAAGTCGTGGCCCTGTCGGGGGACTATGACTTCCAGTTCATGATCGAGGAGCTGGCGGTCGGCGCTCAGTTCAAACTGCCTTACATCCACGTCGTGGTGAACAACTCGTACCTGGGCCTGATCCGTCAGGCCCAGCGCGGGTTCGAAATGGACTACTGCGTGCAGCTGTCCTTCGATAACCTGAACGCGCCGGAACTCAACGGTTACGGTGTCGACCACGTCGCCGTCGCCGAAGGCCTGGGCTGTAAAGCGCTGCGTGTGTTCGAACCGGCGGACATCGCCCCTGCCCTGCGCAAGGCCGAAGAGCTGATCGAAGAGTTCAAGGTGCCGGTGATCGTCGAAATCATCCTGGAGCGTGTGACCAACATCTCCATGGGGACCGAGATCAACGCCGTCAACGAATTCGAAGACCTGGCGCTGGTCGGCAACGACGCGCCAACGGCGATTTCGCTGCTCGACTGATCTGCCGGGATTTGATGGCCGCGGTTACTCCCCTGTAGGAGCTGCCGCAGGCTGCGATCTTTTGATCTTGTTTTTCAGGATCAAGATCAAAAGATCGCAGCCTGCGGCAGCTCCTACACAAAGCCATCATCATTAATTCGCAACAGGAGACCACCATGCCGCGTTTCGCAGCCAACCTGTCCATGCTGTTCACCGAACAGGATTTCCTTGCCCGTTTCGACGCCGCCGCCAAGGCCGGTTTCAGTGGCGTGGAATACCTGTTCCCGTACGACTTCAGCTCCGCCGAAATCAAGGCAAAGCTCGAGGCCAACGGTCTGACCCAAGTGCTGTTCAACCTGCCGGCCGGTGACTGGGCCAAGGGCGAGCGCGGTATCGCCTGCCTGCCGGATCGCGTTGAAGAGTTCCGCGCCGGGGTCGATCTGGCGATTGCCTACGCGCAAGTGCTGGGCAACACCCAGGTCAACTGCCTGGCCGGTATCCGCCCGCAAGGGGTCGACGATGCCACTGTGGAAAAGACCTTCGTCGCCAACCTCAAGTACGCCGCCGACAAGCTGCAGGCGGCGGGCATCAAACTGGTGATGGAAGCGATCAACACCCGCGACATCCCGGGGTTCTACCTGAACAACACGGCGCAAGCCCTGTCGATTCGCGAGCAGGTCGGCAGCGCCAACCTGTTCCTGCAATACGACATCTACCACATGCAAATCATGGAAGGCGATCTGGCCCGCACCCTGCAATCGCACCTGGCCGAGATCAACCATGTTCAGCTCGCGGACAACCCGGGACGCAACGAGCCGGGCACTGGCGAGATCAACTACCGCTTCCTGTTCGAACACCTGGATCGGATTGGTTATCAGGGTTGGGTGGGTTGCGAGTACAAGCCGCTGACCACTACTGAGGCCGGTCTGGGCTGGCTCAAAACTCATAACGCAATCTGATCGAACACGGTCATTCCTGTAGGAGCTGCCGAAGGCTGCGATCTTTTGACTTTGCTTTTCAAGATCAAGATCAAAAGATCGCAGGCTTCGCCAGCTCCTACAGAGAGCCACACAAAAACAAGAGGATTTTCTCATGGCTAAAATCGGATTTATCGGCACCGGCATCATGGGCCACCCAATGGCTTCGAACCTGCAGAAAGCCGGTCACAGCCTGTTCCTGTCGGCGCACCACGACGCCGCTCCAGCCGACCTGGTGGCCGCTGGCGCCGTCGCCTTGGCCAACCCGCGAGAAGTGGCGCAGGAAGCCGAATTCATCATCGTCATGGTGCCGGATACCCCGCAGGTCGACGACGTACTGTTCCGCGCCGACGGCGTCGCTGCCGGCATCGGCAAAGGCAAAGTAGTGATCGACATGAGCTCGATCTCGCCGACCGCCACCAAGGCCTTCGCCAAGAAGATCAACGAGAAAGGGGCGCAGTACCTCGACGCGCCAGTGTCCGGCGGTGAAGTCGGCGCCAAGGCTGCGACCCTGAGCATCATGGTCGGTGGCGATGCCGATGCCTTCGAACGCGCCCTGCCGCTGTTCCAGGCCATGGGCAAGAACATCACCCTGGTCGGTGGCAATGGCGACGGTCAGACCGCCAAAGTGGCGAACCAGATCATCGTCGCGCTGAACATTCAGGCTGTCGCTGAAGCCCTGCTGTTCGCCTCGAAAAACGGTGCTGATCCAGCCAAGGTGCGTGAAGCGCTGATGGGCGGTTTCGCTTCGTCGAAGATTCTCGAAGTGCACGGCGAGCGCATGATCAAAGGCACCTTCGACCCGGGCTTCCGCATCAGCCTGCACCAGAAGGACCTGAACCTGGCCCTGCAAGGCGCCAAGGAGCTGAACATCAACCTGCCGAACACCGCCAACGCCCAGCAAGTGTTCAGCACCTGCGCGGCCATCGGTGGCAGCAACTGGGACCACTCGGCGCTGATCAAGGGTCTGGAACACATGGCCAACTTCTCGATTCGCGACAAGAAGTAAAGCCTGCACAAAACCCTGTGGGAGCGAGCCTGCTCGCGAAAACGGTTGCACATTCAACATCGATGTTGGCTGACACACCGCCTTCGCGAGCAGGCTCGCTCCCACAAGGGTTCCGAGTTGCCCTTTCGAATAACAAGAATTCCGGGAGCCCGCCATGTCGGTCGATCCGCAACAACTGCTGCGTGAGCTGTTTGCCACAGCCATCGACGCGGCCCATCCGAACCAGGTCCTCGAAGCCCATCTGCCCGCCGATCGCACGGGTCGGGTGATCGTCATCGGTGCCGGCAAGGCCGCAGCCGCCATGGCGCAGGTGGTCGAGCGCTGCTGGCAGGGTGAAGTATCCGGTCTGGTGGTGACCCGTTACGGTCACGGCGCTCCGTGCGAAAAAATCGAAGTGGTCGAAGCCGCGCACCCGGTACCGGACGCCGCCGGCCTGGCCGTGGCCAAACGCGTGCTGGAACTGGTCAGCAACCTGAGCGAAGACGATCGCGTGATCTTCCTGCTCTCTGGTGGCGGCTCTGCCCTGCTCGCCCTGCCGGCTGAAGGCATCACCTTGGCGGACAAGCAGTCGATCAACAAAGCCCTGCTCAAATCCGGCGCGACCATCGGCGAAATGAACTGCGTGCGCAAGCACCTTTCGGCGATCAAGGGTGGCCGCCTCGGCAAGGCCTGCTGGCCTGCCACTGTGTATACCTACGCGATTTCCGATGTGCCGGGCGACCTCGCCACGGTCATCGCTTCCGGCCCGACCGTGGCCGACCCGAGCACTTCCGCCGAAGCGCTGGCAATCCTCAAACGCTACGGCATCGAAGTCCCGGCCTCGGTGCGCACCTGGCTGCAAAGCCCGGAATCGGAAACGGTCAAACCCGGTGATCCGAGCCTGGCCCGCAGTCACTTCCAATTGATCGCCCGCCCGCAGCAATCGCTGGATGCTGCGGCGGTGAAATGCCGCCAGGCCGGTTTCAGCACGCTGATCCTTGGCGACCTGGAAGGTGAATCCCGCGAAGTGGCGAAGGTCCACGCCGGCATCGCCCGGCAGATCATCAATCACGGGCAGCCACTGGCAGCGCCGTGCGTGATTCTTTCCGGCGGCGAAACCACGGTCACCGTGCGCGGCAATGGTCGCGGCGGGCGCAACGCCGAATTCCTCTTGAGCCTCACCGACAGCCTCAAGGGCCAGCCCGGCGTCTACGCGCTGGCCGGTGACACCGACGGCATCGACGGTTCGGAAGACAACGCCGGCGCAATCATGACCCCGGACAGCTACGCCCGCGCCGCCGCCCTCGGTTTGAGCGCCAGCGACGAGCTGGATAACAACAACGGTTACGGCTATTTCGAGGCGCTCGATGCGCTGATCGTCACCGAGCCGACCCGCACCAACGTCAACGACTTCCGCGCCATCCTGATCCTTGAGAACTGCAAATCATGACGCCTGATAAAAAGGTCAAAATCCTCGCCACCCTCGGCCCTGCCGTCGACGGCATCGAAGACATCCGTGAACTGGTCGAGGCCGGGGTCAACATCTTCCGCCTGAACTTCAGCCACGGCGATCACGCCGACCACGCCAAGCGCTATCAGTGGATCCGCGAAGTCGAGCGCCAGCTCAACTATCCGCTGGGCATTCTGATGGATTTGCAGGGGCCGAAACTGCGCGTCGGCAAGTTCGCCGACGGCAAGGTGCAGCTGCATCGCGGTCAGGCGTTCCGCCTCGATCTGGACGCGACCCCGGGCGATGAACGCCGGGTGAACCTGCCGCACCCGGAGATCATCGCCGCGCTCGAAGCGGGCATGGATCTGCTGCTGGATGACGGCAAGCTGCGCCTGCGCGTGGTCACAAAATACACCGACGCGATCGACACCACCGTGCTCGCCGGCGGCGAACTGTCGGACCGCAAAGGCGTGAACGTGCCGCAAGCGGTGCTCGACCTCAGCCCACTGACCGCCAAGGATCGACGCGACCTGAGCTTCGGCCTGGAGCTGGGTGTGGACTGGGTGGCGCTGTCGTTCGTGCAACGTCCGCAGGACATTCTCGAAGCCCGCGAACTGATCGGCGACAAGGCCTTTCTGATGGCGAAAATCGAGAAGCCGTCAGCGGTTGAGCAACTGCGCGAAATCGCCCAACTGAGCGACGCGATCATGGTCGCTCGCGGCGATCTCGGCGTGGAAGTGCCGGCGGAAAGCGTGCCGCAAATCCAGAAAAACATCATCAGCACCTGCCGCGAACTGGGCAAACCGGTGGTGGTGGCGACGCAGATGCTCGAGTCGATGCGTTTCTCCCCGGCCCCGACCCGCGCGGAAGTCACTGACGTGGCGAATGCTGTGGCTGAAGGCGCGGATGCGGTGATGCTGTCGGCCGAAACCGCCTCCGGCGAATACCCGCTGGAAGCGGTGCAGATGATGAGCAAGATCATCCGTCAGGTGGAAAACGGTCCGGACTATCAGACTCAACTCGACGTCAGCCGACCGAAAGCCGAGGCGACGGTGTCCGATGCGATCAGTTGCGCGATCCGCCGCATCAGCAACGTGCTGCCGGTGGCGGTGCTGGTCAACTACAGCGAATCGGGCGCTTCGACGTTGCGCGCGGCACGGGAACGACCGAAAGCGCCGATCCTCAACCTGACGCCGAACCTGCAGACCGCGCGGCGTTTGAGCGTGGCGTGGGGCATTCACTCGGTGGTCAACGATCGCCTGCGTCAGGTCGATGAAGTGTGTTCGACGGCGCTGGAAATCGCCCAGGCGCAAGGCATGGCCGAGCGTGGCGATACCTTGCTGATCACCGCCGGTGTGCCGTTCGGGCAGCCGGGATCGACCAACTCACTGCGGATCGAAACGCTGATCTGACCCATATTTTTGATGTGAATACAAAACCTGTGGTGAGGGGATTCATCCCCGATTGACTGCGCAGCAGTCACCGCTTTCAAGAGAGTGACGGTTTTCACAGAAAAACCGCACTCCCCGATTGGGGGCCGCTTCGCAGCCCATCGGGGATAAATCCCCTCACCACAGGTAAGCAAGACCTTTTGATTGTCCAACTGCCCAGATTTTTTCAACATGCCTGCCAATCATTTCAACACCCACTGCCCCGACTGGGCCGAGGCTTTGCTCAACGGTTTCAGTCAGATATTCCTCCAGCGCCACCCGCTGTGCGGCCTGTTGTGCCTGCTGGCGATCCTGCTCACTGCGCCGGTGCTGTTTGCCGGCGCGCTGCTCGGTGCAGTCGCCGGCCTGCTAACCGCGCAACGGCGCAACTATGCCAAGGCGGATCGTCAGGCCGGATTGTTCAGTTACAACGGCGTGCTGCTTGGCTTGGTGCTGAGCCTGTATTTCCCGTGGTCGCCGATGCTGCCGCCGCTGATTCTGGCGGCCGGTGGCCTCAGTGCGATGGTCACTCAGCAGTGGCTCAAACACGTGTATCGCAGTCGATCGATACCGGCTTACACCTCGCCGTTCGTGGCCATCGGCTGGATCCTGCTGCTGTTCGCCGAGCCATCCGCGCCGACGGCGCATATCGAGATGACCACGCTGAACCTGCTCGCCGCTGAACTGCGTGGACTGGGTCAGGTGATGTTCCTCGGTCATCCGCTGGCCGGCGCGTTGATCGGCATCGGTCTGTTGATCGCCGATCGCCGCGCGTTCTGCTGGGCAGTGCTGGCGTCGGCCATCGGGCTCGCCTCCAGCCTGCTGCACCACGAAACCGCTGCAGCGTTGCTGGGACTGGGCAGTTACAACGCGGTGCTCGCCGCCCTCGCCTTCAGTTCACAGCGTCAACAACCGTGGCTGCCGCTGCTGGGCATCGTCCTGGCGCTGCTGGTCACCCCGCTGTTCACCGCCCTTGGTCTGGCGACGCTGACCGCGCCGTTCATCCTCGCCGGCTGGCTGATCCGTGCCGGGATCCAGATGCTCGGCAAAGCGACCGTCGACGCCACGCCTTGCGCACAGGGGGACAATCAACCTAGGCTGCGCTGATCTTCAATTCAGGCGTTATCCATGGACAGCAGCAACAGTTGGCGTGAACGGCTTTACGTGATGATTTTCCAGAGCGACACCCTCGCCGGGCGGCGCTTCGACGGCACCTTGCTGTTGATCATCCTTGCCAGCCTGGTGGTGGTGATGCTCGACAGCATCGACAGCATTCACCAGAACTACGCCGATGTGCTGGCCTACATCGAGTGGGGCTTCACAATCATTTTTCTCGGCGAGTACATCCTGCGGTTGTACTGCTCACCGAAGCCGTTGCGCTACGCCTTCAGTTTCTACGGACTGGTGGATCTGCTGGCGATCGTGCCGGGGATCCTCGCGCTGTATTACAGCGATGCGCAGTACCTGCTGATCATCCGGATCATTCGGATGCTGCGGATCTTCCGCGTACTCAAGCTCAGCCCGTACCTCAAGCAAGCCAACTATTTGATGTCGGCGCTGCGCGGCAGCAAGCAGAAGATCGTGGTGTTCCTGGTCAGCGTCTGCACGCTGGTGACGGTGTTCGGCACCCTGATGTACGTGATAGAAGGCCCGGAACACGGCTTCACCAGCATCCCCAAAGGCATCTATTGGGCTATCGTGACGTTGACCACGGTAGGCTTCGGCGACATCGTGCCCAAGACTCCGCTGGGCCAGGTGATTTCCTCGCTGGTGATGATCACCGGTTACTCGATCATCGCCGTGCCCACCGGGATCTTCACCGCAGAACTGGCCAACGCCATGCGCGGCGAACAGCTGCAACACGACTGCCCGGTGTGCAAGAAAAACAGCCATGAACACAGCGCGGCGTTTTGCTCGAGATGTGGCAGTCAGCTGTTTAAGAAAGTGGAATAAGCACAGAGCTTTTTAATCTTTAAACGACTATGCGTGCCCCGTTATAGTCAGTGGCAATTAAACATCACCCCCTGTAGGAGCTGCCGCAGGCTGCGATCTTTTGATCTTGATTCTCTAAAAACACAATCAAAAGATCGCAGCCTGCGGCAGCTCCTACACAAAACAAAACAAGGAATGCGCAGTGAAAAAACTCTTTGGCGCCTCACTTCTCGCCGCCGGTCTTGCCTTTGGCAGCGTGGCTCAAGCCGCACCGACCCTGCTCAACGTCTCCTATGACGTGATGCGCGATTTCTACAAGGACTACAACACTGCGTTCCAGAAACACTGGCAGGCCGAGCACAACGAAAACATCACCGTGCAGATGTCCTTCGGCGGTTCGAGCAAGCAGGCGCGTTCGGTGATCGACGGCCTGCCGGCTGACGTCATCACCATGAACATGGCCACCGACATCAACGCCCTCGCCGACAACGGCAAACTGGTGCCGGACAACTGGGTCACCCGCCTGCCGAACAACAGCGCGCCGTTCACCTCGGCCACCGTGTTCATCGTCCGCAAAGGCAACCCGAAAGCCCTGAAAGACTGGCCGGACTTGCTCAAGGACGGCGTGCAAGTGATCGTGCCGAACCCGAAAACCTCGGGCAACGGCCGCTACACCTACCTCTCGGCCTGGGGCTACGTGCTGAAGAATGGTGGTGACGAGAACAAGGCCAAAGACTTCGTCGGCAAACTGTTCAAGCAAGCGCCGGTGCTCGACACCGGTGGCCGCGCCGCGACCACCACGTTCATGACCAACCAGATCGGCGACGTGCTGGTGACCTTCGAGAACGAAGCCGAGATGATCGCTCGCGAGTTCGGTCGCGATCAGTTCGAAGTGATCTACCCAAGCGTCTCCGCCGAAGCCGAACCACCAGTGTCGGTGGTCGACAAAGTGGTCGACAAGAAAGGCACCCGCGCTGCGGCCGATGAATACCTGAAGTACCTGTGGTCGCCGGAAGGTCAGGAAATTGCTGCTGCCAACTACCTGCGTCCACGGGACCCGGCGGTGCTGGCGAAGTACACCGATCGTTTCCCGAAAGTCGACTTCCTGTCGGTTGAGAAGACCTTTGGCGACTGGCGTTCGGTGCAGAAGACCCACTTCAATGATGGCGGGATCTTTGATCAGATCTACAGCCAGTAAGATTTGGCGGACATGAAAAAGGCGACCTCAACAGGTCGCCTTTTTTGTGGCGACCCCCTGTAGGAGCTGCCGAAGGCTGCGATCTTTTGACTTTGATTTTAAAAACCAAGATCAAAAGATCGCAGCCTTCGGCAGCTCCTACAGTTACATCGGCGGCGTGACGCCGTCCTTGCCAGCGGAAATCGATTGCGCGGTCAGCGTGCCGTCCGCGCCTTGCGTGACGAACGTCACGATCTTCACCCCGACCTTGAGCAAACTCCGATCCCCTGGCATCAGGTTGACGATCGGCACATCCTCCGGCACCAGAATCTTCTGCTGCCCGCCCTTGTAGTTGACGGTCAGCACCCGGCCATTGCTCACCACCAGATCACCGACGCTGCCATTGGTCATGCTGCTGCCCTTGGCAAGGTCGAACGGCCGATGGCCGTCGCCGCTGCCGGCCAGTTCCGGCGGGAATACGTGCACTTCCAGCGCCTTGAGCGTGCCGTCCTCTTGCGGCATGGCCGCCGAGCCAATGTAACTGCCGGGTTTGATGTCCTCGATATTGGCCAAGGTGACGGCGCGCACTTTGGTGTCAGCGGTCAATTGAATCACCACGTTCTCGCCGCTGTTGACGTGGACTTTCAACGAGTCAGCGCTGACTCCGGTGATCTCGCCGCGTACGCCGATCCGCATCCCCGGGGCATCCGCAGCCTGTACTGCGCTGGCGCCAAGCAGACCGATCAGGACAATCGTGGTGGTGTGACGCAGCAGCCGACGCAACATGGCAATCCTCCGTTGGTAAACAGTTGAACAGCAGCGGTAAACATAAGCACGCTATCGAAGAAGATGTAAGTGAATGTATCATCGACACTCTCCGGCCGGACGCAAGGTTCGCCGATGGACGACACCGCGCTTGAAGCCAATCATTCCGCAACGGAATAACTGATATCGATACAAGGCTTCTACCGCCACGTCGGTGCGTCCCTTAGCCTCACCGCATTCCCTTTCGCTGGATCGAGAAACCTTATGAACGCTACAACTCACGCAATGACCCGAGGCATGGTGCTGCTGTTCGCCTTCTGCTGCGGTGCCATCGTCGCCAACATCTACTACGCGCAACCGATCATTGGTCTGATCGCACCGGACATCGGCCTCTCCGACACCATGGCCAGCTTCATCGTCTCGCTGACACAGATCGGTTATGCGCTGGGTCTGTTTTTCCTGGTGCCGCTGGGCGACCTGCTGGAAAACCGCCGGCTGATGATCATCACCACTGTAGTGGCGATTGCCAGCCTGCTCGGCGCGGCGTTCACCAGTCAGCCGAATGTGTTTTTGCTGATCTCGTTGCTGGTGGGCTTCAGTTCGGTGTCGGTGCAGATCCTGATTCCGCTGGCTGCACATCTGGCGCCGGAAGAATCCCGTGGCCGGGTAGTCGGCGGGATCATGGGTGGCTTGCTGCTGGGCATCCTGCTGGCAAGACCGGTATCGAGCGTCGTCGCTGACCATTTCGGCTGGCGCGCGATGTTCATGATTGCTGCGGCGTTGATGGCAGCGATCAGCGTGGTGCTGGCGCTGACCGTGCCCAAGCGTCAACCGGATCACAGCGCCACATACGGCCAACTGATCGGTTCATTGTGGACATTGCTGCGCCAGCAACCGGTACTGCGTCAGCGCGCGTTTTATCAGGGCTGCATGTTCGCCACCTTCAGCCTGTTCTGGACAGCGGTGCCACTGGAGCTGGCGCGTAACCATGGCCTGTCGCAGAGCGAGATCGCGATCTTCGCCCTGGTCGGCGCCATCGGTGCCATCGCCGCGCCGATCAGCGGACGCCTGGCGGACGCCGGCCACACCCGCGTCGCTTCGCTGCTGGCCATGCTGTTCGCCAGCCTGAGCTTCCTGCCCGCCTTCATCCACCCGGCCTACAGCGTCATCGGCCTGGCCGTGACCGGCGTAGTACTGGATTTCTGCGTGCAGATGAACATGGTCCTCGGCCAACGTGCGGTCTACTCGCTGGACGCCAAAAGCCGTGGTCGCCTGAATGCGCTGTACATGACCAGCATCTTCATCGGCGGCGCCTTCGGCTCGTCGGTCGCCAGTGCGGTGTATGAGCATGGCGGCTGGTTGTGGATCGTGATTGTCGGCAGCGCCTTCCCGCTGCTGGCGCTGGCGCGGTTTTTGAGTGCTTCGCAGCGTGGTTCATTGGCAACCGCTTAAGACGTCAAAAGCATCGCAAGCAGGTTCGCTCCCACAGGTTGTTCACCGGGCCCATGGGAGCGATGACGCTCAATACCGAACCAGTTTCTCCATCGCCGCATCCGCCAGAAACGAAGAGCGGCTTTTGACATTGTGTTCACGCACATAGCGATCGATGCGCTGGATCACATAGCCTGGCAACGTCACGTTGACCTTCTCGGTCTTGCCCATGTACGGCGAGATATCCAGCTCGAGCATCCCCCAGCCCATGTCGGCAAACTCCGGGTTATTGCGATGGGTCGCTGCCGACGTCGGCATGGGAATCGATTCGCCGTCTGCCGCCATCTCCTGCAGCATGAGATGGGCCACTTCAACGGCTGCGTTGTAAGCGTCCTCGAAGGTATCCCCAGCCGTGACGGCGCCGGGAATGTCGGGTATCTGAATACCGATGGCGGTGTCGTCGTCACCCCATTCGATGCAGATCGGATATTGCATTATGGATCTCCCTTGCAGCTGGCTGGCGGGTGGTACAACCCGGCACGCCTCCTGATGCTTTTGACCGTCCCCAGCGGCAAATCCTTTTTCGGGTGGGGAACGGGAATGGTGTACGGGTTGTAACGATGCCTGAAGATGTGATGACTGCCGGTGACTCGATCCAGCGTCCAGCCTGCCTCCTCCAGCTCCTTGATCAATAGCCTGCTTTGCACCTACCGCCTCCTTGCTCCGGCCGAATAAAAGTAACCCTAGAGTTATCTTTACTCAAGCACATGAATCTGCAGAACGACGTTCGGTTGTTTTACCGCATGTGATCGATGGCACAGTCTTGTCCACGGATTAAACTCAGCGACTCGCAAAGCTACATCCTGGCCAACACCCTGTTCCTCTGTGGGAGCGAGCCTGCTCGCGAAAGCAGTCTGATATTCAACAAATGTGCTGGCTGATCCGACGCCTTCGCGAGCAAGCTCGCTCCCACAGGGCTCCTCTGAATGCTTGAAGATTGCACAAGGATCTGAGATGGACCGCCTCGCCGCCATGGAAACCTTCGTCTGCGTCGTCGAAACCGGCTCGTTTTCCGCCGCCGCCCGACGGCTGAATATCGGCCAACCCGCCGTGTCGAAAACCATCGCTCAACTGGAGAAACGCCTGGCGGTCAGCCTGTTGCTGCGCTCGACCCGTGGCCTGACGCCGACCGAGGCCGGCCTGGCGTTTTTCGAGCGAGCCAGACGCGCCATCGACGAAGCCAATGAGGCCGATAACGCTGCCCGTGGCAGTGCCGGCGGTTTGCGCGGCAACCTGCGGATCAGCGCGGCGGTGACGTTCGGTCGCCTGCACGTCGTGCCGCAACTGGGGGCGTTTCTCGCTCAGCATCCGCACCTGAACATCGACCTGATGCTCGATGACCGCAACATCAATCTGGTCGAAGAAGGCATCGACGTCGCCCTGCGCATGGGCCCACTCAGTGACTCCAGTCTCACCGCGCGCAAAATCGCCGACTGCCGCCGCGTGGTGCTCGGCAGCCCGGCCTACTTCGCCCGCCACGGTGAGCCGTGCTGCCCGACCGATCTGGATCAGCATCAAGGCATTGTCTACAACCTCAGCGGCGGCGCCACCTGGACCTTCACCAAAGGCCGCGAACAGCAGACGCAAACCTTGACCGGCCGCCTGCGCGTCAGCGCCGCCGAAGGTTTGCGCGCAGCCGTGCTGGCCGATCAGGGCCTGACCATCGCCTCGCAATGGATGTTCGCCCCGGAGCTGGCAAGCGGCGCGGTCAGGGCGGTGATGGATGATTGGCGTTTGCCGGATCAGGATTTGTGGGCGGTGTTCCCCACGGGGCGGATGGTCAGTGCGAAGGCGCGGGCGTTTGTGGAGTACATGGAAAATTTGCTGACACACCTGAACTGAACCGGCTTCTGTTTCGTTTATTGCGATTTTCGTTTAATTCGAATAACGTTCCAGCATCTTCTCTTCAAAATGCTGGAATTCATTATGTCGATCGTCCTTCACCCCTCTCTCAACCTCCCGGTGGAGCGCGAAGTCAAAGCCGCAATTGAAGGCAAACGCGCGCTCGCCGCCTACCTGGCGACCCAATTCGAAACCCAGCACATCCAGATTTTCGACCAACAGAACCAGGCGCATCAGGTCGAGCTGCCGACCTCGGCATTACAACTGCTGATGGATATTCTGGCGGCGCTGGCCGAGGGTAACGCGGTCAAAGTCGTACCGGTGCACGCCGAACTGACCACTCAGGAAGCCGCCGACCTGCTCAATGTCTCACGCCCGCACCTGATAAAACTGCTGGAAAGTGGCGAGTTGTCCTACCACAAAACCGGCAAGCACCGACGTGTGCGTTTCGCCGATTTGATGGACTATAAAACCCGGCGCGACACCGCCAGCGAGCAGGCAATGGCGCTTCTCGCGGAGCAGGCACAGGCGTTAAGGACAGGATACGAGTGAGGCATTCACCTTTCACCGCTGTATACGATGCATGTGTTTTGTACCCCGCCCCATTGAGAGACTTCCTGATGTGGCTCGCGCTATCGGGGCGATTTCGGGCCCGATGGACTCAGCAGATTCACCGCGAATGGAAACGCAATTTATTGAAAAACCGAACCGATCTGACGATAGAGCAACTGGATCGCACGTCCGAGCTTATGGATCGTGCGATCCCGGATGCCTGTGTCTACGATTTTGAAGACCTGATCACCGGACTTTCCTTACCCGATACCAACGACCGCCATGTTCTGGCCGCAGCCATACGCTGTGGTGCAGGGGTGATCGTGACGTTCAACCTGAAAGATTTTCCCGATACCTGCCTCGCCCCCTATGGCCTCGAGGCCCAACACCCTGATGAGTTTGTCGAAAACCTGTTTCACCTTGATCAGGCAGTTGTTATCGCTGCAGCGCAACGGCAGCGCCAACAACTTAAATTGCCGCCGATAGCCGTTGAGCCGTTTCTGGATCTTTTGCAGCGACAGGGATTGGTTGAGTCAGTTCGGGCGCTAAGCGCCTATCGTGCGATTCTCTGAATAATCATTTTGTGAACACCAGACAAAAAAACGGCGATCCAGAGATCGCCGTTTTTCATTACTGCCCGAACTGTTTGCCCAATCCCGGCGGTACGCCGTGGATATCGGTGTCTTCCCACGGGCCGTTGGGGCTGATTGAGCGGGTCCAGCCGTTGTTCCAGCGGAAGTAGGTGCGCTGGCGGTAGAAGGTGTTGGGCTGGTCATCGAGGACGTAGACGCCGAGCTTCTGGTCCCAGTGGCTGTTGCCGCCCGGTGGCGGGGCGAAGCTGGCCGAGGTGCGTGGCACCGGTTTGGACGGTTTGGCCGGGATGCTTTTTCCGGGTGTCGGCGAGGTCGACGGGGTCGGGCTCGGTTGTGACGGCGGGATGGGTGGCAGGTTGGTGGTCGGTTCCGGTCGGTGCACCGCACATGCGCTCATGCTCAAGGCCAATGTAATGACGGTGATGCGGGCGAGGCTGTGCATGGCGGTGCTTTCCTGTGGGTTCCGGGGTTATTGGTCCGGGCTGTCGATGGTCAGTGTTTGCGGCGCGGTGGTGCTGCTGGCCAGCGGGCCGCTGCGACCCACCCACTCCCCGGCGGTCGGTTGACCGGCGCGGGAGATGCGCGCAACCAGTTGGACTTCAGGAAAGTTCGACAGTTTCAACTGCGGCATCATCGCGTCGGCATCGCCCAGTTCGACGGTCACCGGCAGGTCCGCCACGGTCAGGCGCTTGGCCGCCAGCGGTGCCGGTGGGCCGGAAACGGCGCGGGCGAAGATGAACACGCTGTCGCCCGGTTGCACCTTGCCTTTGAGTTCGCTGGCCAGATCGACGCGCACCTTGAGCAGTGCGGCAACCTTGGCGGCCGGTGCGGCGGCGACCTTGCCGCCGCTGGCTTCAAGCCGTTCGGTGGCGCGGTTGATGCCGCCCTGCAGGGCTTCGCGGGACTTGTCGTTCTCTGGCAATTGCGCCAGCAAGCGATTCCAATAGTCGATGGCCTGCTGATAACGCTCGCCTTCGAACGCGGCGATACCGAGCAGGCCAAGGCTGGTGACTTCTTTCGGGTCGGCTTTCAGCGCTTCGTCGGTCAGGGCCTGGATTTTGTCCGACCACTTCTTGCCATCGGCAAAATACTGCGCCTGTGCCCACTGACCGAGCAGCTCCGGCTGGCGACCGGCAAGGTTGGCGGCGCGTTCGAACATCTTCGCCGCGTCCGCCGGGCGATCCTGGGCCATGTAGGTGCGACCGAGGAAGTACAGACCTTCCGCCGAATCCGGTTGCGCGGCGACGGCTCGTTCCAGACGCCGGGTCATCTCTTCCATCGACTGCGGCGCCTGGGCGAACTCGCGGGTCAGCTCGACCTTGTCCGCAGCACCGAAATGCAGGTACAGACCCAGGCCCAACACCGGCACCAGCACCGCGGCCAACAACGGCAACGGCTTGCCCAGTTTCGACACACGCGGTGCGGCAACGCCCTCGGTATCGGCGAGCAGTTCACGCGCCGCTTCCGCACGACCGCTGTCCATTTGCGCCGCATCGAGCACGCCTTCGGCCTGCTGCGCTTGCAGCTCGGCGACGCGTTCCTGATACAGCGCGACGTTCAGGGCAGTTCGATCCTCTTCACGCTGGGCGCGACGGCCACGCAAAACCGGAATCAGCAGAAAACTCAGGGCGACCAGAAGCAACAGCCCTGCGGCAAGCCAGAAATCAATCATTCTTGGTTTTTATCCAACAGTTGGTCGAGGCGCTGACGTTCTTCGGTGGACAGCGATGACGGGGTTTCGGCGCGCTGACCGCGACGACGGCGCACGATCAGCACAATCACCACCAGACCGCCAAGCAGCAACCCGGCCGGGCCGAACCACAGCAGTGCAGTCTTGGCGTTGAGCGCCGGTTTGTAGCGGACGAAATCACCGTAGCGATCAACCATGAAATCGATGATCTGCTGATTGTCCTTGCCCTCGCCGAGCATGCGGAAAATCTCTTTGCGCAGATCTGCGGCAATCGGTGCGTTGGAGTCGGCGATGTCCTGGTTCTGGCACTTGGGGCAGCGCAGTTCCTTGGTCAACTCGCGGAAACGCTCGCGATCGCCTTCCTTGGCGAACTCGTAGGTGTCAATCGCGGCGTGGGCCACACCGGCCAGACTCAAACCCAAGACCACGGCAGCCATA
The DNA here is from genome assembly GCF_949768395.1 of Pseudomonas sp. IT-P260. Taxonomy (NCBI): domain Bacteria; kingdom Pseudomonadati; phylum Pseudomonadota; class Gammaproteobacteria; order Pseudomonadales; family Pseudomonadaceae; genus Pseudomonas; species Pseudomonas sp. IT-P260. The sequence goes on from NZ_CATKPO010000002.1 coordinate 101,361, forward strand.
AAACGCTTCATGGCTTGGCCTCATCGACCAGCGCCTGGTATTTGGCTGCGAGTTTTTCGCGCCAGACCTGTTCGTCGATCACCCCGACGTACTTGTCGCGGATGATGCCCTTGGCGTCGATGAAGAAGGTTTCCGGCGCGCCGTACACGCCGAGGTTCAGACCCAGCGAACCTTCGTCGTCACGGATGTCCAGCAGGTACGGGTTGTGGAATTCGGCCAGCCACTTCAACGCATCGGCGTTGGTGTCCTTGTAGTTGATGCCGTAGATCACCACGCCACGCTCGGCCAGCTTGTTCAGCACCGGGTGCTCGACCCGGCAGGAAATGCACCAGGTGCCCCAGACGTTGACCAGTGCCGGTTTGCCGAGGATGTCGGCCTTGGTCAGGGTCTTGTCGCCCTGCACATTCGGCAGGCTGAATTCCGGGAAGGGCTTGTTGATCATCGCCGACGGCAGTTCCGCCGGATCGAGGTACAGACCGCGATAAAGAAACACCGCCACCAGCAGGAAAATCGCCAGGGGTACCAGCATCAACCAACGTCTCATGCAGCCGCTCCTTGCAGGCCGAGGGCTTCACGCACCCGGGCTTTGACCTTGACTCGATAACGCCGATCCAGCGCCGCCAGCAATCCGCCCAGACCGGTCAGCAGACCACCAAACCAGATCCAGCGCACGAACGGTTTGACGTGAACCCGCACCGCCCACGCGCCGTTTTCCAGCGGCTCGCCCAAGGCGACATAGAGATCGCGAGTGAAACCGGCGTCGATCCCGGCCTCGGTCATCATCGAACTCTGCACGGTGTACAGGCGTTTTTCCGGGTGCAACACGCTGACTTCCTTGCCATCGCGGATCACCCGGATGGTGCCCTTGTCGGAGGTGAAGTTCGGCCCTTCAAAGTGCTTGGCGCCTTCGAAGATGAAGTGATAACCGGCCAGGTCCATCGACTCGCCCGGCGCCAGACGCAGGTCGCGTTCGGCACTGTTCTGGCTCGACAGCACTACACCGAGGGCGCACACGGCGATGCCCAAATGCGCGATCTGCATGCCCCAGTAGCTGCGGGTCAGAGTTGGCAGACCTTTGATCAGGCCCTTGTGGCGAGTCTTGTCGAAGATGTCGCGCACACCGGCGAGCAACACCCACGCGGCGAGCAGGAACGTCGCGATCACCGCCCAGTTGAAATCGCCGTAAGCGACACCAGCCACCACGGCCAATGCGACGCTGCCGAGCAGCACCGGGGTCAGCATGTTCGCCAGCCACTTCACCGGGGTGTCTTTCCAGCGCACGATCACGCCGACCGCCATCACCAGCATCAGCAACGCCATCAGCGGGATGAACAGCGCGTTGAAATACGGCGGGCCGACCGAGAGCTTGGCGCCGCTGATCGCATCGAGAATCAGCGGATACAGGGTGCCGAGCAGGATCATCGACGCCGCCACCACCAGCACCAGGTTGTTGCCCAGCAGCAGGGTTTCCCGTGACCACAGGTTGAAGCCGACCTGGCTCTTGACCACCGGCGCACGCAACGCAAACAGCGTCAGCGAACCGCCGACCACGAACAGCAGGAAGATCAGGATGAACACGCCGCGTTCAGGATCGGAGGCAAACGCGTGCACCGAAGTCAGCACGCCGGAACGCACGAGGAACGTGCCAAGCAGGCTCAGCGAGAACGCGGCAATCGCCAGCAACACCGTCCAGCTCTTGAACACCCCACGTTTTTCCGTGACGGCCAGCGAGTGGATCAGCGCGGTGCCGACCAGCCATGGCATGAACGAGGCGTTTTCCACCGGGTCCCAGAACCACCAGCCGCCCCAGCCGAGTTCGTAGTAAGCCCACCACGAACCGAGGGTGATGCCGATGCCGAGAAACGCCCAGGCGACAATCGTCCACGGCCGCGACCAGCGCGCCCAAGCAGCATCAAGACGACCACCGAGCAGTGCGGCGATGGCGAAGGCGAAGGCTACCGAGAACCCCACATAACCCATATAGAGCATCGGCGGATGCACGATCAGGCCGATGTCCTGCAGCAGCGGATTGAGGTCACGACCATCCGCCGGAATCTGCGGCAGGATCCGCGAAAACGGGTTGGAGGTGAGGATCAGAAACAGCAGGAAGCCGGTGCTGATCATGCCCATCACCGCCAGCACCCGGGCGAGCATGACTTGCGGCAACTGCCGGGAGAACACCGATACGGCGAAGGTCCAGCCACCGAGGATCAACGCCCACAGCAGCAGCGACCCTTCGTGGGCGCCCCATACCGCGCTGAACTTGTAGTACCACGGCAAGGCGCTGTTGGAGTTCATCGCCACGTAACCGACCGAAAAATCGTCGGTCATGAACGCGTAGGTCAGGCAACCGAAGGCAAACAGCAGGAACGCAAACTGGCCCCACGCCGCCGGCTGGGCCAGGCCCATCCACAGACGGTCGCCGCGCCACGCACCGAGCAGCGGCACCACGGCCTGCACCAATGCGAAACACAGCGCCAGAATCATCGCCAGATGGCCGAGCTCGGGAATAAACAGTGCAGACGTCATCAATCAACCCTCCTTCGCTGGGGTCGGTGCAGATTGACCGCTGTCTTTCAGCGCTTTGGTCACTTCCGGCGGCATGTACTTCTCGTCGTGCTTGGCCAGCACTTCATCGGCGACTACCACGCCATCGGCGTTGAGCTTGCCCAGGGCGACGATGCCCTGCCCTTCGCGGAACAGATCCGGGAGGATCCCGCGGTAGGTGATGGTCACGGCTTTGTTGAAGTCGGTGACGACGAATTTGACGTCCAGCGAGTCCGGCGAACGCTGCAGCGAGCCCTTCTCGACCATGCCGCCGGCGCGGATGCGCGTGTCGTGCGGCGCTTCGCCGTTGGCGATCTGGGTCGGCGTGTAAAACAGGTTGATGTTTTCCTGCAGGGCGCTGAGGGCCAGGCCGACAGCAGCGCCGACCCCGACCAGGATCGCCAGAATGAGGGTCAGACGTTTTTTGCGCAGCGGATTCACTTGCCGTTCTCCCGGCGCAGACGACGCGCCTCTTGTTGCAGATAGCGCTTGCGGGCCGCAATCGGTGCGACCACGTTGAGGATCAGCACCGCCAGACAGATGCCGTAGGCCGACCAGACGTACAGGCCGTGGTGGCCCATGGCGAGAAAGTCGCCGAATGAAGCGAAACTCATCGCGCGGCCTCCAGGCTGTTCTGCACTTCTTCTTTGACCCAGCTGGCGCGCGCTTCGCGCTTGAGTACTTCAAGGCGCATGCGCAGCAACAGCACGGCACCGAAGAAGCAGTAGAACCCCAGCACCGTCAGCAACAGCGGCAGCCACATTTCAGCGGGCATCGCCGGTTTTTCCGTGAGGGTGAAGGTCGCGCCCTGATGCAGGGTGTTCCACCACTCCACCGAGTACTTGATGATCGGAATGTTGATCACCCCGACGATCGCCAGCACGGCGCAGGCCTTGGCGGCGCTGTCGCGGTTGCTGATGGCGTTGCCCAGCGCGATCACCCCGAAATACAGGAACAGCAGAATCAGCATCGACGTCAGCCGCGCATCCCAGACCCACCACGAGCCCCAGGTCGGCTTGCCCCAGATCGCCCCGGTGACCAGCGCCACGGCGGTCATCCACGCGCCGATCGGCGCCGCGCATTGCAGGGCGACGTCGGCCAGTTTCATTTTCCACACCAGCCCGACCACGCCGCACACCGCCAGCATCACGTAGATCGACTGCGCGAGCATCGCCGCCGGCACGTGAATATAGATGATGCGAAAGCTGTTGCCCTGCTGATAGTCCGGCGGCGCGAAGGCCAGGCCCCAGACGACGCCAACGCTGATCAGCAGCAACGCTGCGATGCTCAACCACGGCAGGAACTTGCTGCTGATGCCGTAGAACCACTTGGGCGAGCCGAGCTTGTGAAACCAGGTCCAGTTCATACTGTTTCCATCACGGGTGCCGCTCATCGGTGTGAGCAGTCTCAGGGTCTTTGCTGGTTAAATTTTAACCAGACCTCATTATTCGCCGACGCTGATCTTCAGGCCAGCCGCTATTGCAAAAGGTGTCAGGGTGATCGCCAGGGCGGTCAGGCTACCCAGCCACAGCAGATACCCGGTCGCCGGCATGCCTTGCAAGGCGGCCTGCAAGGCGCCACTGCCAAGGATCAACACCGGGATGTACAACGGCAGAATCAGCAACGCCAGCAACAGGCCGCCGCGTTTCAGACCAACCGTCAGCGCCGCACCCACCGCGCCAAGCAAGCTCAGCACCGGGGTACCCAGCAGTAACGACAACAGCAACACCGGCAGGCAGGCGACCGGCAGACCGAGCATCAACGCCAGCAACGGCGAGAGCAGAACCAGTGCAAGTCCCGAGAACAGCCAGTGTGCCAGCACCTTGGCCAGCACCAGTAGGGGCAGCGGGTGCGGCGAAAGGACCCACTGTTCCAGGGAGCCATCTTCGAAATCACTGCGAAACAATCCGTCCAGCGAAAGCAGGACCGACAACAGCGCGGCCACCCAGACTAACCCCGGGGACAGGTTTTGCAAGACTTGAGTTTCCGGGCCGACGGCCAGCGGGAACAAAGCGATGACGATGGCGAAGAAAATCAGCGGATTGGCCAGTTCCGCCGGGCGACGAAACAGCAGGCGGGACTCACGGGCAACCAGCAGGCCGAACACACTCATACTGCCCAGTTCCCCAGATCGATATCGCGATAACCGGCCGGCATCCGGCTCAGCGTGTGGTGCGTGGTCAGCACCACCAGACCGCCGCGCTCGCAGTGCCCGGCCAGGTGCTCTTCAAGTTGCGCCACGCCCTGTTTGTCGAGCGCAGTGAACGGCTCGTCAAGAATCCACAGCGGCGGGCTGTCCAGATACAGCCGCGCCAGTGCCACGCGGCGTTGCTGACCGGCGGACAGGGTGTGGCAGGGAACATCTTCGAAACCGCGCAATCCTACGGCAGCCAATGCTTGCCAGATCGCCTCGCGCGCGGCGGGCCGATGCAGGGCGCAGAGCCAGGACAGGTTCTCTTCCGGGGTCAGCAGATCCTTGATCCCGGCGGCGTGACCGATCCACAACAGGTTGCGCGCCAGTTCGCTCGGTTGTGCGGTCAAAGGCTGACCGTTGAGCAGCACCTGACCGCTGGTCGGCTGCATCAACCCGGACAACAGGCGCAGCAGGCTGGTCTTGCCGCTGCCGTTGGGGCCGCTGATCTGCACCATATCGCCACTGGCCAGTCGCAATTCGAGATTTTCGAAGAGCAGCCGCAGGTCTCGCTCGCAGGCAAGGGCAACGGTTTGCAGGACAGGACTGGTCAAGGGATCACGGGCCTTATACGGTTCAAGTCGGCTCTGGCGCGGCCGTTAAAGAGATGCAGGATAAATGCAATGACGGTGCGAAGCAGAGAGCTGGATCAAACAATTGCTATGTTTTCTGAACGAAGCGCAAGACGCGCGGCATTATACATGCCGTGCCTTACTCCCAAGAGCGCAATTTCCTCAGGTTGTGTCCGCGTATGACAGGCGAAATGAACATCCTCCCGCTTCCGCCCACCACCCCGGCGAACACGCGCCCGCTGGTGATGAGCGGTGAGTTGCTCAAGCTGCTGACCCCGGTCGAAGGCTTGATCGGTGCCGGGCAAAGCGCTCAGGCCGAGGTGTTGTCACTCAAACAGGCGGATCAGACTTTTCAACTGCTGCTCAAGGTGACCGTCGACGGCGGCCGCCAGACCACCGTACAAGCCAGCAGCAACCTGCCGTTGCCGACCGGCACCAACCTGGCGGTTACTCAGCCATCGGCGGGCAATCTGGCAATCACCGTGCAGCAGGCCATCGCCAGCAGCGTCGCCGCCCTCACCCGCATCGACACCGCGCAATTGCCGGTCGGCACACTGCTGCAAGGCAAGGTGCTGACCTCGCAGACACTGCCGCAAGTGCCGGGGCAGCCGACGGTGTACCGCTCGCTGGTGAGTCTGCTCAACACTGCTCAAAGTGGCGCCACACTGGACATCGACAGCCCGACGCCGCTGCGCATCGGCACCCTGCTTTCGGCACTGGTCGAAGACTCGCAAACCCTCAAGTTCGTGCCATTGAGCAGCCGTCAGGAGCAATTGGCGGTGAGCCAGCAACTGCTCAGCCAGCAGAGTCGCCAAGGCTCGCTGGACGGTTTGCTTAATGCTTTGCAAAACCTGCCGAGCGACGATGATCAGACCTCGCAGGATCTGCGCGCTGCCGTCGTGCGTCTGCTTGCCAATCTGCCCGATGTGCAGCAGATGAGCAGCGCCAAAGGCGTGGCCCTGGCCCTGGCCAACAGTGGCGCCTTCCTCGAAGCCAAATTGCTCAGCGGACAGAATCCGGCACTGGCCCCGGACATGAAAGCCGATCTGCTCAAACTGATCGCGCAACTGTCCCCGGGTGTGCCGGGCAATGCCAGTTTCAACGCGATCATCGCCGCCAACACCCTGGCGCAAGCGCTGCCGAGTTTCGTGCGCAACGCCCTCGGCACCCTCGGCCAGGTCAGCGCCAAACCCGTGCCGAGCAGTTTCCCGCTGCCCGACCGCCTGCTGCAAAGCCAGGACGGCGAAGGCGATCTGGAACATCTGCTGCGCCTCGCCGCCGCAGCCGTGTCGCGCCTGCAAAGCCATCAGTTGTCGAGTCTGGAACAGACCGGAGTCACCGATGACGGCCGCTTGCTCAGCACCTGGCAGCTGGAAATCCCCATGCGTAACCTGCAGGACATCGTGCCGTTGCAGGTCAAGTTCCAGCGCGAAGAAGCGCCGGAAAGAGAACCGCAACCCAACGAACGCCGCGACGAGCGCGAGCCCAAACAGCAACTGTGGCGCGTCGATCTGGCCTTCGACATGGAGCCGTTGGGGCCGATGCAAATTCAGGCGCAGCTGATTGCCGGCAGCCTGTCGAGTCAGCTCTGGGCCGAGCGCCCGTACACCGCCGACCTGATCGAAACCAACCTGTTCGCGCTGCGCCAGCGTCTGCTTGATCGCGGGCTGAACGTCGGTGATCTCGACTGCCACCTCGGCACCCCGCCGCAAGGCAATCAAACCCGTCTCGAACACCGCTGGGTCGACGAAACCGCATGAATGATTCCACTGTTCCACGCCAGGCCATCGCCCTCAAATACGACGGCAACCACGCCCCGACCCTCACCGCCAAGGGCGACGAAGAACTGGCCGAAGAAATCCTGCGGATTGCCCGCGACTGTGAAGTGCCGATCTATGAAAACGCCGAGCTGGTGCGGCTGTTGGCGCGAATGGAGCTGGGCGACAGCATCCCCGAGGAGCTGTACCGCACGATTGCCGAGATCATCGCGTTTGCGTGGAATCTGAAGGGGAAATTCCCCGAGGGACAGGATCCGGATGCGCCGATGATGGAGAAGGACGTTACCGAACGCGGGGATGATTACTGAGACTTCCAAGACGCCTTCGCGAGCAGGCTCGCTCCCACATTAAACCGTGATCGAATGTGGGAGCGAGCCTGCTCGCGAATGGCTATTTCAGCCTGATCGCAATGATCAGCTTCTGTGCAGCTTGCGCATCAACTCCGCCTCAGCCTGGGTCAAGCCGCAGGACTGAGTCAGCTCATCGACGCTCGCGCCCATGCCCACCAGTTTCGCCGCCTGGGCGAACGACAGGCTCGACGGGTCGCGCTGTTCCAGCGCCACAATCTTGTCCGGCAACGGACCGACGACCGAGCGCAGCTCGTGCAGGGCTTCGCCCATGCGCACGTTGCCGTTCTGGTAGTCGTCGACGCGCTTGGCCAGGTCCTTGATGCGCTGATCACGCAGCGCATCGCCCTGAGCCTGTTGCGCCGCGATCACCCGCTGCGCCTTGATGTACGCCAGAAACATTGCCAGCGTGCCTGCCCAGAACAGAAACAGGACAATGACCGCAACTTCGAGAATCAATCAGATGCTCTCCAGTTCCGACCATTCTTCTTCGCTCATCATCTTGTCCAGCTCGACCAGGATCAGCAACTCGTTGTTCTTGTTGCACACGCCCTGGATGAACTTGGCCGACTCTTCGTTGCCGACGTTCGGCGCGGTCTCGATTTCCGACTGACGCAGGTAAACCACTTCAGCCACGCTGTCGACCATGATCCCGACCACTTGCTTGTCGGCTTCGATGATGACGATACGGGTGTTGTCGCTGATCTCGCCGCTGTTCAGGCCGAAGCGCTGACGGGTGTCGATCACGGTGACCACGTTACCGCGCAGGTTGATGATGCCCAGCACGTAGCTTGGCGCACCCGGTACCGGAGCGATTTCGGTGTACCGCAGGACTTCCTGAACGCGCATCACGTTGATGCCGTAGGTTTCGTTGTCCAGCTTGAAGGTCACCCATTGCAGGATCGGATCTTCAGAACCTTTTGCATTCGTCGCCTGACTACTCATACCCTGACCCCTCGAAAAAACCGCACTGGGCGGTGTGTGTTCTGTGTGGAGGCATTGAACAATGCCTTCGCCTGACTGTTATGTCGGCTGCTATGTCGATTTATGTAGCGGCTTGTGGCCGCCCAAGTGCTTTGCCCCGCCGCTGGCGATCAACTCGGCCAGCGCGGCTACATCAAGTAATGCACACATGTGCTCTATCACCGTGCCGGCGAGCCATGGCCGCTGACCCCGGTGACTTCTCCATTTGATTTCATTCGGATCCAGACGCAACGAACGGCTGACCTGATGCACCGCCAGGCCCCATTCGTAACCTTGTACCGAAATCACGTACTGCAGGCCCTGACGGAAGTCATCGCGATAGCGATCCGGCATGACCCAACGCGCGGTGTCCAAGACTTTCAGATTGCCGGCCTGGCTCGGCAGAATCCCGAGGAACCATTCCGGCTGCCCGAACAGCGGCGTCAACTCGTGGCCGGCCAGCGAATAGATCGAACCGAGGCACACCAGCGGCACCGCCAGCGTCAGCCCGGCAACATCGAACAACAGGCACTCGAACGCTTCGGCAGCCCAGGCCGGTCGGCCATCGGTGTCCACCGGGGGTGGCGTGTTGCTCGGTGGCAAGTGCACTTCGACCACCGGCGGTACCCGCGTCTGCTCGACGGGTGCCACCGGCGCCGGTTCAGCCACGACCGGTTCCGGCGCGGTTTTCAGCAATTGGGTTTGTAGCAGCGGTGCGAGTGTCGAAACCGGCGCGCGCGGCGGCTCGGCTTCTTCGATCAACGCCACCGGTGCTTTGGCAACGGGCGCCACGGCAGGCGCGGCAACCGGCTTCACAACCTTCTGCGCATCACGCGCCTGCTCTTCCAGCACCGCAGCCTGGAACTCATCCAGCGCTTCGGTACTTTCGACCACCTCGACCGGCGCCTCGACCGGCAACTCATCAGGGATTTCCTGCAGCAAGCTATCCAGATAGGACTGCAACGCCAACTGCGGCTTCGACGTCAACTTGATCGGGCGGTTCATCGGTCAACAGCGCCAGACAGGGAAACCGCGTCGCCTGCTTCGCGAGCAGGCTCGCTCCCACAGGTTTTGTACAAGTCAGGCATGCGTGATCGGAACACAGTCATCTCAGGCCACCTGCGGAACAAGTTGTTGCGCCAGCAGGTGCTTGAGCAGCGCGCGGTAAGCCAGCACGCCACGACTCTTGCCGTCGAACTGCGAAGGGGTGACCCCGGCCCGGCTGGCGTCGCGCAGACGGGTATCGACCGGGATGTAACCCTGCCAGATCTCTTCCGGGAATTTGTCACGCAGCACGCGCAAGGTACCCAGCGACGCCTGCGTTCGGCGGTCGAACAGGGTCGGCACGATGCTGAATGGCAACGCCTGTTTGCGCGAGCGGTTGATCATCGCCAGGGTGTTGACCATGCGCTCCAGACCTTTGACGGCCAGGTGCTCGGTCTGCACCGGGATCACCAGTTGCTGGCTCGCGGCCAGGGCGTTGACCATCAACACGCCGAGCAACGGCGGGCTGTCGATGATCGCGTAATCGAAGTCCTGCCACAGCTGCGCCAGACTCTTGGCGATCACCAGGCCCAGACCGCTTTGCCCCGGCGACTGGCGCTCAAGGGTGGCCAGCGCGGTACTGGACGGCAACAGGGAAATGCGTTCGTCGCTGGTCGACAACAGCAACTGCCCGGGCAAGCCTTGCGGCACGCTGCCCTTGTGCAGAAACAGGTCGTAGTTGCTGTGTTCCAGGCTGTCGGGGTCGTAGCCGAAATAGCTGGTCATTGAGCCGTGCGGGTCGAGATCGACCACAACCACGCGCTTGCCCGCCTCCGCCAGCAATCCGGCTAAAGCGATGGAAGATGTGGTTTTACCGACACCACCCTTTTGATTGGCGACTGCCCAGACTCTCATTCGGTTCGTTCCTCCCGGCCGAGATCCTCGACCGAGACATAGCTCAGCGTATTAATGCGGGCGACGGAGAATTGACGGCACTCTCGCGTCCCGGCGTCTTGACCGGGGTCGGTGCAGTTTGTGTGCCAGCACGCTTCAATGCTGCGTCCGGTTGCGCATTGGCGGTCCCGGTACCGGTCAGACTGCGGCGCACATCGAGATTGCGCGACACCACCAGCACCACACGACGGTTTTTCGCCCGACCTTCGGCGGTGGCGTTGTTGGCCACCGGCTGAAACTCACCGTAACCCACCGACGCCAGACGTCCGGGGTTGACGCCCTGCATCGCCAGCATCCGCACGATACTCGCCGAACGCGCCGAGGACAGTTCCCAGTTGGTCGGGTACTGCGCGGTGCGGATCGGCTGATCGTCGGTGAAGCCTTCGACGTGAATCGGGTTGTCGAACGGTTTGAGGATCGCCGCGACCTTGTCGATGATGTTGAAGGCGATGTCACTCGGCATCGCGTCGCCACTGCCGAACAACAGGCTGGAATTGAGTTCGATCTCGACCCACAACTCGTTGCCGCGCACGGTCATCTGGTTGGAAGCGATCAAGTCGCCGAACGCGGCACTGATGTCATCGGCAATGCTTTTCAGCGGATCGCTGGCCCCGGCGATACCGGCATCGACCTGCTCGCTGTCCTTGACCAGCGGCTTGGCCGGGGTGACGGTTTTCGGTCGTTCCTCACCGATCGGGATCGGCTTGAGCGAGCGATCGGAGTCAGTGAAAACCCCGATCAGCGCTTCGGAAATGACTTTGTACTTGCCTTCGTTGATTGACGAGATCGAGTACATCACCACAAAGAACGCGAACAGCAGCGTAATGAAATCCGCGTAGGACACGAGCCAGCGCTCGTGATTAACGTGTTCTTCCTGATGCCTGCGGCGAGCCATAGTCCATTACCCCCATCAATCCATGAAGCCCTGAAGCTTCAGCTCGATAGAGCGAGGGTTTTCACCTTCGGCGATCGACAAAATACCTTCCAACAACATTTCGCGATAACGCGACTGCCGCAACGCGATTGACTTGAGCTTGGCCGCCACCGGCAGCAACACCAGGTTGGCACTGGCCACGCCGTAGATGGTCGCGACGAATGCCACGGCAATGCCGCTGCCCAATTGCGTCGGATCAGCGAGGTTGCCCATCACATGGATAAGCCCCATCACCGCACCGATGATGCCGATGGTCGGCGCGTAGCCACCCATGCTTTCGAAGACTTTGGCCGCTTCGATGTCGCGGGCTTCCTGGGTGTAGAAGTCCACTTCGAGGATGCTGCGGATCGCCTCCGGCTCGGCGCCGTCAACCAGCAGTTGCAAGCCCTTGCGCGAGTAGTTGTCGGGTTCGGCATCGGCGACGCCTTCCAGGCCGAGCAGGCCTTCCTTGCGCGCGGTGAGGCTCCAGTTGACCACGCGGTCGATGCCGCCAGCCAGATCCACCCGTGGCGGAAACAGGATCCAGGCGAGGATCTGCATGGCGCGCTTGAAGGCGCTCATCGGCGATTGCAACAGCGCGGCACCGATGGTGCCGCCGAGAACGATCAGCGCCGCCGGGCCGTTGGCCAGCGCGCCGAGGTGGCCGCCTTCAAGGAAGTTGCCGCCGATGATGGCGACGAACGCCAGGATAATCCCGATAAGGCTTAAAACATCCATCAGATACACGCCTCGACGATGTGCTTGCCGATGTCGTCCAGGCCGTAGACCGCGTCAGCCAGATCGGCTTTGACGATGGCCATCGGCATGCCGTAGATCACGCAGCTTGCTTCGTCCTGGGCCCATACCGAGCTGCCGCCCTGCTTGAGCAGACGCGCGCCTTCACGGCCGTCGGCGCCCATGCCGGTGAGGACCACCGCCAGAACTTTGTCGCCGTAGGACTTGGCCGCCGAACCGAAGGTGATGTCCACGCACGGCTTGTAATTCAGACGCTCGTCGCCCGGCAGGATTTTCACCGCGCCACGGCCGTCGATCATCATCTGCTTGCCACCCGGGGCCAGCAGCGCCAGGCCTGGACGCAGGATGTCGCCATCCTCGGCTTCCTTGACGCTGATGCGGCACAGCTTGTCCAGACGCTCGGCAAAGGCCTTGGTGAACGCCGCCGGCATGTGCTGGATCAGCACGATCGGCGCCGGGAAGTTTGCCGGCAATTGGGTCAGCACCCGTTGCAGGGCAACCGGACCACCGGTCGAGGTACCGATGGCAACCAGTTTGTAGGCTTTGCGTTTCGGTGCCGGCGACGACGCGCTGGCGGCTGACGCGCGAGCAGGTGCTGGAGCCGGCGCCGGACGCGTCGGAGCAGCAGTGCTGTGGCTGCTGAAACTCGAAGCCGCCGGGGCTGGCGCAGGCGTCGGTGCAGCAGCCGGAGCCGGCGCACTGTAGGCACTGAAACGACGGTTACTGCGCGAGATGCTGTGGACCTTCTCGCACAGCAGTTGCTTGACCTTCTCCGGGTTACGGGAAATGTCTTCGAAATTCTTCGGCAGGAAATCCACCGCACCGGCGTCCAGCGCATCCAGGGTGACCCGGGCGCCTTCGTGGGTCAGCGAGGAGAACATCAACACCGGGGTCGGGCAGCGCTGCATGATGTGCCGCACCGCCGTGATGCCATCCATCATCGGCATCTCGTAGTCCATGGTGATCACGTCCGGCTTGAGGGCCAGGGCCTGATCGATCGCCTCTTTACCGTTGGTGGCCGTGCCGACCACCTGGATGCTCGGATCCGCTGAAAGAATTTCCGAGACGCGGCGGCGGAAAAAACCCGAATCGTCCACCACCAGGACTTTGACTGCCATAAACACTCCATTAGGTGCAGCGGGACGTTGTCGCCCCGCCGCCCCGGATTCAAATACGCTTCGTCGCGTAACGCTTGAGCATGCTTGGAACATCGAGGATCAGCGCGATGCGGCCGTCACCGGTGATGGTGGCGCCGGACATGCCCGGAGTGCCCTGCAGCATTTTGCCCAATGGCTTGATGACCACTTCTTCCTGGCCGACCAGTTGATCGACGACGAAGCCGATCCGCTGGGTGCCCACCGACAGGATCACCACATGGCCTTCACGCTGCTCTTCGTGAGCGGCGGAGCTGACCAGCCAGCGCTTGAGGTAGAACAATGGCAGCGCCTTGTCCCGCACGATCACCACTTCCTGGCCATCCACCACGTTGGTGGTCGACAGGTCGAGGTGGAAAATTTCGTTGACGTTGACCAGCGGGAACGCAAACGCCTGATTGCCGAGCATGACCATCAGGGTCGGCATGATCGCAAGCGTCAGCGGCACCTTGATGACGATCTTCGAGCCCTGGCCCTTGGTCGAGTAGATGTTGATCGAGCCGTTGAGCTGGGAAATCTTGGTCTTCACCACGTCCATGCCGACACCGCGGCCGGACACGTCGGAGATCTCGGTCTTGGTCGAGAAACCCGGGGCGAAAATCAGGTTGTAGCACTCGGTATCGCTCAGGCGATCGGCCGCGTCCTTGTCCATCACACCGCGCTTTACCGCGATCGAACGCAGGACGTTCGGATCCATGCCCTTGCCGTCGTCGGAGATCGACAACAGGATGTGGTCGCCTTCCTGCTCGGCCGCCAGTACCACGCGACCGCCACGAGCCTTGCCCGAAGCTTCGCGTTCTTCCGGCGACTCGATGCCGTGGTCGACCGCGTTGCGCACCAAGTGGACCAGCGGGTCGGCCAGGGCCTCGACAAGGTTTTTGTCGAGGTCGGTTTCTTCACCCACCAGTTCCAGGTTGATCTCTTTCTTGAGCTGACGCGCCAGGTCACGAACCAGACGCGGGAAGCGCCCGAAGACCTTCTTGATCGGCTGCATCCGGGTCTTCATCACTGCGGTCTGCAAGTCCGCCGTGACCACGTCGAGGTTCGACACGGCCTTGGACATGGCTTCGTCGCCGCTGTTGAGACCCAGGCGCACCAGGCGGTTACGCACCAGCACCAGTTCGCCGACCATGTTCATGATTTCGTCGAGACGCGCAGTGTCGACACGCACGGTGGTCTCGGCTTCGCTCGCCGGTTTTTCCGGCGGCGGTGCAGCGGGAGCACGGGCCGGCGCCGGTGCAGCAGCGGCAGCCGGTTTTGGCGTTTCGGCTTTCGGTTCAGGCTTGGGAGCTGCCTTAGGCACAGCGGCCGGAGCGGCAGCAGCCTTGGCGGCAGGCGCAGCCACGGTCGACGCGGTGCCCGCAGCAGCGGCGCCAACGTCGGTGAACTTGCCTTTGCCGTGCAATTCGTCGAGCAGCGATTCGAATTCGTGATCGCTGATCAGATCACTGCCGGCAGCCGCGGCCGCCGGTGCGGCAGGCGCAGCCGGTGCCGAAGCAATAGCCGATTCCAGTGCTTCGACGGCGAAGTTGCCCTTGCCGTGCAATTGATCGAGCAGTGCTTCGAATTCGTCGTCGGTGATGTCCGAGCTGTCACCCGCCGCCGGTGCCGCTGGAGCAGCCGCGGTCGGTGCGACGGCGTCTGGCGCGAACTGGCCTTTGCCGTGCAACTGATCGAGCAACGACTCGAATTCGGCGTCGGTGATTTCATCGCTGGCGGCCGCATCGGCAGCCGGCGCAGGCGCAGCGGCGGCCGGGGCTTCGGCTTCAGCCTTGACGGCGTTCAGCGAATCCAGCAGCTGTTCAAATTCGTTATCGGTGATGTCGCCCGAATCGCTTGAATCGCCTTCGACGACCAGCTCTTCGATCATCTCGGCCACCGGCGAAGCCGGAGCTTCGTCCGCCGATTGCGGCTCGGCCAGACGCGCCAGCGCGGCCAGCAGTTCCGGAGTGGCGGCCGTGATCGGTGCACGTTCACGGACTTCGCTGAACATGCTGTTCACCGCGTCCAGTGCTTCAAGCACCACGTCCATCAGTTCTGCATCAACGCGACGCTCACCCTTGCGCAGGATGTCGAACACGTTTTCGGCGATGTGACAGCACTCCACCAGCTCGTTGAGCTGAAGGAAGCCGGCGCCCCCTTTTACAGTGTGGAAACCGCGAAAAATTGCGTTGAGCAGATCTGCGTCATCCGGGCGGCTTTCCAGCTCGACCAGTTGCTCGGACAGTTGCTCAAGAATCTCGCCGGCCTCAACCAGGAAATCCTGAAGGATCTCTTCATCGGCGCCGAAGCTCATTAATGGGGTGCTCCTACAGGTCTAAAAACCCAAAAAACCTAAAATTCCAAAACTCTAGAATCCGAGGCTGGATAACAAATCGTCCACATCGTCCTGACCGGACACAACGTCTTCTCGTTTATCGGCATGAATCTGCGGACCTTCACCCTGCGAGAGATGTTTTTGTGGATCTTTTTCTGCAAGCATCGCGGCACGGTCGTGTTCGATGCCCGCAAAGCGGTCAACCTGACTGGCCATGAGGACGAGTTTGAGCAAATTGCTTTCGACTTCGGTGACCAGTTGGGTCACACGCTTGATCACCTGACCGGTGAGGTCCTGGTAATCCTGAGCCAGCAGGATGTCGTTCAGGTTGCTCGACACCGCACGGTTGTCCGTGCTGCTGCGTGACAGAAAACCGTCGACCCGGCGCGCCAGTTCGCGGAACTCCTCAGCCCCGACTTCACGACGCATGAAGCGGCCCCAATCGGTGCTCAGGGCCTGGGCTTCTTCAGCCAGGCCATTGACCACCGGGGTCGCGCTTTCGACCAGATCCATGGTGCGGTTGGCCGCGGCTTCGGTCAGCTTGACCACATAGCCCAGGCGTTCGGTGGCGTCGGTGATTTGCGACACTTCCTCGGCCTGCGGCATGTGCGGATCGATCTGGAAGTTGACGATCGCACTGTGCAGTTCGCGTGTGAGCTTGCCCACTTCCTGATACAGGCCACGGTCACGGGTCTGATTGAGCTCATGGATCAGTTGCACAGCGTCGCCGAACCTGCCTTTTTCAAGGCTCTCGACCAGTTCGACCGCGTGTTTTTTCAGGGTCGATTCGAAATCGCCCTGTGAAGATTCGTTATGCTCCATAGCTCCCCCGCGCGTTCATCAGCCGATGCGTTCGAAAATCTTCTCGATTTTTTCTTTCAGCGCCTGAGCCGTGAAAGGTTTGACCACGTAGCCGTTCACGCCGGCCTGGGCCGCTTCGATGATCTGCTCGCGCTTGGCTTCGGCAGTCACCATCAGCACGGGCAGGTGCTTGAGTTTTTCATCGGCACGCACGTGGCGCAGCAGGTCGATACCGGTCATGCCCGGCATGTTCCAGTCCGTTACCAGAAAGTCGATGCTTCCGCTGTTGAGCACCGGAATGGCAGTGGTGCCATCGTCGGCCTCGACGGTGTTGGTGAACCCCAGATCACGCAGCAGGTTCTTGATGATCCGCCGCATCGTTGAGAAGTCATCAACGATGAGGATTTTCATGTTCTTGTCCAATTCGACCTCCAAGCAGTCTTAAACGCGCCCAGCACCTGGACGCGCCATTTCAATCAATCCGGCAAAGCACTCGATGACTGTCTGGAGCACAACAGAGCAAGACCGGTGCCGTTCATCACCGCACCAGCCTCGTTCGCAGTGTCCCCACACTGCCTTCAGCGCGCTCGCCACTCCCCCAAACGCCCCCGCAAACGGGCCGCGCACTGGCTGTGTAACTGGCTGACCCGCGATTCACTGACGCCAAGGACTTCACCGATTTCCTTGAGGTTCAGTTCTTCGTCGTAGTACAGCGCCAACACCAGTCGCTCACGCTCCGGCAAATTGGCAATCGCGTCCGCCAGCGCAGCCTGGAAGCGTTCATCTTCCAGATCGCGTGACGGCTCAAGATGAGCACTGGCGCCATCCTCGTGCAGCCCTTCGTGTTCGCCGTCCTGCAGCAGGTCGTCGAAACTGAACAGCCGGCTGCCCAGCGTGTCATTCAAAATCCCGTAGTAATCATCGAGACTCAATTGGAGTTCGGCCGCAACCTCGTGATCTTTAGCATCACGGCCGGTTTTAGCTTCAATTGAGCGAATTGCGTCGCTGACCATACGGGTGTTGCGGTGAACCGAGCGTGGTGCCCAATCCCCTTTGCGCACTTCATCGAGCATCGCGCCGCGGATCCGGATGCCCGCGTACGTTTCGAAACTGGCGCCTTTGCTGGCGTCGTATTTGGTCGAGACTTCGAGCAGGCCGATCATCCCGGCCTGAATCAGGTCTTCGACCTGCACACTCGCCGGCAAGCGCGCCAGCAGGTGATAGGCAATGCGCTTGACCAGTGGCGCGTAACGCTCGATCAACTCGTACTGCGCGTCACGTGCCGATTTCTTGTAGTAGTTCATACCGCTGGCGGTCATAACACAGGCCCTGCCGTTTGCTGCACGAGGCGCTCGACGAAAAACTCAAGATGCCCACGCGGGTTGGCAGGCAGCGGCCAGGTATCGACCTTCTGCGCGATCGCCTTGAACGCCAGCGCGCACTTGGAACGCGGAAAGGCTTCATAGACCGCTCGCTGCTTCTGCACTGCCTTGCGCACGCTTTCGTCGTACGGCACCGCGCCGACGTATTGTAAGGCGACGTCGAGAAAGCGATCCGTGACCTTGGTCAACTTGGCGAACAGGTTGCGCCCTTCCTGCGGGCTCTGCGCCATGTTGGCGAGGACGCGGAAGCGGTTCATGCCGTAGTCGCGGTTGAGCAGTTTGATCAGCGCGTAGGCGTCGGTGATCGAGGTCGGCTCGTCGCAGACCACCAGCAACACTTCCTGCGCCGCGCGCACGAAACTGACTACCGAGTCACCAATGCCCGCAGCGGTGTCGATCACCAGTACATCGAGATTGTCGCCGATGTCGCTGAAGGCCTGAATCAGACCGGCATGTTGCGCCGGGCTCAGGTGCACCATGCTCTGGGTGCCGGAAGCGGCCGGCACGATGCGGATCCCGCCGGGGCCCTGCAACAGCACGTCGCGCAGCTCGCAGCGGCCTTCGATCACATCGGCCAGCGTGCGTTTGGGGGTCAGTCCCAGCAGAACGTCGACGTTCGCCAGCCCCAGGTCAGCGTCCAGCAGCATGACCCGACGGCCAAGCTCTGCCAGCGCCAGAGACAAGTTCACTGACACGTTAGTCTTGCCGACGCCACCTTTGCCGCCGGTCACCGCGATCACCTGTACGGGATGCATGCTGCCCATGTTATTTCTTTACCTTGTCTTGCATAGACGGAGGCCACATTACTGGCTGCGCGTTCACAACCGGAACAATGCATGGCAGACCATCGATGTAGGTACAAAAACTGTTCATTACCTCAGCCAACCTGCTTGGTCGGGCTGTGGTAGATATCAGCGAACATGTCAGCCATGGCTTCTTCGCTGGGTTCTTCCTGCATTTGCACGCTGACGGCGCGGCTGACCAGCTGATGACGGCGCGGCAGATGCAGATCATCCGGAATCCGTGGGCCATCGGTCAGGTACGCGACCGGCAGTTCATGACTGATCGCCAGGCTCAACACTTCGCCAAGGCTGGCCGTCTCATCCAGTTTAGTCAGGATGCAGCCGGCAAGCCCGCAACGCTTGTAACTGTGATAAGCGGCGGTTAGAACCTGTTTCTGGCTGGTGGTTGCCAGCACCAGATAATTTTTTGAACGAATGCCACGCCCGGCCAGACTTTCCAGCTGCATGCGCAGCGCCGGATCGCTGGCCTGCAGGCCGGCGGTATCGATCAGCACCACGCGTTTGCGCAGCAGCGGGTCCAGCGCCTGAACCAGCGATTGGCCCGGATCGACGTGGGTCACCGGCACGTTGAGAATCCGCCCCAGGGTCTTGAGTTGTTCCTGCGCACCGATGCGGAAGCTGTCCATGCTGACCAGCGCCACATTCTGCGCGCCGTACTTGAGCACGTAGCGCGCAGCCAGTTTGGCCAGGGTGGTGGTCTTGCCCATGCCGGCCGGGCCGACCATGGCAATGACCCCGCCCTCTTCCAGCGGCTCGACTTCCGGTACGGCAATCATCCGCGCCAGGTGCGCGAGCAGCATGCGCCAGGCCTGACGTGGTTCTTCGATGTCGGTGATCATCGCCAGCAGGTCGCGCGACAACGGCCCGGACAGGCCGATGCGCTGCAGGCGGCGATACAGATTGGCTTGCGCCGGACGGCTGCCTTGCAGCTGGTTCCAGGCCAGGGTGCCGAGCTGCACTTCCATCAGCTCACGCAGACTGTTCAATTCGAAACGCATAGAATCCAGCGCACGCGGATCGACACCAGCGGACGTCTGTGCCGGAGCCGGAGCCGGACGCGCCGGGGCGGCGTAGGTCGGTTCGCTCAACGGCTCGGCAGCGGTCAGTGGCAGGCCGGCCGTCAACGGCAGCCCGGCAAAGATCTGGCGATTGCTATTGCCATCGGCTTCGCCACGCAGGCTCAGTTCGGCCTGAGCGGTGACGATGCGCGACTGGGTCTTGCGCAGTTCGTCCTCAAGTTCCATGTTCGGAACCCGCGGCGCCAGCGCCGACAATTTGTAATCCAGCGCCGCCGTCAGCTCGACGCCGCCGGCAATGCGGCGGTTGCCAATGATGGCGGCATCAGCGCCCAGCTCATCACGAACCAGCTTCATGGCCTGACGCATATCGGCGGCGAAAAAACGCTTAACTTGCATAAACCACTACCTCAGCCGTTGGGCCCTACTGTCGCAACGATGGTCACTTGCTTGTTGTCCGGAATTTCCTGGTAGGCCAGCACGTGCAGCCCCGGGACGGCGAGGCGACCGAAACGCGAGAGCATCGCGCGGATCGGGCCTGCTACCAACAGGATCACCGGTTGACCTTGCATTTCCTGGCGCTGCGCCGCTTCGATGAGCGAACGCTGCAGCTTCTCGGCCATGCTTGGCTCCAGCAGAACGCCCTCTTCCGAGCCTTGTCCTGCCTTCTGCAGACTATTGAGCAATATTTGTTCCAACCTTGGTTCCAAGGTGATCACAGGCAGCTCGGAGTCAGTGCCTACAATGCTTTGGACGATGGCGCGGGATACGCCGACGCGTACGGCGGCCACCAAAGCGGCGGTATCTTGACTCTTGGCGGCATTGTTGGCGATGGCTTCGGCAATGCTGCGGATGTCGCGTACCGGCACATGTTCGGCCAGCAATGCCTGCAGCACCTTGAGCAATTGCGACAGCGACACCACGCCCGGCACCAGCTCTTCAGCCAGTTTCGGCGAGCTTTTGGCCAGCAATTGCATGAGTTGCTGCACTTCTTCGTGGCCGATCAGCTCACTGGAGTGTTTGTACAGAATCTGGTTCAAGTGCGTCGCCACCACGGTACTGGCGTCGACCACGGTGTACCCGAGCGATTGCGCCTGCGCGCGCTGGCTGACTTCGATCCACACCGCCTCCAGGCCGAAAGCCGGATCTTTGGCGGTAATGCCGTTAAGTGTGCCGTAGACCTGCCCCGGGTTGATCGCCAGTTCGCGATCCGGGTAGATCTCGGCTTCGGCCAGGATCACGCCCATCAGTGTCAGGCGGTAGGCACTCGGCGCCAGATCGAGGTTGTCGCGAATGTGCACGGTCGGCATCAGGAAGCCCAGGTCCTGCGAGAGCTTCTTGCGCACGCCCTTGATCCGCGCCAGCAACTGCCCGCCCTGATTGCGATCGACCAGCGGGATCAGGCGATAGCCGACTTCCAGGCCGATCATGTCGATCGGCGTCACGTCATCCCAGCCCAGCTCCTTGGTCTCCATGGCGCGGGCCGGCGACGGCAGCAGTTCCTGCTGACGCTGAACTTCCTGCAGCGCCTGCACCTTGGCGACGTTCTGCTTTTTCCAGAACAAGTAGGCGCCACCGGCGGCCAGCGCGGCCATGCTCAGAAACGAGAAATGCGGCATGCCCGGAACAAGGCCCATGACCGCCATCAGACCAGCCGCCACTGCCAGTGCTTTGGGCGAAGCGAACATCTGCCGGTTGATTTGCTTGCCCATGTCTTCCGAACCGGAAGCACGGGTCACCATGATCGCTGCCGCTGTCGATAACAACAGTGATGGCAATTGCGCCACCAAACCGTCACCGATGGTCAGCAAGGCGTACACCTTGCCGGCGTCGGCGAAGTTCATGTTGTGCTGGAAGATACCGACCGCCATGCCGCCGATGAGGTTGATGAACAGGATCAGCAAGCCGGCGATGGCGTCACCCCGCACGAACTTGCTGGCACCGTCCATCGAACCGTAGAACTCGGCCTCTTGCGCGACTTCCTGACGGCGCGCCTTGGCCTGGTTCTGGTCGATCAGACCGGCGTTGAGGTCGGCGTCGATCGCCATTTGTTTGCCGGGCATTGCGTCGAGGGTGAAACGCGCGCTCACCTCGGAAATCCGCCCGGCACCCTTGGTCACCACGACGAAGTTGATGATCATCAGGATCGCGAACACTACGATACCGACCACGTAGTTACCGCCGATCACCACTTCACCGAAGGCCTGGATCACCTTGCCGGCGGCGGCGTGGCCGTCCTGACCGTGGAGCATCACCACCCGCGTCGAGGCCACGTTCAACGCCAGCCGCAGCAGCGTCGCCACCAGCAGAATCGTCGGGAACACCGCGAAATCCAGCGGCCGCAACGCGTACACGCAGACCAGCAGGACGACAATCGACAAGGCGATGTTGAAGGTGAAGAACACGTCCAGCAGGAACGGCGGCACCGGCAGCATCATCATGGCCAGCATGACCAGCAGCAACAACGGCACGCCCAGATTGCCTCGACTGAGGTCGGCAACATTCGAGCGAGCAGTGTTGAATAACTGAGAGCGATCCACCGGTTTTCCCCGTTCCTTTAAAGCAAACTTTTGACGCCCGAAGCGGGCGCACGGCGGCTACTGCAAGAAGCCTTCCAACTTTTGCCGGGGATTGAAATTGAGGTTTGTTTCGGGGAATTGTCTTGCCTGAAGCCAGGCACCATGGAGCCGACCGCAAAACAGGCGCAGGACGGCTATCACCCTTAGCGCAGGTGAACAAAAATCAGAAAAACCCGCGCACTCACGGATATCCGGCAGTCAAAATTTGCTCTGGATTAATCGCACCAAGACGCAAATCGCGGCCCACCAGGTAGCGCGTACCCTTACGGATCGGACTCCCTCCCACGTCGACAAACGCCTCCTCAGAATAGCCTAATGTCACGATTTCCTCAGGCTGATGAAAAGGATCTTCGGGGTACGCCTTCAACACAATCAGTGCCCAGACAAAGTAAATGTCCGGCACATCCTGCGGCTCGATCTCCCCCTCGACCTCCCATCGAAAGTCCTGCCCACCCGTGACCTGTAACTGATCACCAACCATGTGAAATTGTGGTTTGTGATAACGCATCTGCAGGGCAGTGCCATTGCTCCCCCATGTATCGGAGTAGTTATTGGGCGAAGAGAAAACCCTGACCAACTCTTCAACGGTGCCAATGTTGCCAGCGGCACTATTGAATCGGTTGTAGAGACTATGGTGGGCTACCCCGTCCAACCTTGGCTTGATCGCATTGATATACGAATCGAGATAGCCCGGCACATACGCATTGCTCATGTGCACGAAATGCGTGAAGTCCAACATCGCCTTAAAAGTGAACGTGCAAGCGATATGATCAGACTCTTTCGCCACCGCCCCGGAAACGAACTCGAACCTCATTCCTTCAAGCTTTCTGTAGTTCTCTGGCATGATCTTCTCCTTGGCGAATGTTAAGACAGGTCAGAAGGCGACTTGCCCGGGAAACCTGCCAAGGAACATGGGATAGCTGAATGCCCTTTGTGTCCACTGTCAGAACTAACAGGTAGAGGTCTTTTTCAGACAGGCGGAAGGTCGCGGTCTTTTGATTTATCAGGAATCGCGTCGCAATGAACACAGATTGGGGGTATCACACAGTTCCCCTGTGGGAGCGAGCTTGCTCGCGAAGGCGGCCTTACAGCCGACACATGTCTCCAGGCATAAAAAAATCGCCACCTCATTTAACCCGGCTGCGGTTTGTCGCCTCTTTCCTTCAGCCCACATGACCACTTGTCGGAAACCCGCCAGCACCTGTCAGATCTGACAGGTGCCCAATTCCTCCAACGCGCGCTCAGTAACTCCGTCACCCAGCCCCCGACCGGAGTTCGCCAGATGTCCAGCCAGCAACCCCCTCAAGCCCTCAGACCTCTGTATTTTCCGGCACTGGTCAACCTCAGCCCTGCCGAACACTATGACGCAGGCATTCCCATCAGAGCCGTGGAAGGCGATCTGCAAGGCATCATTTCCGCCTGGCTGACCATGTCCGTTGGCGATCATGCCGAAGTGTTCTGGGGTAATGACAGTGCAGCGGTCTGGAGCAAATCCATCGAGAACGATGCCGAGCTCAACCAGGATGTAGCTTTCACCATTGCCAAGGACCACGTGCTTGAGGGGGATGCCACGCCAGTCTTCTACCGGATCACGCGCAAGAACCAGACCCCGGAGGACTCGACCCCCGTCATGACCTTGCTGGTCAAACTCACGCGCCCTGGCGAGTACGATGACATTCCGGGCGATGACGGCCACTCTGATCTCAAGTTCTCACTCTCCCATGACGAGGTCGATGAGACGCTGCCGCCCAGCGGGGTGACGATGCACATCGTGCCCTACCGCAACCTCACCCGATACGACCGCATTCTCGCCCGTTGGGGCAGCCAGCAACTGGTGCATGTCGTTACGCCCCAGCAGGCGCAGGACCCGATCGGCCACCCGATCGCGGTCGTTTTCAGCCGCGCCGTTATCGAGGCGGCCGGAGACGGAGCGCGCGTGGCGGTGGCTTATCAGGTCATTGATCGCTGCGGCAATTACCCGGACGAGCGGGCGCCGTGGTCGGCGACACATCACCTGTTGGTGGACCTCGGCGGCAATCGGCTGGACGAACCGCAGGTGCTGGTCAACGGCATTCCAACCGTCAGCATCGAACTCGATCAGCTCGGGGATGACGATGTGAACGCCCGCGTGTATATCACCAAAGATGATTTTGAAGTGGGCGACAAGGTGCTCCTGACCTGGATCGGTACCCCGGCGCAAGGGTCGCAGATCATCGTCGGGCCGCTGGAGAAAGGGGTGATGTACGTGCCCTTCCAGCTCGATTTCACCATCCCCAACGCGGCCGTCAAAGCCATCGCCAAAGGCGCCGCCTCGGTCGGCTATGTGCGCCGTCGCAACGGTGAAAGCGACCGCCCTTCGAAAAATCTCAGTGTCACGGTGATTGGCGACATCAGTCAGTTGGTCGCCCCTACCGTCGACGAAGCACCGGGCGGGACGTTGCCACCGGAGACCACTTGGGCAACCGTGAACATCCCTTGGTATCCCGGTCGCAACAGCAGTGACCTGATCAACCTGATCTGGTGGGCCCGGACGCCCGGCAACGACACCGTTTATTACGAAGATCCCCGCCCGGTCGGCAACGTAGCGGACAATCAGCCCGTCCTGCGCAGTGTGAGCAATGCCGAAATCCAGCGCTTCAACGGCCTGAACGTCAAGGTCTATTACATCGTCACCAACAGCGAAACGGGGCTATTGAGCGTCCGCGAGTCGCTGCCGTTCATGATGCAGGTCGGCGTGGCCTTGCCGACGTTCAACCGACCGGAAGTCGAGGGCGCAGATGCCAACGACATGCTCGACCCGGACAACGTGCCACCCACCGGTGCCACGCTGGTGGTGCCGTACCTCGGCACCCAGGACAAGGATCGCGTGAACTACCGCTGGCGCGGCTCCGCCAGCGGCGGCAGCATCAGTGATCATGTCGACCTGATCCCCGCCACCGCCGGCCGGCCGGTACGCATCACCGTGGATAAAAAATACGTGACCGCCAACCTGAACGGCACGGTGGTCGCGGATTACAGCATTCAGCGCGGCGGCGTGCCGCTAGGGCAATCCCGGGAATTGACATTGCGCATCGGCACGGCGCTGACGGAGCTGCCGCCACCGTTTCTTGTAGCACCGGCCATCGATCCGATTGATGTGCTGGCCTACCCGGACGGCATAAAGGTGCGCATTGAATTCCCCGAAGCACTGAGCGGCGACAAGGCACGCCTGGTGGAGGTCAATCCACCAGCAGGCTCGCCCCAATTTCCATTGGTGGAATTCAACAGCGACAAGCAGGTGAACACGGTGTTGAGCCCGGCGTTTCTTGCGGCGCGACATGGACAGGATATTAAGTTTCGCTGGAATTTGAATCGCAACGGTGAACTGACAGGGTCATCGGAGGCAGTGAGGTTCGGTGTGATGGAGATGGCGGACGAAGATGCTCGGTTGCCGACAACGGATGTTGCAAATAATAAGGACGGCACTCTGGACGTAAGAAAATTATCGACTGCCGATTTATTGAAATCGACTCGGTGGGTACATCAGGCGATAGAACACACGGTGTGGGGAATCTATGAAGGCGTGAATGAACAAGGCGAAAACGTCAGGTGCATCGAGCCTGATGGCGTAAAGATTGAATCACTTGGCGATTTCGCATGGCCGATCCCTGCAACCTTTCTCAAAAGTCTGCAAGACGGTAGCAAACTACACGTCAAACTCCTGATCAACGCCAAAGGAACTTCAGAAGTTTCGGAAGCAGTGAGTACACCACTACGTTTGTATACAGTTCAAAATCAACCTCTTCAACTATCGGAAAACTTCAACTCATTTCCAGAATTTTTAGACAAAAATGAAGGCGAATTCATAACCCCCCACATTAAAATCACCCTCCAAAAAAAGATTCCATATATTTTATTTGGGGAATCGAAGTAGCTACTGGCGAGGGCCTCTATCCAGGACAAGTTGATGGAAAGTTTTTTGGTTTAAATAGTGCACAGGCCGAATTCAATTTTGGAAGGTCGTGTTCTCGTGTGAGCTTTTGGTACACACATGTCGACTATGACAATCACAGAGTTGAAGCTCGTGATGAAAATGGATCTTTACTAGAAACAAAATTCTTGCGAATCAATAGAGGAATAAGGGCAGATCAACTCGTATTCATCCGCGACAACATATACAGCGTTACCATCATTTCCGCCGCTCCAGACGGCATATTTTTTGACAACTTCGAAATGACGGTTTAGCGAGCACTCTCTAAGCGCCCCGCAGAGACAGGCCTGCTTTATGTTCTGTTCACGCTCCCGGGTGGACATGCTGCCCGGGATGTTTTTGCATTCTATTTAAAGGCGTAAACCCTGAATTCGCGCTATTTCTGAAAGATCGAAGTCTCAGGTTTTGGCTCTGCTACGCAGCCCAGCGGGAGCAAGCTCCCTCACCACAATGACGGCGACAGGCGCCGAGATATCAGTGGGTCAGACATAAAAAAACCGCCGCCTCGTCAAACCGGGGCGGCGTTTTTTATCGGTAGGTTCAGGAATCGCGGCGCAGATCCGATGAAATCGGAAAGATTTTTAAAACACCAGACTACTTAGTAACTGATACTTTTCACTTCCATTGACCCCTCGCTCACAAGTTCAAACTCAACGCTCGCACCCGGTGCGATGTTAATAATGCCTCTATGCGCCTCAGGAACGATGAGCTCGTATTTCTTTTTCTCATTTTCAGTTTTAATTTCATAGACCGAACTACGTAGTTCGGCATACTCATCCTCAAACTCGAACCTGGCAACCAACCGGGAAGGAGTGAAATTTTCGGGAAGAGAGTCGACTGGACTGCCCGCCTTATTGGTTTCTTCGTCCGCCACAATGGTGATCTTACCCGTAGTTTGGTCATAGCTGTCGAATTTGCCTTTCATTGTCTTTCTCCCTGTTGTCACAGAAGTGTGCGCACCGACTGTGCAGCACCACCCAGCAAGCAAACCGCAAATGCACTTAATCCACACCTGTAAAACCTGACAGGTACGACCTGCTTCCAGACGAAAGGTGATTATTGGGATGGCGCCGTTAACCCGGCGCAGTCAACAAATTGTCCCTGAGATCCTGTCAGCGACAAACCAGACCCTCAGCCTGACAGTTGCTCGCTCAGCCGCCCTTCAAACTTCGGTGTTTAAAAGACACCTCCAGACACGCCTTGCGGGCTACACCTCCTTGCGCCATTGCCTACAGCTAAGCCAGAATCCGCCGGCTTGTGCGCCTTGGGGGGCGGGTTCTATTGTGGATCGGTCGCTGAATGTTCAGTGACCGGGTTTAGCAGCTCGCCAATTTTCAAGGCACGCAGGTTCCGCCATGACGTTATGGTGGCTTTGCGTGGGGCACTTCGGTGCGCCGGGATCCTTGAGCCTGGTCTGCTAACCCGCGTAAAGCCGCCACCTCTTCGTTTAGCAGCGATGGCTGACGGCTCCATTTCTCAAGGAGCTTCACCATGATCAAACCTAC
The DNA here is from genome assembly GCF_949768395.1 of Pseudomonas sp. IT-P260. Taxonomy (NCBI): domain Bacteria; kingdom Pseudomonadati; phylum Pseudomonadota; class Gammaproteobacteria; order Pseudomonadales; family Pseudomonadaceae; genus Pseudomonas; species Pseudomonas sp. IT-P260. Next base: position 128,893 of record NZ_CATKPO010000002.1, read on the forward strand.
ACCCAACCCGCCCGAAACCGACCCCACCTCCCCCTACGAATCCCTCGATTCGAAAAAGCTCCACGATGCCGCCGACCGCGCGCTCGACCACTACCTCTGTGCGCCCGGAGCCACCCCACCGCCGCGCAGAACCCGCAGGATGTACGCCGTGACCGCCGACTTCAAAAACGAAGAACTGCTGGCCGATGCCTGCGAAACACTCGCCTCAGCCAGAACCATCGCCCATGACTTCGCTCACCTCATACCGGCGTCGCAGCGCAGAACGCTGCTGGGCATCGCGCAATTGATCATGCTCGGCGAACTGGCGGTGAATCGGGCGCTGGATAATCTGCAATTGCCGCAGTAACACGCTTCTCTGCCCTCCCCTGTAGGAGCTGCCGAAGGCTGCGATCTTTTGATCTTGTTTTTAAGATCAAGATCAAAAGATCGCAGCCTTCGGCAGCTCCTACAGGGGGGGGGATTTGTGTTCAGGCATAAAAAAACCGCCACCCCGTTAAATCGGGGTGGCGGTTTTTTTTGGCAGGATCAGGAATCGCGGCGCAAATCCGGCGGGATCGGCAAATCGTCCTTGAGTGGATCGGGGCGTTTGCCCTTGCCGGCGCGGTATTGGCGGATCTGGTAGACGTAGGCCAGCACCTGGGCAACGGCCAGATAGAGGCCGCCGGGGATTTCCTGTTCCAGTTCGGTGGAGTAGTAGATCGAGCGCGCCAGCCCCGGCGACTCGAGGAGCATGACGTTGTTGGCGACGGCGATTTCGCGGATCTTCAGCGCGAGGAAATCGCTGCCCTTGGCCAGCAACACCGGCGCGCCGCCCTTCTCCGAATCGTACTTGAGCGCCACGGCGTAGTGGGTCGGGTTGGTGATGACCACGTCGGCGTCGGGAATCGCCGCCATCATCCGCCGCTGCGACATCTCGCGCTGGGTCTGGCGGATGCGCTGTTTGACCTCTGGCCGGCCTTCCTGATCCTTGTGTTCGTCGCGCACTTCCTGCTTGGTCATCAGCAGTTTCTTGTGGCTTTCCCAGAGCTGCACCGGCACGTCGACCGCCGCGATGATGATCAGCCCGCAGGCCAGCCACAGCGAACTCCAGCCCACCAGCGTCACGCTGTGAATGATTGCCTGCTCAAGCGGTTCATGGGCGATCCGCAGGAAGTCATCGATGTCGGCCGACAACACCATCAGTGCCACAAACAGCGTGATGATGAACTTGGCCAGCGCCTTGACCAGTTCGATCACGGCCTTCATCGAGAACATGCGTTTAAGGCCCGCACCCGGATTCATCCGGCTGAATTTCGGCGCCATGGAGCCAGCGGCGAACAGCCAGCCGCCGAGGGAGATCGGCCCGATCAATGCGGCCAGCAACAGCGTGATCATGACCGGCTGGATCGCGACCAGGGCGATCTTGCCCGAAACCAGCAGGAAGGTGCCCATGGATTTCTCGTCCATGATCACTTCCCGCGAAAGGTTGAAATTGAGGCGCATCAGGTCCATCAATTCCTGCGCCAGCATGCCGCCAAAGATCAGCAGACCACCGGCGCCGGCGAGCATCACCGCGAGGGTGTTGAGCTCTTTGGAGCGGGCAATCTCACCCTTCTCACGGGAGTCCTTTTTGCGTTTCTCCGTGGGGTCTTCTGTTTTGTCCTGACCGCTTTCGCTCTCAGCCATGCCTCAGCGCGCCTGTGCCAGTTCGCGTAGCAACTGCAGGGCCTCGGAGGCCAGCGGTTGATACTGATTGAGGATGTCCGCCAGACCGACCCAGACAATGAACAGACCGAGCACCAGGGTCAGCGGAAAACCGATGGAGAAAATGTTCAGTTGCGGCGCGGCGCGGGTCATCACGCCGAACGCAATGTTGACCACCAGCAGCGCCGTGACCGCCGGCAATACCAGCAACAACGCCGCCCCGAGCACCCAGCCGAGTTTGCCGGCCAACTCCCAGTACTGCGCCGTCATCAAGCCGCCGCCGACCGGCAGCGTGGTGAAGCTCTCGGTGAGCACTTCGAAGACCACCAGATGGCCGTTCATCGACAGGAACAACAACGTCACCAGCATGGTGAAGAACTGGCCGATGACCGCCACCGAGACGCCGTTGGCCGGGTCAACCATCGAGGCGAAGCCCATACCCATCTGGATCGCGACAATCTGCCCGGCCACGGCAAACGCCTGGAAAAACAGTTGCAGGGAAAACCCCAGCACCGCGCCGACCAGAATCTGCTCGCCAATCAGCAACCAGCCACTGAGCGCCAGCGGATTGACCGCCGGCATCGGCGGCAGCCCCGAGGCAATGCACACGGTAATGGCCACGGCGAAATACAACCGCACGCGGCGTGACACCAGGGTGGTGCCGAACACCGGCATGACCATCAGCATCGAGGCGACACGAAACAGTGGCAACATGAACGACGCCACCCAAGTACTGATCTGGGTGTCGGTCAGCTGAAGCAACGATTGCATGGCTCAGCCGATGACCATCGGGATGTTTTTGTAGAGCTGGATGATGTACTCCATGAACGTCTGCACGATCCATGGACCGCCCACAATCAGCGTCACCAGCATCACCAACAGACGCGGCAGGAAACTCAGGGTCTGTTCGTTGATCTGCGTCGCGGCCTGGAACATCGCCACCAACAAGCCGACCAACAGACTCGGCACCACCAGAATCGCGACCATCAAGGTGGTCAGCCACAGCGCTTCACGAAAGATATCGACCGCCACTTCCGGCGTCATGGCGAAACACCTCCGAAGCTACTGGCCAGAGTGCCGATGATCAGCGCCCAGCCATCCACCAGTACAAACAGCATGATCTTGAACGGCAGGGAAATGATCAGCGGCGAGAGCATCATCATACCCATCGCCATCAGCACACTGGCCACCACCAGGTCGATGATCAGGAACGGGATGAAGATCATGAAACCGATCTGGAATGCGGTCTTCAGCTCAGAGGTGACGAACGCCGGTACCAGAATGGTCAGCGGCGCCTGATCCGGGGTGGCGATGTCGGTGCGCTTGGACAGACGCATGAACAGCTCCAGATCGCTGGTGCGGGTCTGGGCGAGCATGAAGTCCTTGATCGGTACCTGGGCCTTTTCCACCGCTTGCTGCGCGGTGAGTTTTTCCGCCAAGTACGGCTGCAGCGCATCGTTGTTCACGCGGTCGAACACCGGGGCCATGATGAACATGGTGAGGAACAGGGCCATGCCGGTAAGGATCTGGTTCGACGGCGTCTGCTGCAGACCGAGGGCCTGACGCAAGATCGAGAAGACGATGATGATCCGGGTAAAACTGGTCATCAGAATCACGGCCGCCGGAATGAAGCTCAGCGCCGTCATGATCAGCAGGATCTGCAGGCTGACCGAGTATTCCTGCGCGCCGTCGGCGTTGGTGCCCAGCGTGATCGCCGGGATCGACAACGGATCGGCGGCGAATGCCAGTGGCGCGGCCAGCATCAGGGCCAGCGTCAAGACGATGCGGATCGCAGCCATTACTTCTTATCCTTTTGATCCTTGCCGAGAATCTTCAGCAGATGCTGGGCAAATTCCGGGGTCGCTTTTTCGCTGCTGCTCGGCACTGGCACCGGCTCTTTGAGCACGTGCAGCGCGGTGATGGTGCCAGGGCTGAGGCCCAACAGAATCTGCTCGTTGCCGACCTGCACCAGCATCAATCGGTCACGCGGACCGAGCGCGCGGGAGCCGATCAGTTCGATCACCTGGCCCTTGCCCGCCGGCCCGGCCTGCTGCACCCGGCGCAGCAGCCAGGCGAGGAAGAAGATCAACCCCAGCACCAGCAACAGACCGAACACCAGTTGCGTCAGTTGCCCGGCCACGCCGCTGTTAACCATCGGCGCGGTGGCAGCGGGCACGGTGGTCGCCGTCGACGGCTCGGCGGCCAGCACGCTCAATGGCAGTGCCAGCAAAGCCCAGAGAAACCGTTTCACTCAGCGCAGCTTCTTGATGCGTTCGCTTGGGCTGATCACGTCAGTCAGGCGGATGCCGAACTTCTCGTTGACCACCACCACTTCGCCGTGCGCGATCAGGGTGCCGTTGACCAGCACGTCCAGCGGCTCGCCGGCCAGACGATCGAGCTCGATCACCGACCCCTGGTTCAGTTGCAGCAGGTTGCGGATGTTGATGTCGGTGCTGCCCACCTCCATCGAGATCGACACCGGGATGTCGAGGATCACGTCGAGGTTCGGGCCATCCAGCGTCACCGGATCGTTGTTCTTCGGCACGCTGCCGAACTCTTCCATCGGCAGACGGTTGGAGCTTGCCGCGCCAGCGTCGGCCGCCAGCAGCGCATCGATGTCAGCCTGGCTGCCATCACCGGTCTCTTCCAGGGCCGCAGCCCATTCGTCGGCCAGTGCCTGATCGTCCTGGGCGTTCATTTCGTCGTTCATCATTTGTCCTCGGCGGGCAACAATTCAGTTAAATGCGTGGGGGTGAGAGCGGCGCTTCAGCGCCGCTCGATCGGCTCGATCACCTGCAACGCGAGGTTGCCTTTGTGCGAGCCCATCTTGACCTTGAAGGCCGGTACGCCGTTGGCGCGCATGATCATGTCTTCCGGCATTTCGACCGGGATCACATCCCCCGGCTGCATGTGCAGGATGTCGCGCAGCTTCAACTGACGGCGGGCCACGGTGGCGCCGATCGGCACGTCGACATCGAGCACGTCCTGACGCAGGGCGTTGACCCAACGCTCGTCCTGATCGTCGAGGTCCGACTGGAAACCGGCGTCGAGCATTTCGCGTACCGGCTCGATCATCGAGTACGGCATGGTCACGTGCAGGTCACCGCCACCGCCGTCGAGTTCGATGTGGAAAGTGGAGACCACAATCGCTTCGCTCGGGCCGACGATGTTGGCCATGGCCGGGTTCACTTCCGAGTTGATGTACTCGAAATTGACTTCCATGATCGCCTGCCAGGCCTCCTTCAGATCGACGAAGGCCTGCTCCAGCACCATGCGCACCACACGCAGTTCGGTCGGGGTGAATTCACGCCCTTCGATCTTGGCGTGACGGCCATCGCCGCCGAAGAAGTTGTCCACCAGCTTGAACACCAGTTTGGCGTCGAGGATGAACAGTGCGGTACCACGCAACGGTTTGATCTTGACCAGGTTGAGGCTGGTCGGCACGTACAGCGAGTGCACGTATTCGCCGAACTTCATCACCTGTACGCCACCGACGGCAACGTCCGCCGAGCGGCGCAGCATGTTGAACATGCTGATGCGGGTGTAACGGGCAAAACGCTCGTTGATCATTTCCAGGGTCGGCATGCGTCCACGGACGATGCGATCCTGGCTGGTCAGGTCGTAGCTTTTGACACTGCCGGGTTCGGCAGCGTTATCGGTCTGTACCAGACCATCGTCGACGCCATGCAACAGCGCGTCGATTTCATCCTGGGACAGCAGATCCTGCACGGCCATGTCGTGTTCCTACTGCAGTACGAAATTAGTGAAAAGCAACTGTTCGATCACCACTTTGCCCAGCTCTTTCTGCGCCACTTCCTGGACGCTGGCTGTGGCCTTCTGGCGCAGCATCTCCTGGCCGACCGGGGTCGCCAGTGTGGCGAAATCCTGACCGGAGAAGAGCATCACCAGGTTGTTGCGGATCACCGGCATATGCACTTTGAGCGCCTCCAGATCGGCCTGGTTACGCGCCAGCATGGTGATGCTCACCTGCATGTAGCGCTGACGGCCGTTCTGGTTGTAGTTGGCGACAAACGCCGGCGCCATCGGCTCGAAAATCGCCGGCTGCTTGCCGACCGGCACGGTCTCGGCCGCGGCGGCAGGCTTGCTCTGAGCGCTGTGCATGAAGTACCAGGTCGCGCCCACGGACACACCGATCGCCAGCAGCAGAGCCACCACGATCAGGATGATCATCTTGAGTTTGCCTTTGGTCGCGGGGTCTTTTACAGCTGCTGCTTCGCTCTTCGCCATGCCAATAATCCGTCACTAATCGGGTTTTCACAGTCGCACGGCAAGGCAAGAGCAAGTGTTATGCCAGAAGTGTCGGAGTATTGATCCAGAGGGTTCCACAAAACAAATGTGGGAGCGAGCCTGCTCGCGAAGACGGTTTAACCTTCAACGCTGACGTCGACTGTTATACCGCTTTCGCGAGCAGGCTCGCTCCCACAGTGAATCAGCGCATGGCTCAGGCGTAATAGTCGACGGCGCTGCTGCCAATGACGCTGGTGGTTTGCGCAGCGGCTTCAGCCACCGCTGCAGGCGTCAACTCTTCTTCCGCCGAATCCAGACGTCCGCCAGCAGCGCTGGTGCGGCCGCTCTGACCGTGCTGCGCCTGCTCCTGGCCCTGCTGACCCTGCCAGCCACGGCTCTGGTCAGAGACGTTGACGTCAACCTGGCCCATGCCTTGCTGGGTGAACATGTCACGCAGGCGATGCATCTGACCGTCGAGCGCTTCACGCACGCTCGGATGCGCGCTCATGAAGGTCACCTGGGTCTGCTGGTCCGGAACCATGTTCACCCGAATATCCAGACGCCCCAGCTCTGCCGGCTGCAATTGAATATCCGCCGCCTTCAGATTGGCGCTGGACAGGTACATGACGCGGTTGACGATTTCTTCGGTCCAGCCGCTCTGGTGCATGGCGATCGGTTGATTCACCGGCACCGCGTTCGCGGTTTTCGGCGTAGCCGCCTGAGTCAGCGCCGCCAGACGGTTGGCGAAATCATCGACTCGAGTGTCGCTGGTGGCAGACTTGAGATCTTTCAGGCCATCGTCGATCAGACCGCTGAAGGCTTTCTCGCCGCTTTGACTGGTGCTGTCCTTGTCGGCCTGTACGTCGAGCATGCTGGCCATGCCGGCAGCGAAGTTCTGCGCCGCAGTCAATTCACCGTCGGCCTGAGTCTGGGCCGGCGTAGCTTTGGGTTGTGCCTGACTGCTGGCAGAAATGTGTCCGCCCTGCTCCATCGCCATGCGCACCGCCGGCAGCGAATCGAGTGGATCGGCCGCCGGGTCGAAAGCGCTATCGGTCGATGCCGTCGGGTCTTTGACCACGGCTGGCGCAACGGTTGCGGCCACGACCGGCGTCTCGGCCTTGACCGGCTCCGGTGTTGCAGCGACTGGCGCGGACACCGCCGGTGCAGTCACCAGCGGCTGCACGGTTTGCAACAGCGCCGGATCCAGCGCCGGATCTACCGGGGGGGTGTCCGCCACTGGCGTCTGCGTGCTGTCAGCGGCAGCCTCGGCGACGGCCTTGTCAGCGGCCGCCTGATCATCGGACGCAGTCGAAGCAGTCTTATCGGCAGGCAAGGCATTGCCGCTATCGGCAACGGTCTGTTGCGAGGCGGCAGACTTATCCTTGCCGAGATCTTTCTTGTCGCTGTTGTCGGCAACCTTGTCACGTGCCGGTTTCAACGAACTGTCAGTGCCTGGCAGATTTTTTTTCGGGCCTTGATCGGCGAACACCTGAGCGAAGCTTGAGGCCTTGTCCCCGGTGTCTGCAGCCACGACCGATGTTTTGGCAGCAGCGGCTTGCGCCTTGGCCTGGGCGGCAGATTGAAGAAGAATGTTGGGGGTCGCAGGCATGACACGGTCTCCGCTGCACTGGGATCGTAGGTACAGTTGACGGGGACCATTGCAAATGTCGGGCCAGTTTTGTCCGGCGCTGGCGAAAAGCGCCGGACGGCAGGATTCAATGCGTGATGGCGTGCTGGCGTTCGTCTTCGTAGACAGGTCGCACATCGGCAAATTCGCTGCTGATGTCCGCCACCAGATCGACGATTTCGGTGGGGCTTTTGTTTCTGGCGTCCGCCTCGAGCGCCTGACAAAGCGTCGCCAGTCGCACGGCGCCCATGTTGCTGGCGCTGCCCTTGAAACTATGGGCGACCTCGGCCAACACCTTGGCGTCGGCGGTCTTTTGCAATTGATGCAAGCGACTTTCAGAATCGGCCAGGAAGGTATCCAGCAAATCCGGATAGCTGTCTTCCATCACTTCGCGCAACGCATCGAGTACTTCGCGATCCACATGTTGGTCAGTCACTTGTTCACTCCTTGATCAAGAATCGGCGAATTATGCCCTAACCTCCCAGAAAAACTCTACGCAAGCACTGCGACCTTCGTCCGACCAACTGGCGTTATGCCCCAATTGCCGGATCAAGCTGACGCCGCGCCCCGACAGACGGACGCCGTCCAGCGGCCGCTCCATCACGCGCGCCACGTCAAACCCCTTGCCGCTGTCCTCGACGCGGATGACCAGGCAGCCTCCGGCACCTTGCGGTTTCACTTGCAGATGCACGCGCACGTAACCGTCCTGCAACGCTTCGAGTCGTGCATTGCGCTGCTCGTAGTAGCGAGCGAATCCAGCGGCATCGCGCTTGAGGCTGGAATCGAGTCCCAGCACGCCATGCTCCAGTGCATTGGAATACAGCTCGGCAAGCACGCTGTAGATTGCGCCACCCTGAGTGCGCAATCCATGCACTTCCAGTAACAATTGCAGCAGGTACGGCAAAGGATTGAAGCGCCTGAGCGTCGCACCGCGAAACTCGAAGCTGACCGACCAGTCCAGCGGACAGGATTGGCCACTGTCGGAGTACACCGGCGCCGACGGCATCACCTGCGCCGCCTCCAACAGACTGATCTCGACCATGCTCACATCGTCGCGGGGCTCGCCACGAAAGGCGTGCAAGGCCTGCTCGATCTCGGCGAACAGGTTGTCCGGTTCACGATTGGCGGCAAACAGTTGCTGCAAACGCTCGACACCAAACAAGCGGTCATCGGCGTCAGTGGTATCGATCACGCCGTCTGACAGCAGGAACACGCGGTCCCCCACCGCCATGGCCTGCACTTCGGTGCGATCGTCAAACGCCTGCGGGCTGAGCACACCGAGCGGTAAATGCCGCGCCGGCAGCGGCAGCCGTTCACCCGTGGCGATCCGGTGCAGATAGCCATCGGGCATGCCGCCGTTCCACACCTCCACAGTACGACGCTGAAAGCTCAGGCAAAGCATGGTCGCGCAGCAGAACATGTCCACCGGCAGGATGCGCTTGAGCTTGGCGTTCATCTCGCGCAGGGTTTCGGCCAGGCCGTAACCTTTGGCCGTCATGCCGTAAAACACTTCGGCCAACGGCATCGCCCCCACCGCCGCCGGCAGACCGTGGCCGGTGAAATCACCGAGCAGCACATGCATGTCGCCGGCCGGCGTGTAGGCCGCCAGCAGCAGGTCGCCGTTGAACAATGCATAGGGCGATTGCAGGTAGCGAATATTCGGCGCGCTCAGGCAACCCGAATGGGCGACCTTGTCGAACACCGCTTTGGCCACGCGCTGTTCGTTGAGCAGGTAATCGTGATGCTTGGCAATCAGGTCGCGCTGCTGCAGCACCGTGGCCTGCAAACGACGCAAGCGATCCATCGCCTTGATTTTGGCGGCAAGGATCACCTGGTTGTACGGCTTCGCCAGAAAGTCGTCGCCGCCCGCCTCCAGACAGCGTGCCAGCGCTTCGCTTTCGGTCAACGAGGTCAGGAAGATGATCGGCACCAGGGTTTCGCCCGCCAGCGCCTTGATCTGTCGCGCCGCTTCGAAGCCGTCCATCACCGGCATCATCGCGTCCATCAGCACCAGATGCGGCGGCTGGCGCCGAAACACTTCCAGCGCTTCGGCGCCATTGGCGGCGGTCAGTACTTCATGCCCCTGACGCCGGACAATGGTCGACAACAGTAACCGGTCGGCGGCGCTGTCTTCGGCGATCAGGATCGTCAGCGGCTCTTGCGCCTGCATGGCCGTCAACTGATGTCGAACAGTTTGTCGAAGTTGGAGATGGCGAGAATCTTGCGCACGTCGGAGTTGCTGTTGACCACCCGCACGTCCGAGTCATCGCCGCCGGCGTGATCGCGCAGCAGGAGCAGCATGCCCAGCGCGGAGCTGTCGAGGTAGGTGGCGTCCTTCAGATCGACCACGATGGAGTCAGGCTTGCGGTTAAGCCGCTCATAGGCCTCGCGAAATTCCTGATGGCGCCCGAAATCGAACCGCCCCCTGACCGAAATCGTCAGTTTTTGACCATCCGGAGAGACTTCTGTAACGACTGACATTGACTGGCTTCCTTGTCATTGACGAACGTGTACAAGGTTTAGCACTTGGACAGGGTTGGGGCAAGGTGCAGAGCAGAACCTACGTGGGAGCGAGCCTGCTCGCGAAAGCGTCTTCCCGGTCAAAATCTCCGTCAACTGAACGAATGCTTTCGCGAGCAGGCTCGCTCCCACAGGAGGTTTTGCGGCGTCTGGTCAGAAAGGATCGTGCCGCGGCAAACGCTGCGACAACTCGTCCAGCAACCTCTGCTCGCGCTTGTCTTCGAGGCGTTGCGCCTCTTCGCGGTAGCGCTGCACCAGTTTGCGCAGGCCTTCGACCTTGGCGAACGCCTGCTGCCAGGCGTCTCGCGCCTTGATCAGGTTGTTCTGGTGCCAGACCAGGCTTTGCCGCTGCTGGTCGATCGCGGTGTCCAGTTGCGCCAGAAAGCCGTGATAACCCAGCAGCCATTGCCCGGAAACCCCGTCGCTGCCGCGTACGATCCACTGTTCCTGATAATCCAGACGAAAGGCATCGAGGTCGGCGAGTTTGCTTTCAGCCACCTTGACCTGGCCCTGAAAGTATCCCAGACGCTGGACGGCCGTTTTTTCGGCCTGTTCGGCCATTTCCACCACCGGTGCCAGACGTGCAGCTCGGCTCATGGCCATGACCGGTTACCCGCCCGCCGCAGGCGCGAACAGGGTTTCCAGATAGGCCTGGCTCTCGCCCATGTTGATCTTGTCGTTCAGCCCCTGCCGCTGGTAGCGGGTCAGTTGCGGCTGCAGATTGATCGCCAGATCGGTCTCGCGGTCACCACCGGCGACGTAAGCGCCGACGCTGATCAGATCGCGGCTCTGCTGATAGCGTGACCACAGCTGTTTGAAGTACTGCGCACGCTGCATGTGTTCCGCCGAAACCACCGCCGGCATCACCCGGCTGATCGACGCTTCGATGTCGATGGCCGGATAGTGCCCTTCCTCGGCCAGCCGCCGGGACAACACGATGTGGCCGTCGAGCACGCCCCGCGCCGAGTCGGCTATCGGGTCCTGCTGGTCATCGCCTTCGGACAACACGGTGTAGAACGCAGTAATCGAACCCCCGCCCTTTTCCGCATTACCGGCGCGCTCCACCAGTTTCGGCAGTTTGGCGAACACCGAGGGCGGATAACCCTTGGTCGCTGGCGGCTCGCCGATGGCCAGAGCGATTTCCCGCTGGGCCTGGGCGAAACGGGTCAGCGAATCCATCAGCAACAGAACGTTCTTGCCCTTGTCGCGGAAATACTCGGCGATGCGCGTGCAGTACATCGCCGCGCGCAGACGCATCAGCGGCGCATCGTCCGCTGGCGAGGCGACGACCACCGAACGCTTGAGGCCTTCTTCACCGAGGATGTGCTCGATGAACTCTTTCACTTCGCGACCCCGCTCACCGATCAGGCCAACGACGATAATGTCGGCTTCGGTGAAGCGGGTCATCATGCCCAGCAGCACCGATTTACCGACACCGGTACCGGCGAACAGGCCCAGACGCTGACCACGCCCGACCGTCAGCAAACCGTTGATGCAACGGATGCCGACGTCCAGCGGTTCGTGGATCGGGTCGCGGTTGAGCGGGTTGATTGTCGGGCCGTCCATCGGCACCCAGTCTTCAGCCTTCATCCCGCCCTTGCCGTCCAGCGCCCGTCCTGCGCCGTCGAGTACGCGACCGAGCATGCTCATGCCCATCGGCAGGCGACCGGTTTCGGCCAGCGGCACCACACGGGCGCCCGGGGCGATGCCGGCGACGCTGCCGACCGGCATCAGGAAGACTTTGCTGCCGGAAAACCCCATGACTTCCGCTTCCACCTGGGACGGGTGATAGCTGTCGTCATTGATCACCAGGCAGCGTGTGCCCATGGCGGCGCGCAGGCCTTCGGCTTCTAGGGTGAGGCCGACCATGCGCAGCAGGCGGCCTTCAAGAATCGGCGCGCCAGCGATGTCAGTGGCGTCGGCATAGGTGCTGAGGCGCTTGGCGAAACTGGTGCGTTCAAGGCGCATCGGGGGTGTCCGCGAGCGGCTCTTCAGGCGCAGCCGCCAGTTGGCTTTCTTCAGGAATGTCCAGACTCAGATCCGGCGCAGCCGGGTGCAGAGACTGTTCGTGCAATTGGTCAAACAGCTTGCCCATGACCTGGGTGATGCGGGTTTCAATGCTCGCGTCGATGCGGCTGTGCGCGGTTTCAACCCGGCAACCACCGGGCATCAGCGACTCGTCCTCGACGATGCGCCAGGTTTCTTCATGGCGTTCGCGCAAGGCCTTAGCCTGCTCGAAGTCCTGCGGATTGACGTACAGACGCACATTGTCCACGCCCAACGGCAGCAACTTGAGCGCGTCGCGCATGACGTGTTCGATCTGGCTGGAATCGATCGCCAGTTCGCGCTTGATCACCTGTCTGGTGATGTGTTGCACGAGGTCGACCAGCGACTTTTCGATCTGGGTGTCCTGCTCGGCAATCGGCTCGAACAGGTGGGTCATCAGTTGTTCGAGGCTGGCCAGTTTTGCCGCCAGCGCCACTTCGGCTTCCTGACGCACCTTGAGCGTGGCGCTGTGAAAACCTTCCTTCTCACCGATGCCAAAGCCCTCGTTGTAAGCCTCCTGACGGATGCTTTCGAGTTCTTCCAGGGTCAGTGGCTGGACTTCCTCCAGCGGCACTTCTTCCATTTCCGGCGGTTCGGGCTCCGGCTCCGGCTCGGGCTCCGGTTTCGGCGGATCGAAGCTGGGCAGCGCCCAGGATTCGAAACCACGGACATCGCGGGCGCGGATCAGATCCGTCACTGACTCGTCATGCTTGTCCATGGGCTTAGATCATTTCCTCGCCGCCCTTGCCACCGAGCACGATCTCGCCGGCTTCGGCCATGCGACGGGCAATGGTGAGGATTTCTTTCTGCGCGGTTTCCACATCGCTGACGCGCACCGGGCCTTTGGCTTCGAGGTCGTCGCGCAACAGTTCGGCCGCACGCTTGGACATGTTCTTGAAGATCTTCTCTTTGACGCCTTCGTCCGACCCCTTGAGGGCCAGCACCAGCACGTCGGAGGACACTTCGCGCAACAGCGCCTGGATGCCACGGTCGTCGACGTCGGCCAGGTTGTTGAACACGAACATGAGGTCTTCGATCTGACCGGACAGGTCTTCGTCGACTTCGCGGATCGAGTCCATGAGCTGGCCTTCGATCGAGCTGTCGAGGAAGTTCATGATGTCCGCCGCACGCTTGATGCCACCCAGGGTGGTGCGCGAGGCGTTCGAGTTGCCGGAGAACTGTTTCTCGAGAATCTGGTTCAGCTCTTTCAGTGCAGCCGGTTGCACGGTGTTCAGCGACGAAACGCGCAGGATGATGTCCAGGCGCACCTTGTGGTCGAAGTTGCCGAGCACTTCACCGGCCTGATCCGGGTCGAGGTACGCGACGACGATGGCCTGGATCTGCGGGTGTTCGTAACGGATCACGTCGGCAACGGCGCGCGGCTCCATCCATTTCAGGCTGTCGAGGCCGCTGGTGTTGCCACCGAGCAGGATGCGGTCGATCAGGCCGTTGGCCTTGTCTTCGCCCAAGGCCTGGGTAAGCATTTTGCGCACGTAGTCGTCGGAACCGACGCCGAGGCTGGTCTGGTCGCCGACGATGTCGACGAACTCGCTCATGACCTGCTCGACCTGCTCGCGATGGACGTTGCCCATCTGAGCCATGGCCACACCCACCCGCTGAACCTCTTTCGGGCCCATGTGGCGCAGCACTTGCGCGGCATCGGTCGAACCCAGGGACAGCAGCAGAATCGCGGCTTTGTCGACCTTGTTCAGTTTGACGGTTGCGGCTCGGTTATCACTCATCTGCGTTAATCCACTCTTTCACGACCTGAGCCACGCGACCCGGATCCTCGGCCACCAAGCTCTTGATTGCATTCAGTTGTGCGTCGTAACCCTCACTCGGGCTCGGCAACAGAATGCTCTGCGGACCACCGAGGCTCACGCGGTCGTTGGCCAGGTCGCCGTCCAGGCCGCCCATGCCACCGAGTTCCACGTCGCTGCCCAGACCGGCCAGCTCCTTGCCTTTGCCGCCACCGGTGATGTTGTTCAACACCGGACGCAGCACACCAAACACCAGCACCAGGATGAACAACACACCCAGCACTTGTTTGACGATGTCCCAGAACCATGGCTGGGAGTAGAACGGAATATCGGCAACCACTTCACCGCGCTCGGCGGAGAACGGCATGTTGATCACGCTGACGCTGTCGCCACGGCTGGCATCGAAGCCAACGGCGTCCTGCACCAGACGGGTGAAGCGCGCCAGTTCATCGGCGCTCCATGGCGCGCGGGTGGTTTCCCCGTTGGCCGCATTGACCTTGACCTGATCGTCGACCACTACCGACACCGACAGACGATTCAGGCGACCCTGCTGCTGCTTGGTGTGGCTGATGGAACGGTCAAGTTCGAAGTTCTTGGTGGATTGTTGACGCTTGTCCGCCGGGTACGGTGCGAGCATTGGCTGACCGGTGGCCGGGTCCATGATCTGCTGACCGTTGGCATCCACCAATGGCTGACCGGGTTGAACCATGCCGGTAGAACCTTGTGCGCCACCGGTGGTTTGCGGTGCCGAAGCCGGCGCCGGCGGCTGGTTGCTCAGGGCCCCCGGGACACCTTGCGGGCCATTGCTGGCGGTGCGTTGTTCATTGACCGACTGCTCGCTGCGCAACGCCGGCTGGTCCGGGTTGAACTGCTCGGCGGTGGATTCGACGGCACTGAAATCGATGTCGGCCGAGACTTCAGCCTTGTAGCGATCGTTACCCAGTACTGGCTGCAGAATGTTGTGCACGCGTTGAGTGAGCATGCTTTCCATGCGGCGGCTGTAATCGAACTGCTTGCCGGCCATGGTCATTTCGGAGTTCTCCGCCTGATCGGAGAGCAGATTGCCCTTCTGATCGACGACGGTGATCTGCGATTTGCTCAGTTCAGGCACGGAAGTCGCCACCAGGTTGATGATCGCCACCACCTGACCCGGCTCCAGCGAACGTCCGGAGTACAACTCGACCAGAACCGAAGCGCTTGGCTTGCGCTCATCACGCACGAACACCGAGCTCTTCGGAATCGCCAGGTGCACGCGGGCGCCCTTGACGTTGTTCAGGCTGGAGATGGTGCGCGCCAGTTCGCCTTCGAGGCCGCGACGGTAACGGGTCGCTTCCATGAACTGGCTGGTGCCCAGACCCTGTTCCTTGTCGAGGATTTCGAAACCGATGTTGCCGTCGCTGGGAGTGACACCAGCGGCCGCGAGTTTCATCCGCGCACGGGACAGGTCGTCGGCCTTGACCAGCAAGGCGCCGGAGTTCGGCTCGACGGTGTAAGGGATGTCGGCGGAGGCCAGAGTGTCCATGACCTGCTTGGCGTCCATGCCGGCAAGGCTGCCGTACAACGGACGGTAATCCGGCTGCTGCGACCACAGCACCACGGCAAAGCCAATCGCCACGCTCGCAGCCAGGCCGACCAACAGGCCCACCTGACGCAGCATGGTCATCTCGGAGAGGTTTTCCAGGAAGGACAGGCCGAACAGCGGCGGTTTGCCGTCTATCGGGGTGGCCTTGGCCGGAACGTTATCGGCGACTGCTTCTGCCATGACTCAATCTCGTCCTTAAACCGGCATCTGCATGATGTCTTGATAAGCCTGAACCAGTTTGTTGCGCACTTGGGTCAGAGCCTGGAACGACACGCTGGCTTTCTGCGAGGCGATCATCACGTCGGTCAAATCCACGCCGCTCTTGCCGATTTCAAATGCGTTGGCCAACTGAGTCGAGGCCTGCTGGGTATCGCTGACTTTGTTGATGGCCTGACCGAGCATGTCGGAAAAGCTGCTGCCTGCCAGTTCAGGGACGGCGGCAGTCGATTTCGGCGTGGCCATGGCGTCCATTTTCATGGCCTTCATGTCCATCATCAACCGATTAAATTCAATACCTTGGCTCATGGTCTACTCTCTTGGGCGGCCCGCAATTTTTTGACACTCACTCAGCGGGTACACAGGTATTAGCAACAAGGGTGCCAGCTCGGCTGGTCTTGTTTCATAAAAGCGGCTAGAGGCTGTGGCTCGACTACAAACACTGCAAAAAACTGTGGGAGCGAGCCTGCTCGCGAAGGCGCAGTGTCAGGCACACAAGCTTCGAATGACACACCCTCTTCGCGAGCAGGCTCGCTCCCACATTGTTCGCGGCGAGTTTCAGGTGGCGAACAGATAGCCTTCGACGTCCATCCCGGCATCGCGCATTTGCGCCAGCTTGTAGCGCAGGGTTCGCGGGCTGATACCGAGCTTTTCCGCAGCCTCCTTGCGCCGGCCACGCTCGGTGCGCAGGGTATCGATGATCATCTGAAACTCCCGGCGCCGCAGGTCATCGCCCAGCGCACCGGCGGATTCGGCCTCGACTTCGATTTCGCGCACCAGCGGTTGCACTGGCGCGACGGACGGCGCAACACCAAACGTCACCGCACCCGTCAGGCAGAAATCCTGCGGCTGGATCAAACCGCCCTGCTGCAGAATCAGCGCCCGTTGAATGGCGTTATCCAGCTCACGCACATTGCCCGGCCATGGGTAACCGATGAGGCAAGCCTGGGCTTCCGGCGACAGTTTCGCCGGTGCGTGCTTCATTTTATTGACGTGTTTGTTCAGCAACCGCTCGGCCAGCGGCAAGATATCGGCAGTGCGCTCGCGAAGTGGACGCCACGCCAGAGGGAAAACCGACAGACGGTAAAAAAGGTCTTCACGGAAGCGCCCCGCCGCCACTTCGCCGGCCAGATCACGATTGGTGGTCGCGACCACGCGAATATCCAGCGCGATCGGCTTGCGCGCCCCCACACGCTCGACTTCGCGCTCCTGCAACACCCGCAGCAACTTGGCTTGCAAGCCCAGGGGCATTTCGGAAATCTCGTCGAGCAGAAGGGTGCCGCTATCGGCTTGTTCGAATTTGCCGGGCTGCGCCGCAATGGCGCCGGTGAACGAACCCTTCTCGTGGCCGAACAGCGTGGCCTCAAGCATGTTGTCGGGAATCGCCGCGCAGTTGATCGCGATGAACGGCTGGCTGGCACGATGGGATTGCTGATGGATGTAGCGCGCCAGCACTTCCTTGCCGGTGCCAGACTCGCCGGAGATCAATACCGTGGAATCACTGCGTGCTACCCGCGCCGCCAGGTCGAGCAGTTGCGCACTGGCCGCCTCGACCGCCACCGGCCCGTCGCTATCAGCCACGCTGACACAGCCCAGCGCATGCCGCGAAACCAGGTCCAGCAGAGCCTTGGGCTCGAACGGCTTGACCAGATAATCCGCCGCTCCCTGGCGCATCGCATCGACCGCTCGCTCCACCGCGCCGTGTGCGGTCATCAGCAGCACCGGTAGTTGCGGCTGCCGGGCGCGCAACAGTCCAAGCAGTTGATGGCCGTCCATGCCGGGCATGTTGACGTCACTGACCACGAGACTGAACGCTTCGCGCTCGACCGCTTGCAACGCCTCTTCGGCGCTGCCGACGGCATGGTAGTCGTGGCCCGCCAGCAACAGCGTATCGGCCAGCGCTTCGCGCAACGAGCGGTCATCCTCGACCAGCAAAACCTTGATGCCCATGACGTTTACTCAGCTCCCTGTACAGCGGAAAACAGCGGCAGGATCACCTGCGCGCACGTGCCGCGCCCGACCCGCGAACGCAGCCGCAATTCTCCCTGATGTGCCCTCGCCACAGCCTTGACCACGGTCAGGCCGAGCCCGGTGCCGGTGACTTTGGTAGTAAAAAATGGCTCGCCGAGACGCTCGAGCACCACCGGATCTATACCGCTGCCGCTGTCGCTGACGCACAGGCGCAGGCTGCTGTCGCGGGTGTAGCAATGCACTTTCAGGCGCACGTTGCCGTCACTGGCCTGAATCGCGTTTTCGATCAGATTGAGAAGAGCCCCGACCAGTGTGTCGCGGTTGCACAGCAATTCGCCGGCGTGACTGTCGCACTGCCAGCGAATGGGCAAGTCCTGCACATGGGTCAACGCTGCCGCTTGCAGCGACTGCATCAAGGCATTGGGGGTGATGCGGTCAGTCAACGGCAACTCGCCGCGGGCGAACACCAGCATGTCACGCACCTGATGCTCCAGCTCATGCAGGCGCTCTTTGAGGCGTCCGGCAAAGCGCTGCTGGGTGGCGACCGGCAATTCCTGCTCAGTCAGATGACTGGCGTAGAGCAAAGCGGCAGACAGCGGCGTGCGGATCTGATGGGCCAGCGAGGCGACCATGCGCCCCAGCGATGACAGACGCTCATGACGCGCCAGTTGATCTTGAAGGTGGCGGGTTTCTGTCAGATCGTTGAGCAGTACCAATTGCCCCGGCTCGGCATCCAACGAGCGAGTAGCAATCGACAGGCGTCGACCGTTTTTCAGGGATATTTCATGACCGTCGTCTTCACGCGGGGCGAAGCAACGGGCGATCACGTGGCGCCACAACTCGCCTTCCAGAGGCAACCCCAACAACTCGATAGCCGCCGGATTGGCTTCGCGCACCATGCCGTGCCCGTCGATGACGATGACGCCACCGGGCAACAGATCAAGGAGGTTTTGCAGGCGGTTGGCCAAACGTTCTTTTTCGGCCAGCTCCTGCATGCGTTGGGCACTGACCACGGCCAACTCGCCCTTGAGCTCGGTGACCCGGGCTTCAAGCATGCTGTAGGAGTCGGTCAATTGACTGGACATCTGATTGAACAGCGCGAACGCCTGCTCAAGCCCCTGACGGCTCGCCTGCTCTACGGACGACGATTGTCCCTCGGCATTGGAGGCAGAAGACATCTGGGCGTGGGGCATTGTGTTTTCTCGCTTGGCTGACCGTCAGTTAAACGGAACGTTGCGAGGGACGTAGCAATACCCGTGCCTAAAAAAAACCGCTTATAAATGAAGACGTTGAAAAACAGGCGTCAATCATCCGCCTGTTCATCACCTTCGCGCCGGCTCATGCCGTACTTGCGCATTTTCTCCACCAGCGTGGTACGACGAATGCGCAGGCGTTCGGCGGCACGCGCCACAATGCCATTGGCATCGTCCAGTGCCTGCTGGATCAGGCCCTGCTCCAGACCACCGAGGTAGTCTTTGAGGTCCAGACCTTCCGGCGGCAGCAAAGCATTGGCGGTGAAGTCCGGGGTATGACCGTTGATCGCCACGCGCTCTTCGAGATCGCTGCGCAGACTGTCGACCATCTGCTCGTCTTCGTCGTCGACGTAGCGGAATTTCTTCGGCAACTCGACCACGCCGATGACCCCGTACGGATGCATGATCGCCATGCGCTCCACCAGGTTGGCCAGCTCGCGGACGTTGCCCGGCCAGCCGTGACGGCACAGCGACATGATCGCTGCCGAGTTGAAGCGGATCGAACCGCGCTTTTCGTGCTCCATGCGCGAGATCAGTTCGTTCATCAGCAGCGGGATGTCTTCGACGCGCTCACGCAACGGCGCCATCTCGATCGGGAACACATTCAGGCGATAGTAGAGATCTTCGCGGAAGGTGCCGATCTCGATCATGCTTTCGAGATTCTTGTGAGTCGCGGCAATGATGCGCACGTCGACACTCTGGGTCTTGTTGCTGCCCACACGCTCGAAGGTACGCTCCTGCAGGACGCGCAACAATTTGACCTGCATCGGCAGCGGCATGTCGCCGATTTCATCGAGGAACAGCGTACCGCCGTTGGCCAGTTCGAAACGTCCGGCGCGGCTGGTGATCGCGCCGGTGAAGGCGCCCTTCTCGTGGCCGAACAGTTCGCTTTCCAGCAGCTCTGCCGGGATCGCTCCGCAGTTGACTGGCACGAATGGCGCGTCGCGACGCTTGGAGTGGTAATGCAGGTTGCGCGCAACCACTTCCTTGCCGGTGCCGGACTCGCCGAGGATCAGCACGCTGGCGTCGGTATCGGCCACTTGCTGCATCATCTGACGGACGTGCTGGATCGCCCGGCTGGTGCCGACGAGGCTGCGGAACAGGTTGGGTTCGCGATGACGGCCGCGCTCGCGGGCCTGGTCGTACATCTCGCGATAGACCTGGGCACGGTGCAGGGAGTCGAGCAGTTTGCTGTAGCTGGGCGGCATTTCCAGGGTCGACAGCACCCGGCGGCGCTGGTCTTCCGGCAGCTCGGCGGAAGAATTATCGCCCATCAGCAAAACAGGAAGGAACTCATCCCATGTCGAGAGTGTCTTTAACAAGCCCAACAGTGCACCCGGAGCATTTACCGTCCCGATCAGTACACAGATGACTTCACGACTTGATGACAAAGAGCCGACAGCCTGCTGCCAGTCATGGCTGCCGCAGGGTAAATTTTCTTCGCCGAGAAAATTTAAAATCACCGCCAGGTCGCGGCGGCGGACGCTATCGTCATCGATCAGCAGAATTTTGGTTTCACGCCACATGCAATAGCAACTTCCCTAGTCAACTCAATGCCCGAAAAATGGGGCAAGCGAGACGCTTGCAGGACACCTTGTGCCTGTAGACGCCTGAAATCTGAAAACAGCCACTAGTTAAGTCAAAAAACCGTGCACAGTCAAATTTATGGCGCACATGTCTGGATTAACTGGGGGTTAATTAACCAAACAGATGGTAAACCTTTGCCGCCTTTTGCGCTTGGGTGATCTGCGACATCTCGTTGGCTATCGCCTGCCGCTCACCCATCGCCGCCTCCAGAAGCTCCTTGTAGACGTGGAGCAGCTCCTCAAGGTTATTGCGCAAGGCCTCCTCATCCAGCGAGGCCTCGACCATGACGTCTTCCATGCAGGATCGGCAAGCCAGATCCAGCTCGCCAATGGCTTCCCAGTTGCGTTCGGCCAGCGCACTGACCAGCGCTTCACGGGTGTCGGCGATTCGCTGCAATACAAGACTCATGGTGCTCTCCTTCAAAACTGCGGAGCAGGCTCGGGGGCGATGGCATCCCAGCCTTCTTTGACCGTGCTCAGCAAGCCGGCGACCTCATCGAGAATGCGCGGATCGCTGTTGATGTTGGCCTCGGCGAGACGCTTCATCATGTAGATGTACAGCCCGTCCAGATCGGCCAATTCATCGGCACACTTTTCCAGGTCCAGACCTTCGCGCAGCCCGCTGACAATGCCAATGGCCTTGCTGATCGAGGTGCACTTGCCAGGAATGTCCTTGCGCTCGATGGCACCCTTGGCCTGAGCGATGCGGGCCAGCCCGCCTTCCATCAACATTTGCACCAGACGGTGCGGGCTCGCCTCGGAGGTCTGGGCGTGCGCGCCGACTTTCTGATATTGCCGAAGGGCTAACATTGGGTTCATGTTCTACCTCATTGCCACAATGACTCGTATAACCAGTGTATCGCCAACGAATCACAGAACTTTAGATCAAAAGACAAAAACCCGGCGCACGCCGATAAAGCGTAGCCGGGTTTTTGTCGTTCTTGCGGGTTACTTCGCGGATTGCTGAGCGTTCAGCGAGCTGAAGAACGACGTGATGTTACTGGCCGTCGCCTTCATTTGCCCAACCAGCAGGTCCATGGCGTTGTATTTCGCAGTCAATGTCTTGGTCAGGTTGGCCACACGCAGATCCAGCGCCAATTGCTGGGAAGTAAGGTTGCGCGTGTTGTTGTTCAAAATGGTCATACGCTGATCAAGCAAACCCGTGGTGGTTTTACCATCCGGAGAAGCTTTCAGATACGGGTCCACCGCCTTGCTCATGCGCGCCAGCAGACCGTTGGTGTCATTGGTCCCGGTGAACATCTGCTGAACCTGACCGGCCTTGCCAGGCTGACTCATGGTTTTGGTGAACGCCGCAGTATCGAACGTCAGGTTACCGGTCAGACGATCAGTCATCACACCGATCTCCGACAGGTAGGACAAAGCACCATCTGCACCAGCACCAGGAGCAGTCAACTGGCCACGGATGTCGGAGATCAGCGAGCGCGGCAACGAGTCACCGGTAAAAGCGGCCTGCACCGTCAGCTTGCCATCGGCGTCCGGTGTCGCCTTGGACAGGGTGTCGATGGTGGTCTTCAGGGTGTTGTAGGCGTCAACAAACGCCTGAACCGAAGCCTGCAGCCCTTTGGTGTTGGTATCGACGCTGACAACGGTCGGCGTGGCAACGCCACCAACGACAGGGCTGACAGTGGTCAGATTCAGGGTCAGGCCGCTGATTGCACCACTGACCGTGTTGCTTTTGCTGGAAACCTGCAGGCCGTCGATGGTCACCTTGGCATCTTGTGCAAGGCCATTGACGTTGCCCGAGGCGCCTGCCGCCGGATTAGTACCCATCGACTGAGTACCGTCGATCTCCAGACCGGCGATCCCGCTGACAGAGAGATCGGTACCCGCGCCAGTCTTGTTGGAGCTGATCACCAAGCGCGAAGCACCACTGCTGTCAGTCACGATGTTGGCAGAAATGCCATTGGCGCCCTGAGCCGTGTTGATCGCGTCACGGGTGCTCTGCAAGGTCGCATTGGCCGGAATCGTGACATTGTAATCAGTGCCATTCTGACTGATTTTCAGGGTACCACTCGGAATGGCACTGGCAGCACCGCCGGCGAAAGAAGCGCTGGCAACTTTCGAGCCAGTGGCCAATTGGTTGACAACAACGTTGTAAGTCCCCGACACCGCGGTGTTATCGGAGGTGGCGCCGAGAATCGCTGTGTTGCTCGAGGTCGCCGTAAAGCCGGCAAATGCCGGGTTGGTCTTGCTGCCCAGGTTGGTCATCGCCGTCTGGTACGCGGTCAGCGCACTCTTCAACGTGCCGACACCGGAAATCTTCAGGGTATTGGTCTTGGTCGCGGAATCGATCTGCGTCTGCTTCGGCGACTTGTCGGCGTTGACCAGCGCGGTCACGATCGCGCCGATGTCCAGGCCGGAACCCAGTCCGGAACCCGGTAGAATTGGACTTGCCATGTGCATCTCCCTTCAGATTGTTGCCAGACTTTTGACCCATCCAGGCGTCATTCAAGAAAGACAAACACTATTCATGCCAGCTATCAGACTTTGGCGTCGAACAACACATGGCTTGCGTTGGCGAGGCTGTCTGCGAGCTTGAGTGCTTCGGCGGAGGGGATCTGGCGTACGACCTCACCCGTCTCGCTTGCGATCACCTTGACGATGACCTTGCCAGAGTGCTCGTCGATCGAGAACTCCAGGTTACGCTTGATCGATTGAACGAACTTCTCGATCTCTTGCACGGCCAGTTTCAACTTGGCGTCATCCGTCTGCTGACTTTTCTTGTCAGCGACCGGAGCGTCGGCCGGTGCAACTTTTGGCGTCTCGGACGGCTTATCAGCAACAAGCGTCGCTGGCTTGGGAGCCGGATAAGACACGTTAAGCTTTACGCTCATGTCCATGCTCATCACCTCCTAACGTAAAAAAGCGAGAGAGCGCGACCAGCGCACCCTCCCGCCCAAACTCATTCCGAATTACTGAAGCAGCTTCAGTACAGCGGAAGGCAGTTGGTTGGCTTGAGCCAGAACAGAGGTCGAAGCCTGTTGCAGGGTTTGCTGCTTGGTCAGGTTAGCAGTCTCTGCGGCGAAGTCGGTATCTTGTACGCGACCTTGTGCAGCAGTGGTGTTCTCGGTGATGTTCTGCAAGTTCTGGATGGTGCTGGTCAGACGGTTTTGCGAAGCACCCAGGCTGGCACGAGTTGCACCGATTGCAGCGATAGCGGCGTCGATTGCGGTGATCGCGTTGTCGATGTTCTGCGAAGCGCCAGTTACGGTAGCACCAGTCAGGGACAGAGTACCGCTACCAACCGACAGGCTGACGGCGTCGAACTTGGAGCTCAGTACCAGGTCGATGTGGTTAGCCGAACCAGTGTTTGCGCCAACTTGCAGGGTCACAGTACCAGCCGAACCGTCCAGCAGGTTTTTGCCGTTCAGGTTGGTCGATGCCGAGATACGGGTGATTTCGTCAGACATCTGAGCGAATTCAGCGTTGGTAGCGGTCTGGTCAGCAGTGCCGTTGGTGCCGTTACGTGCTTTAACAGCCAGTTCACGCATACGCTGCAGAATGTCGGTAGTCGCTTGCAGAGCGCCTTCAGCGGTCTGAGCAACGGAGATACCGTCGTTGGCGTTCTGGATGGCTTGGGTGTTACCACGGATCTGCGAAGACATACGGTTCGAGATCTGCAGGCCAGCAGCGTCGTCTTTAGCGCTGTTGATTTTCAGGCCGGAAGACAGGCGCTGCATCGAAGTCGACAGAGCGTCGGAAGCGCGGTTCAGGTTCTTTTGAACGTTCAGCGACGTGGTGTTGGTGTTTACTGTTAAAGCCATGACGAATTCCTCGTTGGTTGGGTACTGCGGCTTCCGGCCCTGGCAACCGCCTGGAATGGCCTAGAGAACCTTCGTAATAGTTATCGTCGGGTTGGCAGGTTGCTTGAGGGCTTTTTGAAAAAAATTTGCCATCACCCTGCCACCCCCGAGAAAACAAGGGCTTAGCGCCCCCCACCTGCGAAAAAATGACGCCATAAAACCGACCCGCACGCAAAGCCGCGGGCCAGTGCGGTCGGTCAGTTTGACGATCGTGCTTTTTGCAACACTTCGATCAACTCGTACTCCATCCAGTCAGCCAGGCCCAACCAGTCCTGACGCTCCTGACAGTCGAGCATCTGCGTGAGTACCAAGGCCCAGTCCTGTTGTACCGTCGCCGGTGCGGACATCAGCAACTGCTGCGCACCCTCGAACACCTCGACCATATCCAGCGCCGCCTCAACGTCACGCCCCAGACGAAACAACCCGGCGCACTGACGGCACTCGTCGACGCACTGCTCAATCGTCGTCATTGCACAAACTCCTGATTGAACTGTGTCCCGGCGATCAGTGCGCCTGCCCGACTGCTGTTGAAGAACTGCACCTGCGGATGCGCGGCGATATAACGCTCCAGTACGCACAGATAGCCGCGAAAGTTCAGCTGGGTGCTGACCCGCTGGCCATGGCCGTCCTGTACCCAGTGCCGCGCCTGATCGACCCCCGGCCCCAGATCACCGTCATTCCAGCCGGCATGGGTCTTGTTCATCGGGAAGGCGAAGTCGGCGCCGAACAGGGTAATGCGCGATGCACCCATCTTCACCGCCAGATCCACCGCCGGATGAATCACGCTGCCACCGACATGCAGTTGCCCGCGCGGATATTGCTCGCGCAACGCGGCGTACACCGGACTGGCCGAGTAACCGCCGTAGCGTTTGCCCTTCCACGCGGTCAGCACTACAGGATCGCTCATGGGCAGATACACCAGCGGGATGCCAGCGGAGTCCTCGAACGGCAGATGCCGGAAGCTGATGCGCTGATCAATGGTGACCACCAGATCCGGGACGATCCCGTGCTCACGCAATGGCCGGTAAGCGGTATCCACACACATCAAAAACGGACGTTCAGCCTGCGCGCGCACCGCCGCCAGACGCTGGAAATGGCCTTCGAGCGTCGGCCCGGTGCCAATCACATAGATTTCCCGGCCACTGGCCGTGCCGAACAACTGCGCCACATCATCATCGCCCAGCAACACCGGCAAACAGTCCTGCAGACGCTGCTGAATGAACGGCAAATGTGGATCGAATTCACGATTGTTGAAGCTCAGGTGCACTTCGCTGACCAGCCGATCGCGGATCTTCGCGTTGAAGTCATCAGCCAGCAGCATCTCGGCCGGCAAGGCGAAAAACGGTGTGCAGATGTCTGACAGATCACCGGCATAGAACAGCTGCACGCGCGGATCTTCCAGCCATTGGCGCTGATCGAGCAGTTGCAGCACCAGGGCGAACAACGCGCCATTGAGAATATGCACGTACAACCGCTCAAGCCCGGCGCGCTCCAGCAGCACCGTTGGCAGATCACCGAGACCAGTGCCATACACATGCAGCTGCGGTTTTTCCGCCAGGCTGGCCGCCTGGATGCGGGCTTCGTGGACGCGGTCGTGGCGACTGGTCAGTTGAATGCCATTGACGCTGAGCGTCGAGCCCAAGCCCTGCACCAGCTCGGCTTGAACAACTGAGGTGTCTTCAGCCTGCAAGCGCTCAAACAACGCCGGCCAGCGTTGCTGGATGACTTGGGCATTGGGTTGGAAAAACTCGCTCATGCCGCCTAGCGCTCCATTCAGGCAAAAAAATAGCGTTCAAGGGTAACCTTGAACGCTATTTTTGTATCCGCCGTTTTTGACCGACTCAAGGACGATAGATGATCGCCGAGCCCCACGACAGACCGACACCGAAACCGCTCAGGGCAATGCGCTGCCAGTCGGAATCGAGTACGTGTTTTTCCAGCAGCAGCGGAATGCTCGACGACACGGTATTGCCGGTCTCGACCATATCCTTGATGAACTTCTCCGGTTCACCTTCGAAACGCCGCGCCACCGCATCGACAATCGCCGCACTGCCCTGGTGAATGCAGAAGGCGTCGATGTCGTCAGCCTTGAGGCCGGAGTCGTCGAGCAATTCGTGCAAGTGCGCCGGGACTTTGAGCAGCGCGAAGTTGAACACCTGACGGCCGTTCATGAAGAACACGCCATCAGTGACTTTCAGGTGTGGCGCGCCGGAACCGTCGGTACCGAACTTGGCCTTGCCCAACGCCCAGGCCGGGTCTTCGCCCATCCAGGTCGCCGTGGCGGCATCGCCGAAGAGCATGGTGGTGTTACGGTCTTCCGGGTCGACGATTTTCGAATACGGGTCAGCGGTGATCAGCAGGCCATTCTTCAGGCCGGCGGCTTCCATGAAGCCCTTGATCGCGTAAATGCCGTATACGTAACCGGAGCAGCCCAGGGAAATGTCGAACGCCGCAACATTTGTCGGCAGACCGAGCTTGTCCTGAACGATCGCAGCGGTGTGCGGCAGACCTTCTTCGTCACCGTTCTGGGTGACGACGATCAACGCGTCGATCGATTCACGTTTCAATTCAGGGTTGCTGGCAAACAGCGCATTGGCCGCTTCCACGCACAGATCGGAGGTTTCCTGTTCAGCGCCTTTGCGCGGCAGGAAGGCCGAACCGATTTTACCGAGGATGAATTCTTCATCCTTCTCGAATTTTGCACCTTGTGCGTAATTGTCCACGCCGGCTACAGGAACGTAGCTCGCAATGCTTTTTATGCCAATCATTACGGCTTCCCAATAAAAAACAGCCCAAAACCACCGCTCGCAAGGATTCGAGGGGCGCCGACAAACAGAAAACGGCCGCCACAAAGGGCAGCCACGGGGAGCGCAAAGGGCTATCACTGGAACCGATTACACGGCCAGGCGCCATCTCCCCGGTCAATACAATACAGTGAAGATGCGCGTTATGACTCGCAGGTCACGCTATTTTGCCGAATCGGTGGCAGATCGGGTTATTCGACCAACGACCAGTCCAGCGGCGTGCCACGTTTGATCGCCTGACGAGCGCGGCGACCGAGGACGGCATCGGTGTGCTTGGGCGGCAGACCGAGACCCGGGCGAATGGCGCGCAGATTGTCCCCGGAAAAGGGCTCACCGGCCGCCATGTCGGCAGTGACGTACAGCGAGCGGCGATAGACCAGCGACTTGCGCTCGGCCTCGGTGACGCCGTAATGCACCTGGCCCATGGCTTGCCAGGCGCGTTCGGTTTCCACCACCAGACTGGCCAGTTCTGCCGGCTCCAGCGAGAAACTGGCGTCGACGCCACCTGCCGAACGGTCGAGGGTAAAGTGCTTTTCCACCACCGTTGCCCCGAGTGCCACGGCGGCCACCGACACACCCACGCCCATGGAGTGATCGGACAGCCCGACTTCACAACCGAACAGTTCACGCAGATGCGGGATCGTGCGCACGTTGCTGTTGAGCGGGGTCGCCGGGTAAGTGCTGGTGCACTTGAGCAGCACCAGATCCTTGCACCCCGCCTCGCGGGCGGCGCGCACGGTTTCGTCGAGCTCGGCGATGCTGGCCATGCCGGTGGAGATGATCAGCGGTTTGCCGGTCGCCGCCACACGGCGGATCAACGGCAGGTCGGTGTTTTCGAAACTGGCGATCTTGTACGCCGGCACGTCGAGGCTTTCGAGAAAGTCCACCGCCGTGTCATCGAACGGCGTCGAGAACGCGAGCATGCCCAGTTCTTTGGCCCGAGCGAAAATCGGCGCGTGCCACTCCCATGGGGTGTGGGCCTTCTCATACAGGTCGTACAGCGAAGTACCCGCCCACAGGCTATTCGGGTCCTTGATGAAAAACTCGCCCTCGGCCAGATCCAGGGTCATGGTCTGCGCGGTGTAAGTCTGCAGCTTCAAGGCATGCGCCCCAGCCTTGGCGGCAGCCTCGACAATCTGCAGAGCGACCTCCAGCGACTGATTATGGTTGCCGCTCATCTCGGCAATGATGAACGGCGGCGCATCAGCACCGATCAGACGCTCGCCAATCTTGAAACTACTCATCGCGATGATCCTTCAAAACCTTGGTGAACGCGCAGGCACTCTGGGTGAATCCGGCGTCACGAAACACATTCAAAGACGGACGATTGCCCGGCAGCACCTGAGCGGTAATGGCGGTCATCTGCGGCCAGTGCCCGCGAACGAACGCCTCACCTCGCGCCAGCAGCGCCCTGCCCCAACCCAGACCAAAACGCCCGCGCAGCAGATACAGCGACACTTCAGCCTCAAATCCACGCAAGTCATAACGCAAGACGCCGACCGGGCCGTCATCGGCCTCGGCAATCAACAGCAGACGCTGCGGGTTGCGCAGGCTCGCCTTCAGCCAGTTCAGGTGCTGCGGCCATTCGATTGCAGCCGTGTCCAGTGACCAGCGCCGCACAGCCTCGGCATTGCGCCCGTCGAACAGCAATTGCGCATCATCCAGAGTCGCCAGGCGCAGCGTGAGCACGGCACCGGCCAGTGCCGCCGCCACGCGCAACGCACCGCGCCCATCGACCAGTTGCCGTGAACGCTCGGCCAGACTCTGGCGCAGATAGACATTGTCGACGACAAAACCGATGGCATCGCGCAGTTGTTCGACGCTGACCTGCTCGCGCGCCCCCATGAACACATGCGCCCCCGCCGCCGCCATGACTTCGCCGTTGGCCTGCTGATTGTTCGATACCGCGATGCAGATCGTCGGCAGGCCCAGCGCCGCGCGCTCCCAACTGGTGCCGCCACCGGCGCCGATAAACAGATCGGCCGCGGTCATGCGTTGCTGGAAATCGCTGACGAAACTGTGCAGGCGCCAATGCGGCCGTGTGGCGGCCAGTGCCTGCATTTGTGCCCACGCCGGGTTGTCTGCACCGGCGACGAAATCCACTTCCAGTTCGGTGAAGTCCTTCAGCGCCAACATCGCGTGATGGGTCTGCATCGCCGCATCGAAACCACCGAAATTCACCAGCACCCGGCGCGCCTTGGGTTTGATCGCAATGGCCGGACAAACGAACTCTTCGCGCAACATGGCGTAGCGCGGGCCGAGCAAGGTGCGGCAGCCTTCGGGCAGCAGCGGCGCATAGTTTGCGCTGAGACCGGACAGGTTCTGATTAAGCAGCAGATCAACGCTGTAACGGCGAGTGGCGAGGTCGTCTACTGCCGCGATCCGAGGTGCCCAACGGCGCGCTGCGGTTTGCCAGTGATGATCGAGGCCGTAGTGGTCGGCGATGATCCAGTCGAATGCGGCGTGACCTGCCAGCAAGGCGTTCAGCGCCTCGATGTCTGCCTGCCACGGCAGCATCGATTCGATGGCCTGTTGCGGGTCTTCGTCGGGGTAGAAGTCCGGCAAGGCGAAGGTCTCGAAACCTTCGGCAGCCAAGGCATCCAGCCGATGCCCGAGCAACCGCCGACAGGCAAACGCGACATGACTGCCTTGCTTGCGCAGCACCCGCGCCAGCGTCAGGCAGCGGGCGATGTGGCCACTGCCGATGGTCGGCGAAGCGTCAGCGCGGATCAGCACTCTCATTGCAGTTCTCCGCTGGCCTTGAGCGCGGCGTAGAGGTATTCGGCGCGTTTCCAGTCTTGCAGCGTGTCGATGTCCTGCACCAGATGTCGCGGCAGAATCACCGGCAGACTCGCGGACGAATACAACACGTCACCGCGCAACCACGCTTCGCTGCGGCCCCAGTAGAACTGGCCGGCGTCCTGAAAGGCCTCGGGCAGATCCTGCGAGCGGGTTTGGCGGAATTCCGGATACAACGCGGTCAATGCGCCCTGCCCGTCCAGCGTCAGCGCCCGCTGTACGGGGAAACCAAAGCTGCACACCGAAAAAGCAAACGACTTCTGCGGATGCTGCTGCAACAACTCGAATCCCTCGCGCAGAAATCGCGCCTGCAACAACGGCGCCGTGGCGTATACGCAGCAGGCGTAATCGAAGGCTGGCAGTTGCTGCAAGGCATGCACGATCACCGCAGCGGTGCCGGTGAAATCATCCGCCAGTTCAGCCGGGCGCAGGAACGGCACTTGCGCACCGTGGGCCAGCGCCAACTCAGCAATTTCCGCGTCATCGGTACTGACCACGACCTGTTCGAACAGACCACTGTCGAGCGCCGTTCGTATCGAGCGGACAATCATCGGCACGCCGTCGAACGCCAGCAGATTCTTGCGCGGGATGCGCTTGCTGCCACCACGGGCCGGGATGATTGCGACGCTGTTCAAGGACGTTTTTCCAGCAGGAACCAGGTGATGTCGTCCACCGGGAATTGCGGGTCACGGTGATAACCAAAGCCGTAATCGAGCAAGTGCAGATCGGCATAACGATCGAGCATTTCCCCGGCGAAATCGCGCTTGAACAGCTTGCCGCTGTTGCCGCGATAGGACACTTCCACCGGCACCGGGTTGTAGTACTCGGCGATCAGGATGTAGCGCTGGCTCAACGCATACAACTGCGCATAGGCAGTCGGCAGCAGCTCCGGCGCCAGATGGATCAGCACGCCTTTGCTCAGGGTCAGGTCGTAACTGCGCTCGCGCGGAAAGTCGAACAGCGAGCCGTGCCAGATCTGCGCGATGCCCAGTGCCCGCGCCTGCGCACAGGCGCTTTCATTGATCTCGACGCCGAACAATTCACTGTGCGGCAGCAGTTGACGCAGCGCCTGCAGGTTGTTGCCGGCATTGGTGCCCAGCTCAACCACGCTGTCGATGCGCCCGGCGCGGCTCAGGGCCTTGGCGAACAACGCCAGGTTGGCCGCGACCAGCGGCTGACCGACGTTGCGATCCACGTACTGGTTGCCGAAATCGCCCTGCCAGAATTTTTCCTGCTCACTCAGATCACGCATTGCACAGTCTCATTCGCCGCCGCAGCGGGGTTTATTCGGTCAGCCGGCGCAATTGCTCGACCACATGATCCTGCTGCTCGTCAGTGAGCAACGGATACAGCGGCAGGCTGATCGCCTCGGCGTAATAACGCTCGGCTTCGGGGAAGTCGCCTTCGGCAAAACCCAGGTCGCGATAGTACGGCTGCAAATGCACAGGAATATAGTGCAGGTTCACGCCGATGCCGGCGGCACGCAAGCCTTCGAACACCTGACGATGGGTCAGGCCGATGCGTTCGGTCTGCAAGCGCACCACGTACAGGTGCCACGCCGATTCCGCCTCCGGCTGCGCGCTGGGCAAGGTCAGTGGCAGGTAGGCCAGCAACCGGTCGTAACGCGCCGCCAGTTCGCGGCGACGGACGATGAAGCCGTCCAGCTTGGCCAGTTGCGACAGACCCAGCGCCGCCTGCAAATCGGTGATCCGGTAATTGAAGCCCAGCTCGATCTGCTGGTAATACCACGGGCCGTGGCTGGGTTCGCTCATCTGCTGCGGATCGCGGGTCATGCCGTGGCTGCGCAGGCGTTGCAGACGCTCGGCCAGTTGCGGGCGATTGGTCAGGACCATGCCACCTTCGGCGCTGGTGATGATCTTCACCGGGTGGAAACTGAACACGGTCATCGCCGCAAATTCCCCGCACCCCACCGGGCGCCCGGCGTAGCTGGCGCCCACCGCGTGCGAGGCGTCTTCGATCACGGTGAAATTGTAGCGCTCGGCCAGTTCGGCAATCTTGCGCAGGTCGCAGCTCTGCCCGGAGAACGCCACCGCCACCAACACTTTCGGCAGCGTGCCGTCCTGCTCGGCCTGATCGAGCTTCGCGGCGAGGGCGAAGGCATCGAGGTTCCAGGTCAGCGGATCGATGTCGACGAAATCCACCTCGGCGCCGCAGTAGCGTCCGCAGTTGGCCGAAGCCAGAAAAGTGTTCGGCGTGGTCCATAAACGGTCGCCCGGGCCCAGACCGGCAGCGAGGCAGGCGATGTGCAGCGCCGCCGTGGCGTTGCATACCGCCACCGCGAAGTCCGCCTGGCAACGTTCGGCCATTGCCTGCTCGAAGCGCTCGATAGTCGGGCCTTGAGTCAGCCAGTCCGATTGCAAAACCTCGACCACGGCATTGATGTCCGCCTGATCAACGCTCTGCCGACCGTAGGGAATCATGCCGACAACTTCGCGTGCAGCTCGGCGATCTGCCCGACCGAGAGGTAGTGCGGATTGGTGTCGGAGCGGTATTCGAAATCTTCACTCACCGGCCGGCCATGTTCGCCAAGCTTGTCGATGGAGAAATCGACATCGACACTCGTAAAGCGGATGGAAGGCTGGATGGTGTAGTGATCCTCGAATTCCAGGGTCATCCGCGCATCGTCCAGCGGCACCATCAGTTCATGCAGTTTTTCCCCGGGACGAATGCCGACGTTCTTGTGCGGCAGATGCTCGGCCATGCCCCGCGCCAGATCGACGATGCGGATCGACGGGATCTTCGGCACGAACACTTCGCCGCCGTGCATCCGCGCAAAGCTGTCGAGGACAAACTGCACGCCGTGATCGAGGGTGATCCAGAAGCGGGTCATGCGCTCATCGGTGATCGGCAATTCCTGCGCACCGTCGGCAATCAGCTTGCTGAAGAACGGCACCACCGAACCCCGCGAGCCCGCCACGTTGCCGTAGCGCACCACGGCAAAACGCGTTTGTTGTTCACCGGCAATGTTGTTGGCGGCGACGAACAGCTTGTCCGACAGCAGCTTGGTTGCGCCGTACAGGTTGATCGGGCTGGCCGCCTTGTCGGTGGACAGCGCCACAACCTTTTTCACGCCGTTGTCGATGGCGGCGGCGATGATGTTCTCCGCGCCATTGACGTTGGTGCGGATGCACTCGGTCGGGTTGTACTCCGCCGCTGGCACCTGCTTGAGCGCCGCCGCGTGCACCACGTAGTCGATGCCGCGCATGGCCTGCCGCAGCCGGTCGGCATCGCGCACGTCACCGAGAAAGTAGCGCATGCACGGCGCGTTGAACGTCTGCTGCATTTCGTATTGTTTGAGTTCATCGCGGGAGAACACCACCACGCGCTTGGGCTGGTATTGCTCAAGCAGACGGGCGATGAATTTGCGTCCGAACGAGCCGGTGCCGCCAGAGATGAAGATCGATTTACCGTTGAACATGTGCTGATTCCTGTTGCTTGTCCGACGGACTCAAGCGAGTAACTGCGACCAGTTGACCGGCGTGCTTTCACCCAAGGTAAAACCTTTGCCGATGAGGGACAGGTTGGCGTTATAGGCACTGTCTTGCGCAAAGGCGCCGCCCCACTTCTCACGCAATGCAGCCAGGGCTGATGGCGCTTGCGGCAAGAGGCCCGGATGCACAACCTGCACCAGCGGCGTCCACACAATGAGGTAACCCGCCTCACCGGCCTTGAGGCACAGATCGACATCGCTGAAGCCATCGGCGAACGTCACTTCGTCCAGACCACCCAGTGCGTTGAACAGTTCTTTGCGCACCATCAGGCACACCTTCGACACCGCCGAATAGTTTTGCTCGACCGCCAGGCGCTGCATGTAACCTTCAGCGGCGTGTTTTTCACCGATAAAAGGCGAACCCACGCCATCGTTCAGACCAACAATCAAACCGGCATGGGCGATCTTGCCGTCACGATCGACGAGTTTGGCACCGACGATAGCCACTTCCGGACGCTGCGCGTGATTGAGCAACGAGTCGATCCAGTTCGGATTGACGATTTCGCTGTCAGCGGCCAACAGCACCAGATACTCACCCTGCGCCTGCTCGCTGGCGGCGTTGTACAACGCCGTCTCGCCAAGCGGCTGATCGGCACGCAGCACATTGACTTTAGGGTTACGCAGCGTGCCCAGCCAGTCATTGACCTCGGCCGACTGATTCGGATTCGCCGCAATCAGCACTTCATAACGGCTGTAGCGGGTTCTGAGCAACACACCTTCCAGGCAGCGACGCAGTGCCGGCAGGTCGTCGATGGCTGGTACAATAATCGAGACCAGCGGCTGGTCGGGATGACGGTAGTCAATCTGATACGTACCGGGTGTCGCCGAAGTGACCCTGGCCTTGTAACCGCGATTGCCCAGGTGACGCAGCAGCGCCTGACGTTCGTGGGCATTTTCTTCCAGTACCGAGGCCTGGGTGATCAGCAGTGGCTCGTCGAGGTGCGCCAGGCCGCCAATGCCGCCCTGTTCGATGATGCGCAGCAGCAGATCCAGCTCCAGTGCCTTGCTGAAGTCCGCTTGATAACCACCGGCTTCGAGCAACACTTCGCGGCGAATCAACCAATGACGCGCCATCAGCGCTGGAATGCTTTGCAGCAGGTCCAGATTGAAGCCCGGGCGGAAGACGTCGACCAGCGCACCGTTTTCCTTGCGCTGGATTTCATCGGTGGCGACGGCGCGCACACCCGCGGCAGACATCAGTTCCAGACTCGCCCGCAACAGGCCGCCAGCGGTGAACTCGTCGCCCGCCTGCGCCAGCAACAACCAGTCGCACGCTGACTGCTGAGCACTCTGATTCAACTTGTCGACGTAGTTACTCTGGGTAACGCGCACGAAGTGCAGGGTATTTTGCGCGGTGGTCGCCACCGGCGGCTCGCCCGTGGTGAACACCACAATCCTGAACGCTTTGCAGTGCCCCTCGAGCAGACTGTCGAGCGAGACCTGCACCTTGTCGATCTGGTCATCCAGATCCAGCAGGAAGATGCCGAACTGCGGACCACCGTCATGGGCTGACAGATGTCGAGTGATCGACTCGACCTGTTGCGCCGACGGCTCCCGCGCGGCCAGCCACTGCAGCAGGCGACCGGATTTCATGTTGTCGAAGACTGCCTGATGGTCTTCAATCACCAGGGTTTCAAGCCGAGCGATCCACTCGTTCACCGACCCGGCGGCTTCGTCTTCACCCATGTCATTCAGATGCGCGGCAAGGCGTTTGACGACTGTCTGGTTGAAAGCATTGAGGTCGTGCGCCTGCCACAAACGGTCGACCACACTTTCCGGCGTATCGTTGTTGCGTGCCTGCAGCAGGTGCGCCTGACGCGTCCATATCCCCTCAAGCCCTTCCAGTTGCATACGGCCGGCGGGCATGGCGTGCAGCATGAATTCGAACTGTTCCAGACGATCGAAGAACGGCTGGTTGTAAAACGGCATCTCGACGTACTGCAACGGACCAAAACGACGATCCGGATGCCTGAGGTTCTGATTCCAGGTGGATTCGAAAATCAGTTCCGCTGTCAGCGCTCGTCCAGTCGTCAAGCTGTCAGCCATCGCCTCGAAACTCTGCAGGGCAAACGCCTTGCGCTGCTCGGCATCGAGCCCTTGAATGGCGGTAGGCAGGGAGGCAAGAAACTCGGCAAAGGCTTCTCGCTCGGCAACCGATTTGCCGTCGGCGTACGTCAGCGAGTGATACACATCGGTATTGTGCTCGGAGACACCGTAGTTGATCTCGCGTACCACATAAGGCATCGGCAGGATGCGTGCCTTGGCACTGGCCAGCAGGTAATAGACGTGACCGATTTCCTGCCACTGGAAATTGGTACCCGGTGGCAACGCCGAATGCCAGTTTTTCATCAGGTCAGTACGGGTCACCGCGTAGAACGGCGGGATGTACTGACTCATGTAATCGATAACCCGATCCTGAGCCCGCTCGGACGAATAGTCTTCCCGGACTTTCTTGTCACGCCGGTAGTAGTTCACGCCATGGGCCAGAGACAGGTACATCAGGCAATAGCCGTGGCACATGCCGTAATCCTGGTTCGCCTGCAGGAAGTTCACGGACTCGGTCAGCGAATCGTGCAGGATGAAGTCATCGTCGGCCGCCAGCACCATATACGGCGTGGTCAGCTGCTCCACACCATAAGCCAGTTTGGCCTGCATGCCCCAGTAGGCGAACTGCGGCACATGGTGATAATCGACGGCGGAAAAATCCCCTTCAGGCCGCTCGACCGTCGAGTCGAGCACCATGATCCGGCAGGGCAAGCTGCTGTAATACTTCACCGCCCGACGCAGGAACGCCGGCCGATTGTGAGTAATCAGCACCACGGTCAACAGCTCGTTGAGCGGTAGCGCCAGTTCAGAACTGTACTTGCCTTGCATAACTTCTCTCCACAACCGGCGACTCGCCGAGATAACGCTTTGGTGATGTTGCGAATTAACGAACGCGACGCAGATAGCCGTCCGGCGCCACGGTGATCAGCAGCTTGTTCTGCAACTGCTGGTCGATCTCGAAGTCCTGATTCTCTTCCAGGTACTTCCACACCGCGGTTTTCGGGTTGTCGCCCGGGCCCCATGGGCGATCCGGGAAGAAATCGGCCGGCATGTCTTCAACCACGGTGTCCATCACCACGCAGTAGCTGTCGACCGAGACCAGCGGCGCATAAAGGCGCAGCTCTTCGAGCACGTGGTCGTGGGTGTGGTTGGAGTCGAGGACCAGAATGACCTTCTTGCCCTTGGCCGCAGCCTGCACCTGAGCGGCGATGGCCGGGTCGATGCTCGAACCTTCGATCATCTTGATGCGCTTGGCCATCGGGTGGCTTTCGATCGCTTCACGGTTGTGCGGGCGGATGTCGAGGTCGATGCCCAGCACTTCGCCGTGACCTTGCAGCTCCAGCAGGGAGGCGTAATAGATGATCGAACCGCCGTGGGCGATGCCGCACTCGATGACCAGATCCGGCTTGACCTGCCAGATGATCTCCTGCATTGCCATCATGTCCTGCGGCAGCTGGATGATCGGGCGGCCCATCCACGAGAAGTGATAGCTGTACTTGTGTTTGGCCGATTCGTTGAAGAAATCACGGGCCAGGCCAGTCAGTTTCTGGTCGTCACCCTGCTGGGCGATCTGTTCCCGGCACTCGGCTTCGAAGGCTTTGTTGATGCTGTTGTCGGTCATGTTCAAAATCTCAAGGGTCACTGGAACGAAGCGCTGTCAACGGCGTGATAGACGTAACGTCCACCGGTCATCCGCTTGATTTCTTCGAGGTAATTGGAGTTCATCACAAACAGGTTGGCGCCTTCGGGCAAGGCATCCATGGCCTCTTGCGGCGAGGACACCCGCGCGCCGCTCAGTGGCAGATAACGTCCCTGCTTGGCGGGGTTGATATCCACCACGCGATCCACCGCGACACCCGCGCGCTGCAGGAACAGCGAATAGATCACGCCTTTGGACGACGCGCCCCAGATCGCCGAACCCTGTTCAGGTGCGGACTGGATGATCTGCACTGCACGCTCAAGGCTCGCCGTAAAACCGTCCGGCAGTGCCAGGCGTGGCACCGGTTGATCCGGGGTCAGGCGCAACGTCGAAAGGTCGGCGACGATGTACAGGTACTGGCCGCCAAACAGGTGGCCGGCCTCGTGCACGGTGCCGAACATCCGGCGCAGGTCATCGAGGCGGAAATAATTGACGTGCTCGTAGAACAGATCGAACCAGGCCTTGTGCTCGAGGATCCAGTCGAAGCACGGCACTTCGATGTAGATCTGCCCGCCCTGGTTGGCTTCGGCGATCACCGCCAGAAAGCTCACCGGGTCTTCGATGTGTTCCAGCACATGACGCAGCACGATGGCGTCCGCCGCCAGGCCGAGACCTCGGGTGAACGGCGCCTTGATCACGTCGGCGTTTTCGCCTTCGTAGGCCGGATCAATCCCGGTGATCGAATAACCGAGGCCCTTGAGCAGCTCAAGAAAGTAGCCCTTGCCGCAGCCGACTTCGATCAGCTCCTGGCCCTTGAAGTGTTTGGCGATGATGCCTTCGACGTCGCTCAGGTGCTTCTGGAACTGGCCCGAATGGGCCTGTTCGTTCTGATAGTCGGCGTCATAGCTGAGCTTGTCGGCATCGAACGCGGCGTTGAAGATCAGGCCGCTGCGCTCATCCTGCACCAGCAGCATGTCGGCGCTGGCCGAAGCCTTTGCCGATTCAGGGTCGGCAAAGGTGCGGTTCTGCAACACCGGCAGGTCGGTGACCCGATACAACTCGTGCCTCATTGCGGCTCTCCCAGTAGCTGTTGCAAACGCTCGGTCACGGCCCAGAACGCCATCGGTTCGTGGCTCGGATACGGGTAATGGCCGAGGTTCAGATTCAGTGCCGCACCGCGCTCGCGCAGCCGTTGTTCAACCAGTGCGCGCACCGATACCGGTTGGCCACTGGCGCAATTGATCACGCCATTGAAATCGCGCTGATGGACGATCGCGGCGAGGTGATCGGCGGCGCTGGCAATCGGCAAAAAGTCCCGCAGTTGCTCACCGCCGGACATGTTGAACGACGTCTCCCCGGCATCGATCGCCCGGTCCAGCGCCGCCAGCAGACTGTTGGGGTTCTGCCCTTCGCCATGCAGGTAGAACAGACGCGCCCACTGCAAGGTGAACGGTTTTTCCTGCTGCAGATTGCGCAAAAACAGGTGCAACGTGTGCTTGGCCAGACCGTAAGGGTTGCTCGGCTGCGGCTCGACACTTTCGCTGAGCGGGCCGCTTTGCATGCCGTACTCGAAGCAGGTGCCGGTTACCAGGACTTGCGGTACGCCCGCCTCGACCGCGCCTTTGATAAAGCGGTAGTCGGCCATCAGGTTGTGCTCGAAATGGAACAGCGCCCGATAGTTCGGCAACCCCGGCCAGGCC
This sequence comes from Pseudomonas sp. IT-P260, assembly GCF_949768395.1. Classification (NCBI taxonomy): domain Bacteria; kingdom Pseudomonadati; phylum Pseudomonadota; class Gammaproteobacteria; order Pseudomonadales; family Pseudomonadaceae; genus Pseudomonas; species Pseudomonas sp. IT-P260. The sequence goes on from NZ_CATKPO010000002.1 coordinate 167,708, forward strand.
AGGTGCGCCAGCACGTCGATACCGTCGGTGAGCGCCGCAATGTCGAGATCCGACGCGTGAATATCCGCCGCGACGAATTCGACGTCATTGATCCATGGCATGCTCGCAGCCGTATCTGTATTGCGCGCCACCGCGCGCACGGCGCAGCCACGCGCCAGCAACGCCGCGACCAGATGCCGACCGACGAAGCCCGTGGCCCCGCTGACCAGGACTTTCACAGGACTTTCATCTCAGGCACGGCGATCACGAAGCGCCCGTCCCACTGACGCACCTGCGCCAGTTGCTGACTGACTTCGTGCAGCAGGTTCCACGGCAACACCAGCACGTAGTCCGGTTTTTCGATGTCGATCTGCGCCGGCGCGACAATCGGAATACGACTGCCCGGCAGAAACTTGCCCTGCTTGTGCGGGTTGGCATCGGCCACCCACGCCAGCAGATCCGGTTTGACCCCGGCGTAGTTGAGCAAGGTGTTGCCCTTGGCCGCCGCGCCGTAACCGACCACACGCTTGCCGTCGGCCTTGGCCTGCAACAGGAAGCGCAGCAGTTCATGTTTGATGCGTTCGGCAGCCGGCGCGAGGGTCGCGTAGTACTCAGGGGTTTTCACCCCGGCATCCAGTTCGGCCTGCAGCTGTTGCTGCACCGCCGGCTGCACCGCACGACGCTCACCGTCCTGGCGCTGCACGAACACCCGCAGCGAACCGCCGTGGGTGCTCAACTGACTGACGTCGAACACTTCCAGACCATTGCGCTCGCACAGTGTCTGCACCGCGGTCAGCGACAGGTAGGAATAGTGCTCGTGATACAGGGTGTCGAACTGCGCGCCGGCCATCAGCGTCAGCAGTTGCGGAAATTCGAAGGTAGCGACGCCGGTCGGCTTGAGCAGCGTGGCAAAACCACCGAGGAAATCATTGATGTCCGGCACATGCGCGAGCACGTTGTTGGCGGCCATCAGGTCGGCGCCCCAGCCTTCGCTGTGCAGCTGCGCAGCGCTGTCGCGACCGAAGAACACTTCACGAATCTGCAGACCCTTTTCCCGCGCCGCTTGCGCGGTGCTGCGGGTCGGCTCGACACCCAGACACGGAATGCCGCGAGCAGCGACGTACTGCAGCAGGTAACCGTCGTTGGCGGCGACTTCCACCACACGGCTGTCGGCGTTCAGGTCAAAGCGCTCGACCATCTCGGCGACATAGCATTCGGCATGGGCCAGCCAGGTGCTGGAGAACGAACTGAAGTAGGCGTACTCGGCATCGAACAGGCTGTCGGCGCGGGTGTAATCCTCGGTCTGCACCAGCCAGCATTGCTGGCACACCGCAACCTTGAGCGGCACCCATTGCTCGGCCTGTTCCAGGCGCTCGGCGTGCACGTAGGCGTTGGACGGTGGCGAGGTGCCGAGGTCGATCAGCGGCAGGCTCAGCGGTGCGGCGCACCCACGGCAGTTCATAGACGCACTCCGGCAAAGTGTTGATCGAGCGCGGGATGGCTGGCATCACGCGCTGACAAATTATTGACAGGCAACGGCCAGGCAATCGCCAGCCGTGGATCGTTCACCGACAAGCCGCCCTCGTGCTCCGGCGCGTAATCGGCACTGTGCAGATAAAGCAGTTCGGCGTCGTCGGTCAGGGTCTGGAAACCGTGGGCGAAGCCGGCCGGAATCAACAGGCTGCGACCATCGCCAGCCTTGAGGTGCTCGGCGTGCCAGTGCAGAAAGGTCTCGGAATCCGGACGCAGATCCACCGCCACGTCCCACACTTCACCGCGCAGACAGGTGATCAGCTTGGCTTCCGGCGCATTGCCATTCTGATAATGCAGACCGCGCACGCTGCCCTTCTCGCGGGTGCAGGAATGGTTGATCTGGCGGATATGAAATTCGCTGCCGAACGCGCTCAGGCTGCCTTCGCAGAACAGCCGCGCGAAGTGCCCGCGCTGATCTTCGAAGCGTTTGTGCTGGACGCTGAACAGCCCGGCCAGCGGCAGCTGTTTCAAGGAAAACTCGCTCACAGCGCGCCTCGGTACAGGTTCAGTTGGCCGAGAGTGACATTGCGCATGTCATCGCCGTTCTGCCACGCCAGATGCCAGTCGAGGGTCTGGGTCAGGCATTGCTGCAAGGTCCAGCGTGGCTGCCAGCCCAGCACCTGACGGGCGCGGCTACTGTCGAGGCGCAACAGACCGGCCTCGTGCAGTTCGCTTTTCTCGATGCGCAAACCGCGTGCCTGTGGCCAGCGGTTGGCAAGCAGTTCGACCACTTCGCCGACGCTGCACATGTCGGCCTCGCCCGGGCCGAAGTTCCACGCCCCGGCGTATTCCGGGCCTTGCTCGTAGAGGCCGGCAGCCAGTTGCAGGTAACCGGCCAGCGGTTCCAGCGCGTGCTGCCACGGGCGCACGGCTTGCGGGTAACGCAGGGTCACCGGCTCGTCTGCGGTCCAGGCTTTCAGCACATCGGGAATCAGCCGTTCAGGGGAAAAATCGCCGCCACCCAGAACGTTGCCGGCGCGCGCGGTGGCCAGGGCCAGACCGTGTTCGGCGTACTTGTCAGCCGGGAAAAACGACGCGGCGTAAGACTGCGCCAACAGTTCACAGCAGGCTTTGCTGCTGCTGTAAGGATCGTGGCCGCCAAGCGCTTCGTCTTCGCGGTACGGCCACAGCCATTCCTTGTTGGCGTAGACCTTGTCGGTGGTCACCAGCACGCAGGCGCGCACGCAACCGACCTGACGAATCGCTTCGAGCAGGTTCAGCGTGCCCATGACGTTGCTGGAATAGGTGCCCAGCGGGTCGCGATAGCCTTCACGCACCAGTGGCTGCGCAGCCAGGTGCAGGACGATCTCCGGCTCGGTATCGGCGATGATCTCCAGCAGCGCGCCGAGATCGCGCAGATCGCCACGTTGATCGTTGATCCCTTCATGGACCCGCGCCAGTTCATACAGGCTCGGTTCAGTCGAAGGATCCAGCGAGAAACCGCTGACTTGCGCGCCAAGGCTTTGCAGCCACAGGGTCAGCCAGCTGCCCTTGAAACCGGTGTGACCGGTGACCAGTACACGCTTGCCGCGCCAGAAATCCGCACTCAGGCCCATTGCTTCCATGGGGCCTCCCCGCTCTGCCACAGCGCTTCGAGGTGGTTCTTGTCGCGCAGGGTGTCCATCGGATGCCAGAAGCCTTCGTGTTCGAAGGCGTTGAGCTGTTCGTCCTGAGCCAGACGCGCCAGCGGCTCGGCTTCCCAGGTGGTTTCATCGCCAGCAATGTAGGACAGGACTTTGGGTGACAGCACGAAGAAGCCGCCGTTGATCCAGCCACCGTCGCCGCGCGGTTTCTCGGTGAAACCCAGGACCTGATCGCCTTGCCGCTCGAGGGCGCCGTAACGTCCCGGCGGCTGCACCGCGGTGACAGTGGCCAGGCGACCGTGGGCTTTGTGGTAATCGACGAGTTGAGCAATGTTGATGTCGGAAACGCCGTCGCCGTAGGTGAAGCAGAACGCTTCTTCATCCTTGAGGTAACGCCCGGCACGCAGCAGACGGCCACCGGTCATGGTTTCCTCGCCGGTGTCGATCAGGGTGACGCTCCACGGCTCGCTGTAGTTCTGGTGCACGTCCATGCGGTTGTTGCGCATGTCGAACGTGACGTCGGAGGTGTGCAGGAAGTAGTTGGCGAAGAAGTCCTTGATCGCGTAGCCCTTGTAGCCCAGGCAGATCACGAAGTCGTGAATTCCGTGGGCGGAATACTGCTTCATGATGTGCCAGAGAATTGGCTTGCCGCCGATCTCGATCATGGGCTTGGGCTTGAGGTGCGACTCTTCACTGATGCGCGTGCCGAGGCCACCCGCCAAAATAACTGCCTTCATCGTCTCCCCTCTCGTTCGTCACCGGGCTGCGCATGGCTTGGTTGAGCGATGCGGGCCGTCTGGCTAACCCTTTTGCCGCCTGCGGCGCCGCTGCGATGACCGCGAGCGCTCGTTTTATGGCGATTTGAGGGGGACTTGCAGGAAACGCGCCAGCTCCGCGAGCGCTGCGTCGGCGGGAGTTCAAGGCATGAAAAAGGGATGAGTCCGTTGCCGGAATCATCCCCTTCATCAAGCGACTTCAATGAATCGGACGGATCAGCCAAACATCGCGAATCCATCGATCGTGGCCGGCAGGTCGTAGGACTGGCCGTCAGCGGTCTGCAGATGTTCGATGTTGTTGTACCCACCCACATACCAGTCCACCAGTTTCACGCCATTGGCCGGCACACCGCTGCTGCCGTCATTGGCGCCGTGCAGGTAGGCATCGTCGCCGACGCGCGTGACGCTCAACTGACTGAGGTTGGCAATGGTGTTCATGATCAGGGTGTCGTTGTAGCTGCTCGCCATATCCTGAATGGATACCAGGCCTGGGGCATTCACCACATAGGTGTCATCGCCATCGCCACCTATCAGCGTATCGTTCTGCGGCGCCTCGCCATCCAGACCGGATGCCAGGCCTCCATAAAGAATGTCCGCACCTGCGCCACCCTGAATGAAATCGTCGCCCGCACCGCCTTCCAGAATGTTGTCGCCCCAATCACCTTGCAGCACATCATTGAAATGGCTGCCACGCAGGTTTTCGATGTCGATGTACGTGTCGTAGAGAGCGATCCCGCTCTGCGGGCCCCAGCCGAGAGAAACGCTCAAACCCTCAGTGCTGTCTTCATAGCTGACGGTATCGACACCGGCTCCGCCTTCGAAGCGATCGCCACCCGCGCCGCCGAACAGGACGTCGTTGCCGGCGCCCGAAACGATGACGTTGTCCCCGTCATTGCCATAGCCCGTGAAGTCTGCGGTGCCGGTATACGTCATTTTTTCAATGAAGGGGTCCATGTGCAGCGACGACAGGCTGGTGTACACATGGTCGATGCCACCAAAGAGGTCTGTCTCGACGATGCTGACACCGGTGCTGTTGATGGTGTACACATCGTCGCCCATTCCACCTTCCAGCGTCACGCCCGCGATGTTGGCCGTGAATTGGTCAGCGGACGATGTGCCGATGACCTTCTCCACGTTCAGCAACGTGACACCCGCGGCACCGGCACGCTGGCCGATGTCGACGCTGACGCCATCCCAGGATTGGCGATAGCTCACGGTGTCGTAGCCATCGGCGCCATCCACGGTCATGGCGTTATCGAGCAGGTACACCTCGTCATCGAAATTCGATCCCTGGATTGCCTCGATGCCGGTGAACGTATCGCCATAGGCAATGGTCAAGCCATCGTAGTTGGCAAAGTCCAGAACCCGAACACCTTCAAGGCTGTCGGTGTAGCTGACAGTATCGTAACCATCGCCACCGACAAAGTGGTCGGCACCGGCGCCGCCCCACAGCCAGTCATTGCCCGCACCGCCAATGATTTCGTTATCACTGGCGTTGCCGTAACCCTTGAAATCGCCGGTACCGGTAAACGTCAGCTTCTCGATGAACGGATCCATCTTGATCGTGTTGAGGCTGGTGCGCAGTTCGTCGTAGCCACCGTAGTTTTCTTCAACGAGGGTCACGCCTTCGGCGTCGACGATGTACAGATCATCACCGCCGCTGCCCTCCAGCGTCACCCCGCCCACGGAAACGGTGAACGTGTCGTTGTGGTAACTGCCGGCCACCTTCTCCACCGACACCAGCGTATCGACCTTGCCGTCAGACCCTGTGACCGTTGCCGCACCGGTGCCAAACTCGACGTTGACTCCCGCCCCCATTGCGTAATAGTTCGCCGTGTCAAAACCTTCACCACCGTCGAGCAGGTCGGATCCCGCACTGGCCAGCAGTTGATCGTCGGACTCCAGTCCATGGAGTTCGTCATTGCCATCGGTGCCCGACAGGACATCCGCTTCACTCGTTCCATTTACTACTGCCATTTGCTTCTTCCTTGCGTTGTTGTCGAATCCGGAAATCGGTCACCTCAGACACTGGCCGGACAGGTCTTCGCTGACCGTGCCAATTGAGCGCATGGAAAGGTATCGACAGAAAAATCCCGATGCTTGAGCCCGCCGCCAAAAAAAGTATCCGGCTTGATACAAAAACTTTTTGCCATGCAAAAAAAAACAGGCGACTCGAAAGTCGCCTGTTTTTCAGTGGGCCGTGCGCGAATCGATCAATCCGCCAGCCAGCCATACTCCCAATACCGCAGGTTATCGCCACGCAACACGTAGTCACGCAGCACTACCTCACGCAACTCATCACCCATGCGGTAACTGGCATCCGGATCGGCCAGGTGCATGCGGATCGCTTGCAGCCACTCGTCCGTGCTGTTGGTCTTGATCCGGGTACACGGCAGATAACCACGGTAGGCCTCGGTGTCGGTGCAGATCACCGGATAGCCGCAGGCACCGTACTCCAGCAGCCGCAAGTTGCTTTTGCAGTCATTGAAGACGTGGAATTCCAGCGGCGCGAGGGCCAGGTCCAGGTTCAGGCTGGCCAGCTTCGCCGGGTAGACCTCCAGATCAATCACGCCGTGGAACTCATGCATGTACGGCAGCAGATCGTCCGGGCACATGCCGAAGAAAACCCAGTCGACTTCGTTGGCCAGTTCGCGCACCACATCGGCGATCACCGCCAGATCGCCGTGGTGACTGGTCCCGCCGCCCCAACCGACCCGTGGTTTCTTCGAGGTGCGGCGTTGACTGTGCAAGTGGCTCCACAAGTCCTTGGACAGCATGTTCGGTACGACACGAATGTCGTGGTGCATGTCGGACAGCACGTTAGCCAGAGGCTGGGTCGATACGACCACACGATCACACAGACCGATGGCACGGCGCACCATACGCTCCATGTCCTGCTTGCTCGGCATGTTGCGGATGTGCGCATTGCGGTGGGGAACGTCGATGACGTAGTCATCGAGCTCGAAGATGCGCCGCGCATTGAAGTATTTTTTCAGAGGCGGGATTTCATCGATGGCGTGTTCCGAATAGCGCCCTTGCAGCACGATCACATCAGGCGACTGGCGCTCGATATCAATGATCGACGGCAAACCGTAGCAAATGCGCCCCTCGACTCTGTTAGCCGCCTGCAACTCGATCATCGGCTGACTCATGCGGTAATGGCCGATGGCCGAGGCGTTGATCGGCACCACCAGCACATTCGGCAACTGCGCTTTGGAAAAGGCACTCCAACCGGTTCGCAGGCCAGGCTCAAGACTGAAGTTGGTGGCACCGACACCCTGCAGAGTCAGGTTAATGTTGTAGGCCGGATCGCGGGCGATGGTTGGCAACCAGCGCTGGTAGAAGGTTTCCCTTTCCTCGGCGAACAGCGCTTCGTCTTCAGTCGTCGCCGCGGCGCTCGGGCGTGCGCCCACGGCGAGCATGGCGTGGGGATTCAATACCACCAGGTAGCCTTCGCGGCCGACCCGCAAACACAGATCCACGACGTTCAACGTCTGCTTCAGATCCTGTTCGTCGAGCCCACCGGCAACCTCGAAGACCGACTTGCGAATCATCAGGCAATCGCCGCCAACCGCGCTCAGGTCATGCACCGCTTGCAGGCGGAACATGTACCCGTCCGACTGCACGGGCTGGCCATAGAACGGCAGCCCGACCGGGCCGTTCAAACCGAGAATCAGCCCGGCGTGCAGCACACCACCGTCCGGGTTGAACAGCTTCGCACCGACTACACCGACTTCCGGGCGTTGCGCATGATTGAGCAGTTCGTCGAGCCAGTCGGCCTGAGTGATCACCGCAAAAGCATTGAGCAGCAACACATACTCGCCACGCGCATGGCTGACCGCAAAGTTGTGCGCGGCCGCCGCATTACCCTTTTGCGGATAGCTCAGCACACGAATTCGCTCGCTGCCCAGTTGCGCCATGCCGTCCAGCCACACCCGCGCCTCGGCGCTTTCGCTGCCGTTGTCGACCAACAGTAATTCGTACTCGGTGTAAGCGGTCTTTTCCAGCAGCATTTCAACACAGCGCTGCAATGCAGCCGTCTGGTCTTGAGTGACAATCACCACCGACACCAGCGGTCGTCGCGCATGAAGATAATCCACGCGGTTGAGCAGTTCGCTGCCGCCACGGCGGATGTCATGGGCAATCCCCAGGCGTTGCAGATGCGCTTCGAGAATCCGCGGGCTTTGCGCCACGACACCGGGCTCGGTCAGCCACTGGGAGAGGTCGAATTTGGACTCGAGCAACACTTCGGCGATGTGCCCCACGACGTGCAAGCCGTCGTTCTCGACCATCCGCCACAGCGCATCATGCGGCGCCAGTTCGGCAAACGTCGGCGTAAAGCCGCCGAGCGCCAGAAATCGCTCACGCTTGAACGCCAGGGCGCGCCCGACGTAGGGATAACTGCGCATCAGGTCGAGGTTGAAATCCGGTTTGAACGCAGGTTCCGCCGACTCGCCGTTGCGCAGGCTACCTTCGTCGCTGTACAGACATGTCAGGGTTGGGGTGTGCGCGATCCGGTCGGCCATGACCAGCAACGCCGGCGCCACCAGGCGATCGCCTGGCTGCAACAGATAGAACCAGTCAGCCCCTTCGAGCTGCGGCAGCAGTGTGTTGATCTGCTCCAGCCCATCATCCTGCAACGGCATGTGGAACACTCGCCCGTCAAGGCGCGCCTCGGTACACGAAGCGGACAGGACCAGGATCAGCTCTGGCGGATAATCCTGCGCAGCGAGCGCCTCCAACGTGCGCTCCAGACCATCGCGGCTGCCCTGCCCGTCAATGATGATCGGTACGATGCGCGGCTGGCAGGGCCAACTGGCGAGCGTTTCCGGCAACCAGTGGCGTTGCTGCTCGGTGAGCACCCGACATGCCAGCCACTGTGCGTACAGTTCGCCGAAGCTGAAGCTGTTGACGCCCACTCCCCACTCCTGACGGCTCTGCTTGGAACCCAGCGTTCGACTCAGGGGCAACTCTTGCCAGACCCGGGGCAACTCATCGGCCCGGGACAGCGGAACATAACGCACCCATCCCGGCGCAGGCGCCGATTCACCGCTGCGCGCCTTGAGCATTTGCGAAATCCACTCGCGCTCGACTTGCGCAGCATCCTTCATCGGTTGCTGTGCACTCAGACGCTCCGGGTAGAGGCGTTCGGCACTGAGTACGCTGTTGGACACCGCCAGATTGCCGCGCCGCAGCAGGCAGACATACAGGGCAAAATCCAGCGTCGCGACGAAGCAGGCGCCATCCTCGGTCAATGCTGGCAACAGCTCGACGACGTCGGCACGACGCATCAGCGCATTGCTGAATCCACCGAGCACGTTGACCGGGAATTTTTCAAAGATGCCCAGTACGTCGTCGCCCTTGAGCAAGCCACTGACTGGCGACAACGGCGTGTTTTCGATGCGCGCCGGCAGAATGATGTCGTTTGCGTCCCAGAGCAGCCGTTGCGCCACCACCAGGCTGACTTCTTCACGCTGCATTTCATGGGCCTGCTGCTCGATGCACGCGGAATAGAGCAGATCGTCATCGCACAGAAACTTGATGTACTCGCCCTGCGCCTGCTCGAGACAAGCCTTGAGGTTATCGACCAGCCCCAGCGTCCGCGGATTGCGCACGTAGCGTACGGCCACACCTGTCTGTTCGGTCACAGACGCGGTGATGGCTTCGATCTCGTCGCCGCGACTGTCGTCGCACACAATGATTTCGAGTTGGCCATAAGTCTGGCTCACCGCACTGTTCAAGGTCCGCTCGAAGAAGCGCGGATTGAAGGCGGGAATGACCAGACTGACGAGAGGAAGTGAATTCACGGCGGGCTCACAGGCGGTACGAGCCCGCTCGGTAAAGCGAGCCCATGAAACCGCAAAAAACATTAACTGAGGGACGAGACAAACGGGCGCCGAGGCGCCCGTCAAACGTCAGATCTTGTTGAACAGACCCAACTGACTGATCTTGCTGAACGCCAGTTGCGAGGCTTGCAGCATGGTCTGTTGCAACGTCAGGCGGGTCATCACCTCGGCCGGATCCGAATCACGGATCGAACCCTGGGTCGTGGTGTTGGCCTGGATCAGGCTCTGGTTGGTCGTGTTCTGATCCTCCAGCGACTGGCCGCGAGCACCGATCGAGGTCACCGCTGCGCCGATTTGATTGGACGCGCTGTCGAGGTTACCCAGCGCCGATTCCATGGCCCCCTGGAACTGCTGCTTGACCACCGGATCACCGTCGACCGGCAGGTTCAGCGCCGTGACCATCTGGCCCAGGGTGTCGAGCACGTTCTGGGTCTGGTGGTTGTTGGACTGGATCGAGAACTGATCGCCCGCGCCCGGCGTACCGCCAATGGCGAAGGTCACACCGGCGGCCGTGGCGTTGCCGCCGACCATGGTGCCCGACGACACCGGCTTGCTGTCGGCGGTAACAGGTGCCGCGTACAGGTCGAAATCGGTGGCGCTGGTGAATTTCAGCACTGCCCCGCCGCCCGACGGGAAGGCTGCGCTGTAGGCTGCCTGGTTGGTCACACTGGAGCCGGTGATAACCGCCGTCGACGGGTTGCCCGGGCTGCGCGCGGTGGTAAACGAGTCAGGCGTGGCCGACAGCTGGAAGCTGTGACCGGCGATGACCGCATCCGGGTTGGTGTCGCCGGCTTTGAGGTTGATGTTCAACTTCATGTCGACGCCACGGAAGCTGACGGTCTGGTTGGCACCATTGCTGTTGCTGATCAGGCCGTTCTGGCTGGCCTCGGACGTCACGTCGTTGCCCAGGGCATCGGTGATTTTCAACTGCGTGCTGCTGATGAAATCCACGGTGTATGGCTGGCCCGCCGTGAACTTGGCGTTGTAGGTCGCCGCGGTGCCAACCGTACCGTTGGACAGCACCACACGACCGTCATCCACCGCCGGAGCGGTCATGTTGGTCTGCGTACGGCTGGTGTTGATGGTCTGCTGGAACGCATCCCAACCGGTGGTGTTGGTCGCGACCGACATGCCGTCGCCAATGCCCAGGTTGATCTGGGTCTGGTCACCGTTGTAGGTGTAGGTGCCGTCGACGTTTTGCGAGTACGGCGCGGTATCGGTCTTGGAACCGGAGAACAGATAGTTGCCGTTGGCATCCTTGGAGTTCATCAGGCCCAGCACTTGTTGCTGGATCTGGCTCAGTTCTGCCGCATAGGCCTTGCGGTTGTCGTCGGTGGCGATGCCGTTGTTGGCCGCCAGGCCGATTTCCTTGGCGCGCTGCAAAGCCGTGGTAATGGAGTTCAGAGTGGACTCCTGCACGGTCAGCGCACTCTTGGTGGTGTCGATGTTGCCCTGATACTGGTCGAGCATCGCACTTTGCTGACCCAGCTTGAGCAGACGACCGGCGCCGATCGGATCGTCGGCAGCGGTGTTGATGCGCTGCAGGCTGCTCGCTTCGTTGGCGGTCGCGACCGTCTTGCTGTAGTTGCGCTGATATTGAGCAGCTTGCGTCGCGTAATACTGGGCGGTGGAAATGCGCATGAATTACGACTCCTTAAAGACTGTTGATCAGCGTGGCGAAAGTTTCCTGCGCAGCTTTGATGATCTGCGAAGACGCTGTGTAGTACTGCTGATACTTGACCAGGTTGCCGGTCTCTTCATCGAGGTTGACCTGGGACAGCGAATCACGCGCGCCCTTGGCCTGATCGAGGATCACCGAGGTGGCGTCGTTGTCGGACTTGCTCTGCGCAGCCTTGGTACCGACGTTGGTCACCAGTTTGTTGTAGGCGTCGGTCAGGCTGATGCCTTTGCTGCCGCTGCCGGTGTCCACGGTCTGTTTGGTCTGCAGGCCAACCAGTGCCTGGGCGTTGCGGTTGTCCGAAGAGGCCGCGCCGGTCAGGTTGATGGTGAAGGTTTCGCCGGCCTTCGGCGTCGCGCCCACGGTGGTCTGTACGGTGAAAGTCTTCTGCACGTTCGGCGTGACCGTGGTGTCCATCACCGGCGCGCCGGTGGAGTCGACCATGCCGACCTTGAGGTTCAAGGTGTTGGCCTGCCCCGGCACGATGGTGCCCGAACCGATGGTGTTGCCCTTGGCGTCGACCATGTTGTACGACTGGCTGCCACTGGCGACCGCACCGAACACCAGCTTGACCGGTGTCGAATATTTGAGCGCATTTTGCAACTCGGTCTGCGACGCCGGGTTGTAGATGTCGATCGAGTCGGTCAGCGTCGGCTGGGTGTAGGTACCGGAATTGTTGGCACTGGCCACGCCGGTCAACGGTGCTGCCGCCGCGACTTTCTTCGGATCGGTCAATACGGTCTGAATCGAGCTCGCCGCGTTACGGGTCGGCGTCACCTTGAACGTGTCGCCCGCGCTCAGGGCGCCGCCGTTGAGGGCCAGAGTGAAACCGTCAATCACAGGTGGCGGCGTGGTCGTGGTGCTGAACGAGCCCATGTCGGTGCCATCGGAGCGCTTGACCGAATAATTGGTGGCGCTGGTGAAGGTCACCTGGTAATCGCTGGTGGTCAGCTTGCCGGTGTCCTTGATGGTGACATCGAGGTTGCCCGAGCCGGCGCTATTGCCCGCCTGCGCGATGCTGCGCTGGCTGATCAGCGCGGCACTGTTGATGTTATTGAAAATCGCTGCACCGAAGTCACCGTTCTTGTCGATGCCCTGGGCCTGCTGGCTGTTGACTTGGTCGGCCACCACCAGCGCGACACGGCCCAACTCATTGAGCGACGGATCGAGCACTTCTTTGCGATAGGTCAGCAGACCACCGATTTCGCCACCGCTCATGGCCGACGTGATGTCGATGACGCTTGAGCCACGGTCCATCTGAATGGCCATGCGCGTCGGATCGTCCTTGCTCGGCACGGTGCTCAGGGTGTTGGTGGTGTTGCCGATCACCAGCGGCTGGCCGGTGCCGATGTACACATCAAAACTGGTGCCACGCTCGACGACCTGTGCACCGGTCAGCTCGGAGAGCTGACGCACGGCTTCGTTACGGCTGTCGAGCAGATCGTTCGGCTGACCGCCGCTGGTGGAAATCTCGCCGATCTTCTGGTTGAGATTGGCAATCGAGGTGGCCAGTTTGTTCACTTGCGACGTCATGTCCGCAAGGTTGCCGTTGATCGTGGTGTTCTGATCGTTCAGCTGTTTGGCCAGCGCATTGAAACGGCTGGTCAGCGCCTGCGCACCGGTCAGCACCGACTGACGGGAAGTGTCGTCAGTGGCCGAGGTCGCCACGCCCTGCATCGAGGTGAAGAACTTCTGCAGCACACCGGTCAGGCCGGTGTTGGTGTCGGACATCGAGGCATCCAGCGCAGTGGCCTGGGCACCGTACGCAGCCGCTTCGCTATTGAGCGAGGTGGCGGTATGCAGCTGGTTTTCGAGGTAAGAGTTGTAGACCCGGCGCACGTCGGCCAGGGTCGTCCCCGTCCCGATGAAGACGTTGCCGAACTGCTGCGAGGACTTGGTGCTCTGCACGGTTTGCTGGCGTGAATAACCGGCGGTGTCGACGTTGGCAATGTTGTTACCTGTGGTCGCGAGAGAGGAAGAACTCGCGGACAACCCCGACATCCCGATATTGAGCAAACTCATGATTCAAACCTTACCGTGTGTTTATAGAGGCGTCGTTGAAACGCCGGCCGCAGCGTAGTTTTCGAAACTGTTCATCTGCTTGGCTATCTGCGAAATCTTCGTCGCGTAGTTCGGGTCGGTCGCGTAACCGGCCTTTTGCAACTCGCGTACAAACTGTTCTGGGTTATCGGCCGACTTCACGACATCTTGATAGCGATTGTTGGTCTGCAGCAAAGTCACCAGATCGTGGAAACTGTCCTTGTACGAGGCATAGGAACGGAACTGCGCCGTCTCCTTGACCATCTGCCCGTTGCGGAACTCGCTGGTGATTGCCCGGGCCGAATCGCCGATCCAGTTGCTGCTGGCCTTGATGCCGAACAGGTTGTGGCTGCTGCTGCCATCCTGCGCACGCATGACCGATTTGCCCCAGCCGGTTTCCAGTGCGGCCTGCGCCACCAGATAACGCGGATCGACGCCAATACGCGCGGCGGCTTCTTTGGCCATCGGCAGCATGGTGTTGACGAATTCATCGGCGGAGCTGAAGGCGCGCTTGGCCGGCGCCAGCGGAATCTGCGCCATCGCTCGGCCGTAAATCTGCATCTGCCCGCCGGACGCCTTGGCGTCTTCGGCACGGGCCAGCCAGTCGCCGTTGTACAGCGGACCGGCGCCGGTGGTGGCCGTCGTTGCGGCACGTTGCGGCAAGGCATTGGCGACGGTCGGCGTGGCGGAAGGCACCAGACCGGCGAGCAAACGATCGGCCAGTTTCGGCGGCAAGGCCAGACGACGTTTGTTGATCATGGCCATGTCATTGCTGTGCGAGGCTTCGGTCGTGGCGACACGCCCGGAACGCGACGCCCACAACGGACGCTCACCATTGAGCCGCGATAACGGCCCGCTGGTGGCGGTCGTGCCGGCCGCAATTGGCGTCTGCACCGCAGCCGCTTTCGCCGCCTCTTGCTTGGCGGCGGACGCTGCCGCCGCCTCACCTGGCGCCAGCGGTTTATTCCTCGACATCTGCTTCATCAGCACGTCGGCCAGACCGATACCCCCGCCCTCACGGGACAGCGAGACCGCCAGTTGCTGGTCGTACATTTCCTGATATTGCTTGGCCGCCGGGGTGTTCATCGGGTTGTCTTTACCCAACGCCTCGGTGGCCGAACGCATCGACTTGAGCATTTCGCCAAGGAACAGCGATTCGAATTCCTGCGCCACCTTGCGCATGTTCGCATCGCTGTTCTTGTCGCCGACCTTGAGCTGATTCAGACGATTGAGATCGGAGTACGAACCCGAATCGCCCGTGCCCACCAGACTGCCTTTGCGCATATCCATGGTCGCCGTCCTCAGATCACGATCAGGTCGGCTTGCAACGCGCCGGCCTGCTTCAGAGCTTCGAGAATGGCCATCAGGTCACCCGGTGCCGCGCCCACCTGGTTCACCGCCCGCACGATCTCGTCGAGGGTGGTGCCCGGGCCGAACTTGAACATCGGTTTGGCTTCCTGCTGGGCATTGACCCGCGAGCGTGGCACCACGGCCGTCTGCCCATTGGATAACGGGCCCGGCTGGCTGACGATCGGGTCTTCGGTGATGGTCACGGTCAGACTGCCGTGGGTCACGGCGGCCGGCGAGACTTTCACGTTCTGGCCGATGACGATGGTACCGGTGCGCGAGTTGATGATGACTTTCGCCACCGCCTGCCCCGGGTCCACTTCAAGGTTTTCGAGGATCGAAAGATAGTCGACGCGCTGGCTCGGATCGAGCGGCGCCGTCACACGGATCGAGCCGCCGTCGATGGCTTGCGCCACGCCAGGGCCGAGCATGTCGTTGATCTTGTCGACGATGCGCTTGGCGGTGGTGAAGTCGGAGCGGTTGAGGTTCAGCGTCAGGCTGTTGCCCTGGTTGAAACCGCTCGGCACCGAACGTTCTACCGAAGCACCGCCCGGAATACGACCGGCCGACGGAACGTTGACGGTGATCTTCGAACCGTCACGCCCTTCGGCATCGAAACCGCCGACCACCAGGTTGCCCTGAGCGATGGCGTAGACGTTGCCGTCGATACCTTTGAGCGGGGTCAGCAACAGGGTGCCGCCACGCAGGCTCTTGGAGTTACCGATGGAGGACACGGTGATGTCGACCTGCTGACCCGGTTTGGCGAACGCCGGCAGATCGGCACTGACCGACACCGCGGCGACGTTTTTCAACTGCACGTTGCCCGATCCCGGCGGCACCTTGATGCCGAACTGCGAGAGCATGTTGTTGAAGGTCTGCAGGGTGAACGGGGTTTGCGTCGTCTGGTCGCCGGTGCCGTTAAGCCCGACCACCAGGCCGTAACCGATCAACTGGTTGGAACGCACGCCGGAAATGCTGGCGATATCTTTCAGCCGCTCGGCGTGGGCACCAAAGGCAGCGGACAACAGGGCCGCCGCCAGCATGAGGCTCTTGAAATTCAAAGTCGCCACCTAGAAAGGGAACAGCGGGCTGAGGAAGAAACGGTCGAACCAGCCTGGCTGACTCGCATCGGCAAACGAACCGGTGCCCGAGTAGGTGATGCGCGCATCGGCGACACGGGTCGACGACACGGTGTTGTCGGTGGCGATGTCATCGGCACGCACCAGACCTGCGATCCGCACCAGCTCGTCGCCGGTGTTGAGGGTCATCCACTTCTCGCCGCGCACGGCGATGATGCCGTTGGGCAGCACGTCGGCCACGGTCACGGTGATCGAGCCGGTCAGGGTATTGCCCTGCGCGGCCTTGCTGTCGCCCTTGGTTGCACGGTCGCCGCTGTAACCGACGTCGAGGCTCAGGTCATTGCCACCCAACGGGTTGTTGGTGGTGCCACTGCCGCCAAACAGCGAGGTCAGACCGATGCCGGTCTTGCTGTTCTTGGCCACCTGGGAGTTGGCGTTCTTGCTCGCCTGAGTCTTCTCGTTCAGGGTGATGGTGATGATGTCACCGACCCGGAACGCCTTGCGGTCGCTGTACAGGTTCTGCTCGAAGCCGGCCTGATAGATCGAGCCGTTGTTGGCCGCCGCCGGCAATGGCGTGCGTGGCAACACCGGAGCGTAGTAAGGGTCATTGGGCTTGGGCGTCGGTGCGACGCAGCCCGCGAGCGAGACGACCCCACCCAATGCCAGAACAGATACGAAGCGTTTCATGACCCTACCTCACGGTGTTGCTGGCGGCCTCAGGCCGCCCCATAGACTTGATTACAGATTCTGCGTTACGAACGAGAGCATCTGGTCGGCGGTGGAGATCACCTTGGAGTTCATCTCGTAGGCGCGCTGAGTGGTGATCATGTTGACCATCTCTTCAACGGTGCTGACGTTGGAACCTTCCAGGGTGTTCTGCAGCGTGGTACCGAAACCGTTCAGGCCCGGGGTACCGATTTGCGGCGCGCCGGAAGCAGCGGTTTCCAAGAACAGGTTGTTACCCACCGCCTGCAGACCGGCCGGGTTGATGAAGTCGGCGGTTTGCAGGTTGCCGATCACTTGAGCGGCCGGGTTGCCTGGCACGGTGATCGAGACGGTGCCGTCGGTGCCGACAGTGAAGCTCTGCGCGTTGTTCGGGATGACGATGGCCGGCTCCAAGGCGAAACCGCTGGCGTTGACGATCTGGCCGTTGGAGTCGAGGTGGAAAGTACCGTCACGGGTGTAGGACGTGGTGCCGTCCGGCTGCAGGATCTGGAAGAAACCGCGACCGTCGATGGCCATGTCCAGCGGCTGCTCGGTGGTTTGCAGGCTGCCGGCGGTGAAGTTTTTCTGGGTACCGACGATGCGCACACCGGTACCCAGTTGCAGACCCGACGGCAGTTCGCTGTCCTGGGTCGACTGGGCGCCTGGCTGACGCTTGATCTGATACAGCAGGTCCTGAAACTCGGCACGGTCACGTTTGAAACCCGTGGTCGAGACGTTGGCCAGGTTGTTGGAAATGGTGGTCAGGTTGGTGTCCTGGGCGGACAGACCTGTTTTGGCAACCCATAGAGCCGGAAGCATTCGATTCTCCTCGTGCGCCTGTTTTACGGCGCGACGTTCTGATAATTAGCTGATCTGCAAGACCCGAGCCATGGCCTGGTCGTCGTCTTTGGCGGTGTTCATCATCTTGACGTGCAACTCGAACTGCTTGGCCAGGGCCAGCACCGAGGTCATTTCTTCCACGGCATTGACGTTGCTCGACTCGAGGAAACCCGACACCAGTTTGACGTTGGCGTCGGCCGGCGCCGGCTGACCGTCCTTGGTGTAGATCGAGCCGTCGAGGCCTTTGTTGAGGTTCTTGATGTCCGGGTTGACCAGTTTGATCCGGTCGACTTCCGCCATGACGCGCGGGCCTTCGCCCATCGCACGAATACTGATGGTGCCGTCTTCACCGACTTCGACCTGCTGCTCCGGCGGCACGGCGATCGGACCGCCGTTGCCCAATACCGGCATGCCGTTGCCGGCGCGCAATACGCCGAGGGCGTCGATGTTGAGGCTGCCGGTGCGCACGTAGCTTTCGCCGCCGTTGGGGTTCTGCACGGCAATAAAACCGTTGCCGGTCACGGCCACGTCGAGATCACGCCCGGTCTGCACCAGCGAACCGGCGGTGAAGTCGGTGGCGGGCCGTTCGCTCATGGCAAACGCACGCGCCGGAAAGCTGTCACCGAACACCGGCATCGAACGCGCCTGCTCCAGGTCGCGCTGAAAACCATTGGTGGAGATGTTCGCCAGGTTGTTGGCATGGGCCTTTTGCGCCAGTGCGTTCTGACTGGCGCCGGTCATTGCCACATAAAGGTACTTGTCCACACTCTTTCCTCTGCATGCCGGACGTTTGCCGCCCACCGCTGTACTGCTGAGCCATAAGCAATTTGCAGACCAACTTTTTTCTGGCGGCTTGCGGCCCGGTAAACAAAGGACTTGCGGGGTTTTGCGGGGCAATTGGAAATGTATCGAAGTCGAAAAACCGGCGGTGTTATGCCGCTTGGCGGCAAAGGATCAAAAGATCGCAGCCTTCGGCAGCTCCTACATTGAAATGCTTCCCCCTGTAGGAGCTGCGGCACGCTGCGATCTTTTGATCTCAAGCTTCAGAGTCTTTACCGACCTCATACTCGCGCAGCTTATTGGCAATGGTGGTGTGCGAAACACCCAGCCGCTTGCCGAGTTGCCGACTGCTCGGGTGCTCGGAATACAGTCGCTCCAGTACGGCTTTCTCGAAGCGCCCGACAATTTCGTCCAGCCCGCCCTCCAGCGAGAAATCGCCAAGCGGCTGACGCACGCCGTAGTCCGGCAAGCGAATATGCTCGGCCTTGACCGTGCCGCCATCACACAGCGAGACCGCCTGAAACAGCACGTTCTCCAGCTGCCGCACGTTGCCCGGCCAGTGGTAGTGACTGAGACGCTCCATCGCCGCCGGCGCCAGTTTCGGCAGCGAGCAACCGATCTGCCGACTGGCCTGATCGAGGAAGTGTTCCACCAGCGGAGTCAAACCGTCGAGGCATTCGCGCAGCGGCGGAATGTGCAGCGACAACACGTTCAAGCGGTGATACAGATCCTGACGAAACTCGCCGCGCGCGCACAGCTCGGACAAGTCGACCTGAGTGGCGCAGATCACCCGCACATCCAGATACACCTCTTCATCGCTGCCGACCCGGCGGAAACAGCCGTCCTGCAGAAAGCGCAGCAACTTCACCTGCAAGCGCGGGCTCATCTCACCGACGCCATCGAGGAACAGTGTGCCGCCTGCCGTCAGTTCCAGCAGACCGAGTTTGCCTTCGGCGCGCGCGCCTTCGAACGCGCCGGGGCCGTAGCCGAACAGTTCGGTCTCGGCCATCGACTCCGGCAGCCCCGCGCAGTTGAGCGCCATCAATGGCGACTGCCCGCGTGGACTGGCGAGGTGACAGGCCCGCGCCAACAATTCTTTGCCGGTGCCGGTTTCGCCTTCGATCAACAGCGGCGCATCCAGTGGCGCCATGCGCCGGGCCTCACGCACCACCGCCGCCATCACCTTCGAACTCTGGAAGATACTGTCAAAGCCACGCAGCTCCTGTTTGCGCACGTTATAGATGCGCTCGCCGACGCGGTCGGCGCGGTGCAGGGTCAGCACCGCACCGGCCATGGCTTCGCTGTCGTCGTGCTCCGATTGCAGTGGCGCGATGTCGGCGAGAAAGATGTCGCCCTTGACCTTGACGCGCATGCCGTTGATTCGCGATTTGTTGGCGCGTACCAGTTCCGGCAGGTCGAAATCCTCGGCGTAGCGCGACAGCGGAATCCCCGGCACCTCGTCCACGCGCACCCCGAGCAACTGCGCGGCCGCGCGGTTGGCGGCAACGATCGAGCCACCCATGTCGATCGACAGCACCGGAAATTCCAGCGCGCCAAGCAACGCATTCAACTCCATGTGCCGACGCTCACTGGGCATCAACCCGACGCGCTTGACCCCAAACACCCCGGCAATCGCTTCGAACTTCGGCCGCAGCGCCTGGAACTGAATGTTGATCAGGTTCGGGCAGTGCAGGTAGATCGCATTGCCATGCTCGCCGCCGACCTCACCGCGCGCAACGTTAATCCCGTACTCGACCAAGAGATTGAGAATGTCACGCAGGATGCCGATGCGGTTCTGGCAGTGGACTTTGATACGCATATGAATGACCCGACAAACCAGCAATAAGGTTGAACACAGACCTGTGGGAGCGAGCCTGCTCGCGAAGGCGGCTGCACACTCAGCATAGGTGTGTCAGACAGACCGCATTCACGAGCAGGCTCGCTCCCACAGGGGGTGGCGCCTGACTTTTCTGTCGAGGCGCGCAGATAGTTGTCAAGATTATGTGACAGCCACAGCCCTTTTCAAACCTTGAAATCAGCGCAAACGCGAGATATCCGCCAAAGCGTAACGATTTATTTACAAAATACGGTGATTGTTCCTACAACGACCGCGTTCAACCTGCTGCATACCGCCCCACTCTCGGGTAATCCTGACTCCATCGCTGGACATAACAAGAACGAATTCCCCTAGCAGGAGAGCAGTATGAAGCAGACGCAATACGTGGCCCGCGAGCCCGATGCGCAAGGTTTTATCGACTACCCCGCCGAAGAACATGCGGTGTGGAACACGCTGATCACCCGCCAGCTGAAAGTGATCGAGGGTCGCGCGTGCCAGGAATACCTGGACGGTATCGAAAAACTCGGTCTGCCCCACGACCGCATTCCGCAACTGGGCGAGATCAACAAGGTGCTCGGTGAGACCACCGGTTGGCAGGTTGCCCGCGTCCCGGCACTGATCCCCTTCCAGACCTTCTTCGAATTGCTCGCCAGCAAGCAGTTTCCGGTGGCTACATTCATTCGTACCCGCGAAGAACTGGACTACCTGCAAGAGCCGGACATCTTCCACGAGATCTTCGGTCATTGCCCGCTGCTGACCAATCCATGGTTCGCCGAATTCACCCACACCTACGGCAAGCTCGGCCTGCAGGCCACCAAGGAAGAGCGCGTATACCTGGCGCGCCTGTACTGGATGACCATCGAGTTCGGCCTGATCGACACCCCGCAAGGCAAACGCATCTATGGCGGCGGCATCCTGTCCTCGCCGAAGGAAACCGTTTATTCGCTGTCGGACGAGCCCGAGCATCAGGCCTTCGACCCGCTGGAAGCCATGCGCACGCCGTATCGCATCGACATCCTGCAGCCACTTTATTTTGTCCTGCCCAACCTCAAGCGCCTGTTCGACCTGGCCCACGAAGACATCATGGGCATGGTCAAGCAAGGCATGCAGTTGGGGTTGCACGCACCGAAGTTTCCGCCAAAACCGAAAGCCGCGTGATCCGCGACTTTTGCTGACAATTGAGTCTGTCAGTCGCCGCCACTTTGGTTTAGCGTGACGGCATTGACGGGCCGATAGTTTCTATAAAAAAAACACACTCGATTTCAGGAATCACACCATGTCCACTTTGAACCAAGCCCACTGCGAAGCCTGCCGTGCCGATGCGCCACAAGTCAGCGACGAAGAACTGCCGATCCTGATCAAGCAGATCCCTGACTGGAACATCGAAGTACGCGACAGCATCATGCAGCTGGAGAAAGTCTTCCTGTTCAAGAACTTCAAGCACGCACTGGCCTTCACCAACGCCGTCGGCGAGATCTCCGAGGCCGAAGGTCACCACCCGGGTCTGCTGACCGAGTGGGGCAAAGTCACCGTGACCTGGTGGAGCCACTCGATCAAAGGCCTGCACCGCAACGACTTCATCATGGCCGCGCGCACTGATGAAGTGGCCAAGACCGCAGAAGGACGCAAGTAATGCACTTTGACGCCATCGGCCGGGTACCCGGCGACCCGATCCTCGGTTTGATGGAGGCCTATGCGCAGGACAGTAACCCACGCAAGTTCGACCTCGGCGTTGGCGTCTACAAGGATGCGCAGGGCCTGACGCCGATCCCCGAGGCGGTGAAAATCGCCGAGGCGCGGCTGGTCGAACGCCAGGACACCAAGACCTACATCGGCGGGCACGGCAACCCATTGTTCGGCAAGGTCATCAATGAGCTGGTGCTTGGCGCCGACTCGAAGCTGATCACCGAACAGCGCGCCGGCGCCACCCAGACCCCGGGCGGCACTGGCGCCCTGCGTCTGGCCGCCGATTTCATCGCCCAGTGCCTGCCGGGCAAGGGTGTCTGGCTGAGTAACCCGACCTGGCCGATCCACGAAACGATTTTCGCCGCCGCCGGGGTCAAGGTCAGTCACTACCCCTACGTGGGCAGCGACAACCGCCTCGACGTCGACGCGATGCTTGCCGTGCTCAACGAAGTGCCGCAAGGCGACGTGGTGCTGCTGCATGCCTGCTGCCACAACCCGACCGGTTTCGACCTGAGTCACGACGACTGGCAGCGTGTGCTCGACGTCGTGCGCCGGCGTGACCTGCTGCCACTGATCGACTTCGCCTACCAGGGCTTTGGCGACGGGCTGGAGCAGGACGCATGGTCGACCCGGCTGTTCGCTGCCGAAGTGCCCGAGTTGCTGGTCACCAGCTCCTGCTCGAAAAACTTCGGCCTGTACCGCGACCGCACCGGGGCGCTGATTGTTTGCGCGAAAACCGCCGACAAGCTGATCGACATTCGCAGCCAACTGGCCCACATCGCCCGCAACCTGTGGTCGACGCCACCGGATCACGGCGCGGCCGTGGTCGCGACCATCCTCGCCGACCCGGAGCTGAAAGCGCGCTGGGCCGACGAAGTGGAAGCCATGCGCTTGCGCATCGCCCAGCTGCGCAGCGGTCTGGTCGAAGCACTGGAACCGCACGGTCTGCGCGAGCGCTTTGCGCACATTGGCGTGCAACGCGGCATGTTCTCCTACACCGGCCTGTCGCCGGAGCAGGTCAAACAATTGCGTGAGCAGCACAGCGTGTACATGGTCAGCTCGGGCCGGGCCAACGTCGCCGGGATCGACGCCACGCGCCTGGCGCTGCTGGCACAAGCCATCGCTGACGTCAGCAAATAGGTCCAGCTCCTACAGTTGTTTCGCGGTGACCCTCCTCCCCTGCGGCCATCTGTCGCATTAATTTGAATTAAAAGTCTGATTGTCATTTTTCCTGCTGTATCCTGCGCAGGCTTTCAAGAAGCGCGGATCTACCAGATCTATCAACAGACTTAGCGAGGAGCGCAACCATGCACGAGATTCCTAATCTCCCCTTCCCAAGCCTGCACGTACCTGAGCAGACGACCACGCAACAAGCCGGTGCCCAACAGCCCGAGCCGAAAGAAGCCGTTGACAGCCGCCAGGCCGACCACGAAGAGTAAAACCCCGCCGTACAGACCGTGTGGAAAGCGCTAAGATGCGCTTTCCACACTGCCTGAAACCGAGCCCGCCATGACCGACGAATTCTCCGAAAGCCAAGCTGCCGTCCTGATCGGCGCGACCGAGAAAATGATCGAGATCTGGCAGCGCCTCTCCCCGGAAAAACAGGCTGCTTTGCTCGCCCGTTTCGGCAGCGAAGAAAACGCCCTCGCCGCCCTCGTCACCACGCAACTGGTCGCCCCGGCCAAACCCCGATACCCCCTATCCGGCAAATAGTTTTACTTTTCCCCGCCCCAGATGCGTTCGCGCCGGTATCATAAGCAGCCTATCTAATCCTGCTTTGCCGTGGATCGTTCCCCATGTCGCCCTCTATGCCACAACCCCAGCGCCCCCTGGCGGTCACGCTGCAAGTCGTGTCCATCGTCCTCTTCACTTTCATCGGCTACCTGAACATCGGCATTCCGCTCGCGGTGTTGCCCGGTTACGTCCACAGTGATCTGGGCTTTGGCGCGGTGATTGCCGGACTGGTGATCAGCGTGCAATACCTCGCCACCCTGCTCAGCCGTCCGTACGCCGGCAAGATCATCGACAACCAGGGCAGCAAAC
Source organism: Pseudomonas sp. IT-P260 (assembly GCF_949768395.1). Lineage (NCBI taxonomy): Bacteria > Pseudomonadati > Pseudomonadota > Gammaproteobacteria > Pseudomonadales > Pseudomonadaceae > Pseudomonas > Pseudomonas sp. IT-P260. The sequence goes on from NZ_CATKPO010000002.1 coordinate 191,460, forward strand.
GCGCGGTGATGATTGGTCTGGCCGGTTGCGGCTTGAGTGGTGTATTTATGCTGATTTCGGCCTGGACACCCAACTTGCCGATGCTCAGCCTGATCAGCCTGTTGATCGGCCGTCTGGTGCTGGGCAGCGCGGAAAGCCTGGTCGGCTCCGGCTCAATCGGCTGGGGCATCGGCCGCGTTGGTGCGGCGAACACCGCCAAAGTCATCTCGTGGAACGGCATCGCCAGTTACGGCGCGCTCGCGGTGGGTGCGCCGTTCGGGGTGTGGCTGGTCGGCCAGTTGGGATTGTGGAGCATGGGCGTCAGCATCATTCTGCTGGCGGCGCTGGGCTTGCTGCTGGCGTGGCCAAAAACCGCGGCACCGATTGTCGCCGGTGAGCGCCTGCCATTCATGCATGTGCTAGGTCGCGTGTTCCCGCACGGCTGCGGACTGGCACTGGGCTCGATTGGTTTCGGCACCATCGCCACCTTCATCACCCTGTATTACGCCACTCGGCACTGGGATAACGCGGTGTTGTGCCTGAGCCTGTTCGGCGCCAGCTTCATCGGCGCACGGCTGCTGTTCGGCAACCTGATCAACCGCCTCGGCGGCTTTCGCGTGGCGATTGCCTGTCTGTCGGTGGAAACCCTGGGCCTGTTGCTGCTGTGGCTGGCGCCCGACGCACATTGGGCGCTGGCCGGGGCGGCGCTGAGCGGTTTCGGCTTCTCGCTGGTGTTCCCGGCGCTGGGCGTGGAAGCGGTGAACCTGGTGCCGGCCTCCAGCCGTGGCGCGGCCGTTGGCGCTTATTCGCTGTTCATCGACTTGTCACTGGGGATCACCGGGCCGTTGGCCGGGGCCATTGCGTCGGGCTTCGGTTTTGCCTCGATCTTCCTGTTCGCCGCCCTCGCCTCCCTGAGCGGTCTGGCGTTGAGCGTGTACCTTTACAAGCACACGGCGAAGTACCGCGAAGACTAGAAATCCACCTTGCCCCGCCCGGCCTTGATGCTGCCACGCTTGGTCTTGGATTCGAGCCGGCGCTTCTTCGAACCGAGGGTCGGCTTGGTCGGGCGGCGTTTCTTTTCGACCTTGGTGGCGCTGAGAATCAGCTCGGTCAGACGCTGCAGCGCATCGGCGCGATTGGCTTCCTGCGTGCGGTATTGCTGAGCCTTGATGATCAGCACGCCATCGCTGGTGATGCGACTGTCACGCAGCGCCAGCAGCCGCTCCTTGTAGAACTCGGGCAAGGACGAGGCCGGAATGTCGAAGCGCAGGTGCACGGCACTGGAGACCTTGTTGACGTTCTGCCCGCCGGCGCCCTGCGCGCGAATGGCCGTCAGTTCGATCTCGGCATCCGGCAGATGCACATTGTTGGAAATCACCAGCATGGAAAAGCGTCCGTATTCAGAAGCAGCAGGATACGCCATCAACAGGCGCAATAAAAAACCCGGCACATTGGCCGGGTTTGTTGTTTGTTGCCTCAGCGCTTACTTCGAAACACTCGCCGCGTGCAGCGCCTGCTGCGCCCCACGCTTGTTCTTGATCACGTAGCAGACCCACATGAACACGACCCACACCGGAATCGCGTACACCGAGATCTGGATGCCCGGGATCAGCAACATCACGCCGAGAATGAACGCGACGAACGCCAGGCAGACATAGTTGCCGTACGGGTACCACAGCGCCTTGAACAGCGGCGTCTGCTGCGTCTTGTTCATGTGCTGGCGGAACTTGAAGTGCGAGAAGCTGATCATCGCCCAGTTGATCACCAGGGTCGCCACCACCAGCGACATCAACAGTTCCAGCGCCTGTTGCGGCATCAGGTAGTTAAGCAACACCGCCACCAGCGTGACCGCCGCGGACGCGAGGATCGAACGCACCGGCACGCCGCGCTTGTCGATTTTCGACAGGGCCTTAGGCGCATCGCCCTGTTCGGCCATGCCCAGCAGCATGCGGCTGTTGCAGTAGGTGCCGCTGTTGTACACCGACAGCGCCGCGGTCAGTACCACGAAGTTGAGGATGTGCGCGGCGGTGTTGCTGCCGAGCATCGAGAACACCTGCACGAACGGGCTGCCGCTGTACGAATCGCCGGACGCATTGAGCGTTTCCAGCAGACTGTCCCACGGGGTCAGCGACAGCAGGATCACCAGCGCGCCGATGTAGAAAATCAGGATGCGGTAGATCACCTGGTTGATCGCTTTCGGGATCACGGTTTTTGGCTTGTCCGCCTCGGCTGCAGTGAAACCGAGCATTTCCAGACCGCCGAAGGAGAACATGATGATCGCCATCGCCATCACCAGACCGCTGACGCCGTTGGGGAAGAACCCGCCGTGCGACCACAGGTTACTGACCGAGGCCTGCGGGCCGCCATGGCCGCTGACCAGCAGGTAGCTGCCCAGCGCGATCATGCCGACGATCGCCACGACCTTGATGATCGCGAACCAGAATTCGGCTTCACCGAAGACCTTGACGTTGGCCAGGTTGATCGCGTTGATCAGCACGAAGAATGCAGCGGCGGTGACCCAGGTCGGGATGTCCGGCGCCCAGTAGTGGATGTACTTGCCGACCGCGGTCAGCTCCGACATGCCCACCAGAATGTACAGAATCCAGCAGTTCCAGCCCGACAGGAAACCGGCAAAACCGCCCCAGTACTTGTGCGCGAAATGGCTGAAGGAACCGGCCACCGGCTCTTCGACGATCATCTCGCCGAGCTGGCGCATGATCATGAAGGCGATGAAGCCGCAGATGGCGTAGCCGAGGATCATCGACGGGCCGGCGGATTTCAGGACCCCGGCCGAGCCGAGGAACAATCCGGTACCGATCGCGCCACCGAGGGCGATCAGTTGAATATGGCGATTTTTCAGGCCGCGTTTCAGCTCGCCTGATTGCGAGTTTTGTCCACTCATGAAAAAGGTCCCACGCAAGGTTTGATGATGTTCAGTAGACGTTGCTGCAAGGTTGCGATTTCAGACAACCCCGATCAAACCCCAGCGCAAGCACCAGGAATTCAGCGTTTTTACAACGGTCATGCGTCACCTGTTTGTTTTTATCTGTGACGAAATCGAACCCGACACGCTTGTGACGTGGCGGAGTGAACAAGGCGGATAGCCCTGAGGTTTGCGCGATTACGCAGAGGGTCACAGTTAAAACGCGGCGCATTGTACACCGCTAACCCCCTGCTGCCAGACCCCGCTGGATCAGCGTGGCGCTTGCCGGGATTGCGTGGGTCCGCCTCGAGACACTCGGGCGGCTGCAAAAATTGAGTCAGGCCTTTGCAGGCCATCGACGGGGACGAGCGAAAAACCGCCCCACGGAGAGAAGTGAAGATCAATCTCGGCGTTCATTGCGCCTCCTTCTTGTTATGCACCTGCACGACAGGCATGAGGCGCATCTCACCCTGCAAACGAGGCTGAAACAAGCGCGCCAGAGCCCTGCGCGGGGCCTTTGCAGCCGGGCCTCGGCAGGTTTTCCTTACAGCGTCGGCAAGGACGTGAATTCACTGGGATTTACCGGGGTTTCCGTAAATTTTTCTTTACAACGCGTAACGCAGATTTTCCATTTCGGAAAATTCTGTAGGACGTCTGCAAATTGACGGTAGCTAGCTTGCTAATGAAAGTGGCCGCTTAGTTTTTTGTTTTCAAATAAGAAAAACGCCGCTTAAAAACAGAATAAAAAGTTTATTTAAATTTTAAATAAATAATTTTTTGCATTACAAAACACCCTGAACTAGGTTCTTCACGTCTTGCCGGCCACCTCGACCGGCCAGTCATAACCGTGAACGTCATCTAGGAGATCGACCATGCAAGCACTGGAAAAAGACCTGGACACCGAACTGCAACTGGACGAATGGTTTGAAGCGCCAACCCATGAGGCCGCCGTGGAAATGATGCAAGCCGACGCGGTGGTTCCGTTCGGCACGGCGATGTGGCCTCTGTAAAACATCCCCGGGCAGGCACGATCCGGCCGGTCGTGCCTGCCGCTTTCTCACGGTCAGTCAGGGAGGACTCATGGATAAGCCCCGCGCGATCTCGCATTTCCTTTACTACCTCGAACATCACCCTGCCCTTGCCGGTCTCGACTCGGCGAAGGTACTGCTCGGCCACACCACCGATTACGAAGCCCTGACCGGCGCCATCGCCGAACAGGCCGGCGATCATCCCCGCTTCACCTTCAGCGCCAGACGCCTGGACCTGGAAAGCACCGCAACGCTGACGGCGGCGATTGCCGACAGCGATCTGTACATTTTCTTCTACGACTCTTCCACGCTGCCCAACCCGCGCCCCGACGGCCCGGAGTTCGTGCGCGCCCTGCAAGGCGTGATGGCGGAAAACTGGAAGAAGTCGCTGTTGTTCAAAGATTACGGCGACTATTTCTACGACACCTTCAGCGTGACGCCGCAGCGTATCGCCGGGCTCAACAGTCACTTGATCCAGCGCATGTCCCAAGCGACCACGCTGAGTTTCAAGGACGACCACGGCTCATGGTTTGAAACGCCGCTGAGCAGCATCAAGAAGTGGACCGACATCAACGGCGTCGGCAACTTCGACCTGGCCCCCGGCGAAATCGCCACCCACAGCGAAGCCATCAACGGCCATGTGAAATTCAAGGGCACGTTCCTCAGCACCATCCCGTTTGCGCGCAAGTACGGCGTGCTGGAGTCGCCACTGGAACTGTGGATCGAGAACTCGACCATCAGCCGCATCGCCACAGATGTGCCGGGGCTGGAGCATGACTTCAACAAGTACCTGGACGCCAATCCGTCGAACCGGCGCATTGAGGAATTGGGGATTGGTACCAATGAAGGGGTGAAGGATCTGTATGCGCGCAATGCCGGTTTCGAGGAGCGCCATTGCGGCCTGCACCTGGGCCTCGGCGGTGGCGCCAAGGGCAGTCATCATTTGGACCTGATTTTCTCCGGCGGGGTGTTGGCGCTGGATGACAAGCCGGTGTTTGACGGACGCTTTGTGTTTTAGGCGACTGACGCCTTCGTGAGCAGGCGCGCTCCCACAGGGATTTGTGTTTGACGCAATTCCAGTGTGGGAGCGAGCCTGCTCGCGAAGAGGCCGAATCAGTCGCTACACAACTTCTGCCAGACAAAAAAAAACGCCAACCCTGCGGTTGGCGTTTTTCATTCAGGCACTAAACCCGATCACTCAGGCTTCTTGCGACCGAAGCCTGGACGCTGACCAGAACCGGCCGGTGCGCCACGGCGCTTGCCCGATGGCTTGTCGCCGTCGACCAATTTGATCCCCGGACGCTTCGGTGCTGGCTTGGCCGGACGCTTGTTGGTGGTGTCCGCAGGACGATCCGCCACTGGCGTACCGCGACCGGCCGGCGCACGACCTTCCCCACGCTCGGTGCGACCGTTGGCCGGACGCGGTGCGCGCTCGCCGTCACGGGCCACTGGCTTGCGACCCGGACGCTCGCCTTCGATCTGCGGCTCACGGCTCGGACGCGGACCGGTCGGCGCGCCAGCGGCGGGACGCAGGGTGCGCACGCGCTCGGTCTTGGCCATCGGCCGCGACGATTTACGCTGCATACGCTCCAGCTTGTCCTTGCTCTTGGCGTTGAGTTGCGGCATCGCCACCGGCGTCAAGCCGACTTCAGCGCTGAGCACGTCGACTTCGTACTGGCTCATTTCGCGCCAGCGGCCCATCGGCAGGTCGGAGTTGAGGAATACCGGACCGAAGCGCACGCGCTTCAGACGGCTGACCACCAGCCCTTGGGATTCCCACAGACGACGAACCTCACGGTTACGGCCTTCCATCACTACGCAGTGATACCAGTGGTTGAAGCCTTCGCCGCCCGGCGCCTGCTGAATGTCGGTGAAACGCGCCGGGCCGTCTTCCAGTACTACGCCGGCCTTCAGGCGCTCGATCATCTCGTCGTCGACTTCACCGCGGACACGCACGGCGTACTCACGGTCCATCTCGTAGGACGGATGCATCAGACGGTTGGCCAGCTCACCATCGGTGGTGAACATCAGCAGACCGGTGGTGTTGATGTCGAGACGACCGATGTTGATCCAGCGGCCTTCTTTCGGACGCGGCAGCTTGTCGAACACGGTCGGACGGCCTTCCGGGTCGTCACGGGTGCAGATCTCGCCATCAGGCTTGTTGTACATGATCACGCGGCGGACCGACTCGGCCGCCTCTTCGCGCTTGATCACCTTGCCATCGATGGTGATGGCGTCGTGCATGTCGACGCGCAGGCCGAGGGTGGCGTCTTTGCCATTGACCTTGATCCGGCCCTGGCTGATCCAGGCTTCGACGTCACGGCGCGAGCCGACGCCGATACGGGCGAGGACTTTCTGCAGTTTTTCGCCTGCCGGGCCGATTTCCTGGTCGTCTTTCTGATTGATGTCACTCATCTGGGCACCTCCCGGTGTGGTCTGTTCAGGCGGCGCCTGAAGCATTGAAATCTGATTTTCGGGCGAAGGGATCGCCGAAGGGTCGCGAATCATACGCGGATGTGCGCCATCGCGCATCAGAGACTAGCTGATCGATCGCCAGTTATTTCTTTTTCCGCCGACCGGCGCCACCGAGTTTGATCAGGCGCAGCGCGGCTTCCGCCAGCACTGTGCGCTTGTCATCCTTGTCGAGTTTCTTCCAGGCGCGGATTTCGCGCTTGTTGCGGCCACAGCCGAGGCAGATGTCGTCGGTGAATTTGCAGAGGCTGATGCAGGGGTCTTTGGTGGAACTCATCAGCATCTCCTGGCTGAACGTAGATCCAAATGTGGGAGCGAGCCTGCTCGCGAAAGGGTCCTGTCAGTCGACATCAACGCTGTCTGACACGCCGCATTCGCGAGCAGGCTCGCTCCCACAGTTGTTCGTTATCAGTCCTCGAACTCGCGGCGTTCGGCTTCGATGGCTTCCGCCAGCGCACGGGCCTCGGCTTCTTCTTCGCTCAGCTCGGGTTCAGGTGCTGGCGCCGGTTGTTCGAGAGCAGCGACGGCAGCGAGAAGTTTTTCCCGGGCCTCGGCAACGCCAAGAATGTCTTCTTCCGGTTCGGCTTCAGGCTCGGCCTCAAGTTCAACTTCAATCGCCGGCTCGACGGTCTCGACTTCCGGCTCAGCCGTCGACGCCTCCCCGTCCGCCGCATCGCGCAACAAATCATCGAAGTCGGTCTTGATCCCCTCCTCCATGCTGTCCAGTTCCAGCAGCAAGCTGTGGAAGCTGGTTTCTTCCTTCGGCTCTTCCGGCTCGGCGCTGGCGTCGGCCTGTTCCTGCAGGCCCTGCGGCACCGGTGCGTCGTCGAAATCGAGGACGGGCTCGGTTTCCATCTCGCGCAGTTCGGCCAGCGGCGGCAGGTCTTCGAGGTTCTTCAGATTGAAGTGATCGAGAAACGCCTTGGTGGTGGCGAACATCGCCGGTTTGCCCGGCACGTCGCGGTACCCGACGATGCGGATCCACTCGCGCTCGATCAACGTTTTGACGATGTTGGTGTTGACCGCCACACCCCGCACGTCTTCGATCTCGCCCCGGGTAATCGGCTGGCGATAGGCGATCAGCGCCATGGTTTCCAGCAGCGCACGGGAATAGCGCTGTGGCCGCTCTTCCCACAAACGCCCGACCCACGGCGAAAACTTCTCGCGGATCTGCAAGCGGTAGCCGGAGGCGACTTCCTTGAGCTCGAACGCGCGGCCCTCGCAGGACTTGGCCAGCAGGCTCAGGGCTTTCTTGAAGACCGGCGGTTCCGGGCGCTCACCTTCTTCGAACAGTTCGTAGAGGCGTTCAAGCGATTGCGGTTTTCCCGAGGCCAACAGAAAGGCTTCAAGCAGGGGCGCCAGCTCGCGGGGTTCAGTCAGGTTCATGTTTCGACTCGTTATTCGGCTCGGGCTCGCACGTGGATCGCGGCGAACGGCTCATTCTGCACCAGCTCGACCAAGGATTCCTTGACCAGTTCAAGGATCGCCATAAAGGTCACCACCACACCGAGGCGACCTTCTTCGGCGGTGAACAGCTCGACGAACGGCACAAACCCGCCGCCCTTGAGCCGTTCCAGCACATCGCTCATGCGTTCGCGGGTCGACAGTGCCTCGCGGCTGACCTGATGGCTCTCGAACATGTCGCCACGGCGCAGCACTTCGGCCATGGACATCAGAATTTCTTCCAGCGCGACATCCGGCAACAGCTTGCGCGCCCGGGCTTCCGGGGCGTCGAGCTTGGGCACCACAACATCGCGGCCGACCCGGCTCAGGCCATCAATGCCTTCGGCGGCAGCCTTGAAGCGCTCGTATTCCTGCAAGCGGCGGATCAGTTCGGCGCGCGGGTCGTCCTCTTCGTCTTCGACGGTTTCGGCCCGTGGCAGGAGCATCCGCGATTTGATCTCGGCCAGCATCGCGGCCATCACCAGGTACTCGGCGGCCAGCTCCAGGCGCACCGACTGCATCAACTCGACATAGCCCATGTACTGACGGGTGATTTCCGCCACCGGGATGTCGAGAATGTTGATGTTCTGTTTGCGGATCAGGTACAGCAGCAGGTCAAGCGGGCCTTCGAAGGCTTCGAGAAACACTTCCAGCGCATCCGGCGGGATGTACAGGTCCAGCGGCATTTCCGTGACAGCCTGGCCATAGACCATGGCAAACGGCAGTTCCTGCTGGGCGCCGGCCTGGGGATCGACAACGGTTTCCACTGCGGACATTCAGGCCTCGACCATGAACGGCGCGGGGTCGCCGCAACCGACGCGGATCACTTCCGGGTCGTCGCCGGTCAGGTCAATCACGGTGGACGCCTTGATCCCGCCAAAACCGCCGTCGATGATCAGATCCACCTGGTGCTCAAGCAATTGACGCATTTCGTACGGATCGCTCAGCGGATCTTCATCGCCGGGCATGATCAGGGTCACGCTCATCAGCGGCTCGCCGAGTTCGGCCAGCAACGCCAGGGCAATCGGATGGCTCGGCACCCGCAGGCCGATGGTGCGTTTCTTCGGATGCAGCAGCAAACGCGGCACTTCGCGGGTGGCGTTGAGGATAAAGGTGTAAGGCCCCGGCAGATGCGCCTTGAGAATGCGGAAGGTGCCGGTGTCGATCTTGGCATAGTTGCCCAGTTGCGACAGGTCGCTGCAGATCAGCGCGAAGTTGTGCTTCTCGTCGAGCTGGCGCAGACGGCGCACGCGCTCGATCGCGGTCTTGTCGCCGATCTGGCAACCGATGGCGTAGGAAGAATCTGTGGGATAAATCACCACCCCGCCCTTGCGGATGATCTCGACCGCCTGTTTGATCAGGCGCGCTTGCGGGTTTTCCGGATGGATCTGGAAAAATTGACTCACGTTTTCTACCTGTTCAGACGGCGGCAATAACTGTGTCATGTTTGAACCGACACCACAGGGGTGGAAGGTCCTCGGGAACCGGCCGGTACTGGCCAATCTCCGACCAGCCTCCAGGGCCATGGAAATCACTGCCGGCGCTGACCAGCAGACCGAACTCGCGGGCAAGGATCGCCAGGCTGCCGACCTGTTCTGCGGGCTGATGGCCATTGACCACTTCGATTGCATGCCCGCCCGCTTGAATATAGTCGGCAATCAGCTTTCGGCGCTTGCTGCGGGTGAAATCGTAGTGCCACGGATGCGCCAGACTGACCCACGCCCCGGCGGCACGCAGGGTACCGACGGTGTCTTCCAGCGTCGGCCAGTGCTGCTTGACGTCACCGAGCTTGCCGGCGCCAAGCCATTTGCGGAACGCCTCGGCGCGATCCTTGACAAAACCTTCACGTACCATCCAGTCGGCGAAATGCGGACGGGCCGGCGCGTTGCCGCTGTCGCCCAGTTCCTGCTGGATCTGCCGGGCACCGTCGAGGGCGCCGGGCATACCTTTGAGGCCGAGCTTGCGGCTTATTTCTTCCGACCGCAGCCAGCGGCCATCGTGCAATTTGGCGATGGCCTCGACCAGTGGCGCGGCGTTGACGTCGAAACCGTAACCCAGCACATGGATGGTCGCCCCGCCCCAAGTGCAGGACAGTTCGACGCCGTTGACCAACTGCATGCCCAGTTCTTCGGCAGCGCTGCGCGCTTCGGCGAGGCCTTCGAGGGTGTCATGATCGGTCAACGCCAGGACTCGCACGCCGTTTTCAAACGCACGCGCAACCAGAACCGCCGGCGCCAGGGCGCCATCGGAGGCCGTGCTGTGGCAGTGCAAATCAACATTCACGGGGAGTTGTAACCTCAAATCAGCTGGCGCTATCGCGCGCCCATATGTTTGTTATTATGCCGCCACATCCAGCTTCTGGCTCTCACTGTGAAACAATTCATCGATTTCATCCCGCTTCTGCTGTTTTTCATCGTTTACAAACTGGATCCACGGGTCGTCGACATCGCCGGCCATGAGGTGACTGTAGGCGGTATTTACAGCGCCACGGCGATGCTGATCATCAGCTCACTGGTAGTCTACGGCGCGCTGTTCATCAAGCAACGCAAGCTGGAAAAAAGCCAATGGCTGACCCTGATCGCCTGCCTGGTGTTCGGCAGCCTGACCCTGGCCTTCCACAGCGAGACTTTCCTCAAGTGGAAAGCCCCGGTGGTCAACTGGCTGTTCGCCCTGGCCTTCATCGGCAGCCACTTCATCGGTGACCGCCTGCTGATCAAACGCATCATGGGCCACGCGCTGACCCTGCCGGATCCGGTCTGGACCCGCCTGAACATCGCCTGGATCGCCTTTTTCCTGTTCTGCGGCGCTGCCAACCTGTTCGTGGCATTCACCTTCCAGAGCATCTGGGTCGACTTCAAGGTGTTCGGCAGCCTGGGCATGACCGTGCTGTTCCTGGTCGGTCAGGGTATCTACCTGTCCCGCCATCTGCACGACGCCGATACCACAACGCCAAAAACCGAGGACTGACATGCTCTACGCTATCATTGCCACCGACGTCGCCAACTCGCTCGAAGCCCGCCTCGCCGCGCGCCCGGCCCACCTCGAACGCCTGCAAGTGCTCAAGGGCGAAGGCCGCATCGTGCTGGCCGGCCCGCACCCGGCGGTCGACAGCAATGATCCGGGCGCGGCGGGTTTCACCGGCAGCCTGATCGTCGCCGAATTCGACTCCCTGAGCGCCGCCCAGGCCTGGGCCGACGCCGATCCGTACATCGCTGCCGGCGTGTACGCCAATGTGATCGTCAAGCCGTTCAAGCAAGTCCTGCCGTAAAGAGGCAACCTTGTGGCGAGGGAGCTTGCTCCCGCTGGGTCGCGCAGCGGCCCCGCTTTTCAAAGGCAATGGGACTGCTGCGCAGTCCAGCGGGAGCAAGCTCCCTCGCCACAGTTTCAACAGGTGCCTTATCTCTGCATTGCCCCCGGCACTGAACCTTCCCGCTTCTCACCGCTCTCAATCGCTCATTATTCTCGTTTGCCTGCCGACAACCTGCCCAATATCCATTTGCTAGCAGGAATCGCAATGCGCAAAGGTCCGTTGTGTCTGATGTGGGTCACGTTGACGATCATGGCGCCCGCCCATGGTGAAGAAACCACCGAAAGCGGCAGCTCCACGCCATTGTCGTTAAGTGCCGGCAGCCAGATTACCGAGTTGCAGCAGCGCCTGAAGGCCAGCGAGCAGCAGCGGGAAGAATTGAGCAAACAACTGCAAAATGCCGACAACACCCGCGAAAGCGCCCAGCTTGCCCGGTTGCGCCAGGAGAATCAGCGCCTGAAGCTGCAACTCAAGGAAGCCCAGGCAAGTCCCTTGCCGCGTTTGCTGACCGAACAGCAGCAATGGTTCGTTACGGGCGCCGGGGTAGCGCTATTGGCGCTGCTGTGCGGTATCTTTGCCAGTGGAGCAAGCCGAAAACGTCGGCAATGGCTAAATTGAGTGAGTCATGAGCGAGCTGTTACTGATTGATGATGACCAGGAGTTGTGTGAACTCCTGAGTAGCTGGCTGAGCCAGGAAGGCTTCCTGGTGCGTGCCTGCCACGATGGCCAGAGCGCGCGCAGGGCGTTGGCCGAATCGGCCCCGGCGGCGGTGGTGCTGGACGTGATGCTGCCCGATGGCAGCGGTCTGGAACTGCTCAAGCAATTGCGCAGCGAGCACGCAGAGCTGCCGGTGCTGATGCTTTCGGCCCGGGGCGAACCGCTGGATCGCATTCTTGGTCTGGAGCTGGGCGCCGACGATTACCTGGCCAAACCCTGCGATCCGCGTGAACTCACCGCACGTCTGCGCGCCGTGCTGCGCCGCAGTCACCCGGCCGCCGTATCCACCCAGCTCGAACTCGGCGACCTGAGCTTCAGCCCGGTGCGCGGCGTGGTCAGCATCGACGAGAAAGAACTGACCCTCACCATGTCCGAAAGCCGTTTGCTCGAAGCCCTGCTCAAGCAGCCCGGCGAACCGCTGGACAAACAGGAACTGGCGCAACTGGCCCTCGGCCGCAAGCTGACCCTGTACGACCGCAGCCTCGACATGCACGTCAGCAACCTGCGCAAAAAGATCGGCCCCCACCCCGACGGCCGCCCTCGGATCGTCGCCCTGCGCAGCCGTGGTTATTACTACAGCCTCTGAAGACACCTCGCTCCCTGTAGGAGCTGCGGCACGCTGCGATCTTTTGATCTTCAAAAACAAAGATCGCAGGCTTCGGCAGCTCCTACAGGGGATATGTGTAAGGCTGGAAACGAAGCGTCTTTACCCAAGCTTTACGCAGCGCTGACCGCCGCTGACCTTGATCTCCGTAATCTGTACTCATCCGGAACGTACCGGGAACGAGACAAGGAGATACACCATGCGCAAGACTCTTATCGCTCTGATGTTCGCTGCCGCTCTGCCCACCGTCGCCATGGCCATGCCACAGGATGGTGGCCCGATGGGTGGCCCGCTCGACGGCCCACGCCACGGCGGTCAGATGCACGGCGAACACGGCAAAGGCCCCTACAGCCAACTCGATCTGACCCGCGAACAGCGCGATCAGATCCGCAAGATCATGGGCGAGCAAATGCACGAGCGTCGCCAGGTGGTCGAGAAGTACCTGGAAAAACTCTCGCCGGCAGACCAGAAAGCCATGAAAGACGAGATGGCGGCCAACCACAAGAAAGCCGAAGCTGACGTACGCAACCTGCTGAAACCGGATCAACAGAAGAAATTCGACGAGATCCAGAAGAAACAGGCTGAACGCCGCGCCGAATGGGCCGAGTTCAAGGCGTGGAAAGCGCAACAGCCGCAAAAGGCGCAATAATGTTCTAATCACAGGCCCGACGGCTTACCCGGTCGGGCCTGTTTACATCCGCCCTCTGTAGGAGCTGCGGCACGCTGCGATCTTTTGATTTTGCTTCTGAAAAATAAGATCAAAAGATCGCAGCGTGCCGCAGCTCCTACAGGGGTTAAGCGTTTGATTGAGGATTTTCTGTGCGTTCATTGTTCTGGCGTATTCTCGCGAGCTTCTGGCTGGCCATCGCCCTGGTCGCAGGGCTGTCGATCCTGCTCGGGCACATGCTCAATCAGGACGCGTGGATCCTCAGCCGCCACCCGGGCCTCAACACGCTGGCCGCCGAATGGACGCAAACCTACGAAGCCCAGGGCGAAGACGCCGCGCAGGAAATCCTTCAACAGCGCAAACGCCAGTACCACATTGACGTCCAGGTGCTGAACGAAAGCGGCGACCCGGTGGTGCGTGGCACCTTCCCGCGTCGCGCCGCCGCCTTCGAAGCCAGACAGAACAACGATGACCGACGTCTGCCCTGGCGCCGCCTGACCGACGAATTCACCAGCGAAAAAACCGGCGACACCTACCTGTTCATCTTCCGCATCCCGCACCCGGAGCTCGATGCGTGGCACCGTGAAAGCCTGCTCTGGCCGCTGAGTGCGCTGGGTATCGCGCTGGTGGTACTGACCCTGTTCAGCCTGCTGGTGACCTTCTCCATCACTCGCCCGCTCAGCCGTTTGCGCGGTGCGGTGCATGATCTGGGGCAGACCACCTATCAACAGAACAGCCTGGCGAAACTGGCCAACCGTCGCGACGAATTCGGCGTGCTGGCCAACGACTTCAACCGCATGGGTGCGCGCCTGCAAAGCCTGATCGGCAGTCAGCGCCAGTTGCTGCGCGATGTGTCCCACGAGCTGCGTTCACCTCTGGCACGACTACGCATCGCGCTGGCGCTGGCGGAACGGGCCAATCCTGAAGAACGGGAAAAACTCTGGCCACGCCTGACTCGCGAGTGCGATCGGCTGGAAGCGTTGATCAGCGAAATTCTGGTGCTGGCGCGGGTCGATGCCGACAACGCCAGTGCTGAAGAAGTAGACCTGAATGCGCTGCTCGGCACCCTGCAGAAAGACGCGCAACTTGGCTCTCCGGAGCAGACAGTGCGCCTGGATGCGGAACCGCAACTGAGCATGACCGGATGGCCGACCATGATCGAGCGCGCCGTCGACAACCTGTTGCGCAACGCCCAACGCTTCAACCCGGTGGGCCAGGCCATCGAGATGCAGGCTACGCGTCAGGGCGAGCGGATTGTCGTGAGCGTGCGTGATCATGGGCCGGGCGTGCAGGCCGAGCACCTGAGCCAGTTGGGCGAACCGTTTTACCGGGCGCCGGGGCAAACGGCGGCGGGACATGGCCTGGGCCTGGCAATTGCCAGGCGGGCGGCGGAGCGGCATGGCGGGAGTCTGACCCTGGCCAATCATCCCGAGGGCGGGTTTATTGCCAGTCTGGAATTGCCGTTGGTGCCAGGCGCTATTGTCCAGCCTTAAAAGCCCCTCACCCCAGCCCTCTCCCGGAGGGAGAGGGAGCCGACCGAGGTGTTATGCGAATTGCATCGACCTGGCAAGCCGTGTCGACTATGGATTCAGCGAAGATCGCTCCGGTCGGCGCATCTCTGGAGTATTCCCCAATCAGTCCCCTCTCCCTCCGGGAGAGGGTTAGGGTGAGGGGCTTTTGATCTTCAAGCCTTGGACGGCCAGGCGCTGACGAACTCGGCAAGATCAACCTTCTCGGCCACACGCGGCTCCTTCTGCGGCGTGCCGAGATACAGGAAGGCAATCACCTGCTCGCCTTCAGCCAGGCCCAGCCCCTTGGCCACGTGCGCCGAATAGGCCAGATCACCGGTACGCCACACCGCACCAATCCCCTGCGCATAGGCTGCCAGCAGAATCCCGTGCGCCGCACACCCCGCCGCCAGCAACTGCTCGGCCTTCGGATACTTGACGTGTTCCTGCAGTTTCGCGATCACCACGACCACCAGCGGCGCCCGCAGCGGGCCGTTGCGCGCCTTGTCGATCATCGCTTCAGTGACTTCACCTTCCTGCATCTGCGCCGCTTCGGCCAGCAACTCGCCCATTTGCTCGCGCGCCGCCCCTTCGACGGTGAGGAAACGATACGGCTGCAGATGGCCGTGATCCGGCGCACGCAGGGCTGCACCGAACAGCGCTTCGCGCTGCTGCGCGGTGGGGGCCGGTTCGACCAGGCGTGGAACGGAAACACGGTTGAGCAACGCGTCGAGAGCCTGCATCGGCCACCTCCTGAGAAAAATGTGCGGCTATTCTAGCTTCATCTGCCAACGGGATGCCGGTTTACATGCCCTGCCTCACGGGTAGAATGGCGCCCTTCCCACTTCAGCCCGAGCGGACTTCATGGCGTTGCCGACCTTACGGATCATTGGTTTCATCATCGGCATCTTCCTGATCACCCTGGCCGTCGCCATGGTCGTGCCCATGGCCACCCTGGTGATTTTCGAGCGTACCAGTGACCTGCCGTCGTTCCTCTGGGCGAGCATGATCACCTTCCTCGCCGGCCTTGCACTGGTGATTCCCGGACGCCCGGAACACATTCATCTGCGCCCGCGTGACATGTACCTGTTGACGGTCAGCAGCTGGCTGGTGGTGTGTATTTTCGCCGCGCTGCCATTCCTGCTGACTCAGCACATCAGCTACACCGACTCGTTCTTTGAAAGCATGTCCGGCATCACCGCCACCGGCTCGACCGTGCTCAGCGGGCTCGACAACATGTCGCCGGGAATCCTGATGTGGCGCTCGCTGCTGCACTGGCTCGGCGGTATCGGCTTCATCGGCATGGCGGTGGCGATTCTGCCGTTGCTGCGCATCGGTGGCATGCGTCTGTTCCAGACCGAATCGTCCGACCGTTCGGAAAAGGTCATGCCGCGTTCGCACATGGTGGCGCGCCTGATTGTCGCGGCGTACGTCGGTATCACCATCCTCGGCAGCCTGGCGTTCTGGTGGGCCGGGATGAGCCCGTTCGATGCGATCAACCACGCGATGTCGGCGATCTCCACCGGCGGTTTCTCGACCTCCGACCAGTCATTGGCGAAGTGGACACAACCAGCGGTGCACTGGGTCGCGGTGGTGATCATGATTCTCGGTAGCCTGCCGTTCACCCTGTATGTGGCGACCATGCGCGGCAACCGTAAGGCGTTGATCAAGGATCAGCAGGTGCAGGGCCTGCTCGGCATGTTGCTGGTGACCTGGCTGGTGCTCGGCACCTGGTATTGGTGGACCACCAAGCTGCACTGGCTGGAGGCGCTGCGGCACGTGGCGCTGAACGTGACCTCGGTGGTCACCACCACCGGTTTCGCCCTCGGCGACTACAGCCTGTGGGGCAACTTTTCGCTGATGCTGTTTTTCTATCTGGGCTTTGTCGGCGGCTGCTCTGGTTCGACCGCGGGCGGGATCAAGATCTTCCGTTTCCAGGTCGCCTACATCCTGCTCAAGGCCAACCTTAACCAGCTGATTCACCCGCGCGCGGTGATCAAGCAGAAGTACAACGGCCACCGTCTCGACGAAGAGATCGTGCGCTCGATTCTGACCTTTTCGTTCTTCTTCGCCATCACCATCTGCGTGATCGCCCTGCTGCTGTCGCTGCTCGGCGTCGACTGGATGACTGCGCTGACCGGCGCTGCCAGCACCGTGTCCGGCGTCGGCCCGGGCCTGGGCGAGACCATCGGCCCGGCGGGCAACTTTGCCACCTTGCCGGATGCCGCGAAGTGGATCCTGTCGTTCGGCATGCTGCTCGGCCGACTGGAGATCATTACGGTGTTTGTGCTGTGTATTCCGGCCTTTTGGCGTCACTGACCGGCGCCTGCAACAGCCGCGCCCGGTAATCGCCGGGCGTGGTGTCAAACCAGCGACGGAACGCGCGGAAGAAGTTGCTCGGATCGGCAAACCCCAGCAGATACGCAATCTCCAGCAGGGTCATGCTCGGCTGGGCCAGGTATTGCTCGGCGAGTTCGCGGCGGGTGTCGTCGAGCAACTGCTGAAAACTCGTGCCCTCCTCCTGCAACCGCCGCTGCAAGGTGCGCTGCGACAGATGCAGGGTCTGCGCCACCGTATCGCGCTTGGGTTCGCCCTGCGGCAACAAGCGACACAGCACCTGCCGAGCCTTGTGGGTCACGCGGCTTTCGGAAAACCGCGCCAGGTACTCCCCGGCAAACCGGTCGTGCAGCAGCGCCATGGCTTCGTTGGCGGTGGGCAGCGGTGCTTCCATGTCGGCCCGTTCGAAAATCAACGCATCGTACGGCGCGTTGAACATCAGCGGCGCATGGAAGGCTTGCCTGTAAGGTTGCAGGTCGGCGGGCTCGTCGCCCTGAAACAGCACTTTGACCGGATGCAGGGTACGCCCGGTCAACCAGCTGCACAGGCCCAACGCACAGGCCAGCGAGGCTTCGGCGCTCTGTCGGGTCGGTGGCAGGTGATCGCCATGCACCGTCAGAATCAGCGCGTAGCCTTCTTCGAGCAGGCGAAAACTCAGGTCGGCACTTTCGGCAATGATCCGCTGATAACGCACCAGGCGTTGAAAGCCTTCGGCCAGGGTGTTGCTCGACATCAAGGCGTAGCCGGCAACGTGGAATGAGGCCGGACGCACCACTTTGCCCATGTTCAAGCCGATCGCCGGGTTGCCGGACAGCTCGACCGCCCGTTGCCAGAGTCGGGTCATGGAATCTTGCGGGAAACGCGCATCCGGATCATCGAGGGCCGCGTAATCGAGCCCCAGTTGCTTGAACAGTACCCGGCAATCCAGGCCGTCCATCTCCAATGCTTTGACAATCCCCATCGCCCAGCTTGCAGAAGTCGTTCGTTCGCTCATGGCGTTATTCTTTTACATGATGGATCACATGTTGCGACCCGATTAGCGAAGGATACTAAAGTGGCGCCCATTGTCACTGGCTGATACCAGTGTTCACTCTAGACTCAAATAGGCTACCCGCCGAACAACTTGCCGTCAGAACAATAACCACAGAGATCGCAGTCGTGGAAAACATCAAGCCATTCAACAGCTTCGCCGAGTTCTATCCGTATTACCTCAGCGAACACACCAACAGTACCTGCCGCCGATTGCATTTTATCGGCACCACGCTGGTGATTTTCATTCTGGCCATGACCCTCGCCAAGGGCGCCTGGCTACTGTTGCTGGCCCTGCCGCTGGCCGGTTACAGCTTTGCCTGGGTCGGGCACTTCTTCTTTGAGAAGAACCGTCCGGCGACTTTCCAGCATCCGCTGTACAGCCTGCTCGGCGATTTCGTCATGTACCGCGACATGATCCTCGGCCGCGTGGCGTTCTGAAACCCGACACACCAGGAGGCTTGCCGATGAACGCCAATGCCCGCTTCACCCACATGCAGGATGGCACGCAGGAAGACTGGGCGATCATCGCCGCCGACTTCAGCGCCTACGCCCGGCAATTGCCGTCGCGGATCGTCGCGCATCTGAAGTTGCTGGAAGGTGATTTCGGCGGCTTCCCGGTAGATCGCCTGACCCACTCGCTGCAAACCGCGACCCGCGCCTATCGCGATGGCCGTGACGAGGAATACGTGGTCTGTGCGCTGCTGCATGACATCGGCGACACCCTGGGCTCTTACAACCACCCGGACATCGCGGCGGCGATTCTCAAACCGTTCGTCAGCGCCGAAAATCTGTGGATGGTCGAGAAGCACGGGATCTTTCAGGGTTACTACTTCTTCCATCATCTGGGCATGGATCGGCACCTGCGCGAGCAATTCGCCGCGCATCCGCAGTATCAGGCGACGGCGGAATTCTGCGCCAAATACGATGCGGCGGCGTTCGACCCGGCGTATGACAGCCTGCCGCTGAGTTTCTTCGAGCCGATGATGGAACGGCTGTTTGCGCAGCCCAAGCATTCGATCTACAAGGCGGCGATGGAAGAACACGCCCCCGCCTGAGAACACCACAACTCAACATGTGGGAGCGAGCCTGCTCGCGAAGGCGTCGTGTCAGGCGACACTGCTTTGCCTGATGTAACGCTTTCGCGAGCAGGCTCGCTCCCACAGGGGATCTGTGTCGTTCAGGCGATCTCGGCGACCTTGGCCGCCTTGAGCTGCGCCTCCCGCGCCTGCGCATCCGCCAGGCGATACAGCTCGATCGTGCCATCCCAATGCTCGATCAACGCCGTGCACGACTCCACCCAGTCGCCGCAATTGAGGTAATCCACCTCACCGACCTTGCGGATCTCGGCATGGTGAATATGCCCGCAGACCACGCCGTGCAATTCGCGTTTCACACATTCGTGGGCGATCGCTTCTTCGAAGTCGCTGATGAAGCTCACCGCCGTCTTCACCTTGTGTTTCAGGTACGCCGACAACGACCAGTAGCCGTAGCCATAACGGGCACGCCAGTGATTGAGCCAGCGGTTGAGGGTCAGGGTAAATTCGTAGGCCGAGTCGCCGAGAAAGGCCAGCCAGCGGTGATAGCGGGTGATCACGTCAAACTGATCGCCGTGAATCACCAGCAGGTGCCGGCCATCCGCTGTGACATGCACGGCCTCATCGACCAACTGGATGTTGCCGAGGATCAGCTTCGAATAACGGCGCAGGAATTCGTCGTGGTTGCCGGTGACGTAGATCACCTCGGTGCCGCGCTTGCTCATGGTCAGCAGGCGGCGGATCACGTTGGTGTGCGCCTGTGGCCAGTACATGCCGCCGCGCAGCTTCCAGCCGTCGATGATGTCACCGACCAGGTAGATCTTGTCGGCGTGATAGCCCTTGAGAAATTGCGACAAGTGCTCGGCCTGGCAATCCCGCGTGCCCAGGTGCACGTCGGAAATCCACAAGGTGCGCACCCGTTGTTTACGGCTGGGTCTGGCGAGCTCGGCGCTGGTCATGGGCAACCCTCTGCGATGTTTTCGCCACTGTGCACGCGCCGGGTGAATCGACCATGACAGGCAGGCGTCAGTCGTGTGACAGCGCGCAAGCCCGTTGCCCCGGTGTAGACTGGCGCTCACTTCGGAGACCTCTGCCATGCGCCCGATCCTGACTCTGCGCCAATACACCCACGACCTGATCGTCCACAGCCACGACCACGCGCAACTGGTGTTCGGTCTGTCCGGCGCGCTGGATTTCGAAGTCGAGGGTCAGGGCAGCCAGGTGCGTCAGCAGAGTTTCGTGGTCGTCCCCGGCGGCGCGCATCATGCCTGCGGTAGCCCCGATGGCAGCCGTTGTCT
Organism: Pseudomonas sp. IT-P260; assembly: GCF_949768395.1. Classification (NCBI taxonomy): domain Bacteria; kingdom Pseudomonadati; phylum Pseudomonadota; class Gammaproteobacteria; order Pseudomonadales; family Pseudomonadaceae; genus Pseudomonas; species Pseudomonas sp. IT-P260. The sequence continues at coordinate 211,809 of NZ_CATKPO010000002.1, forward strand.
GGTGCTGGACGTACCCGACGGGCCATGGCTGAACGATTCGCTGGGCGAGCACGCCGACGCCAGTCAGCGCTTGCTCGACCAGCCCGCGCGGTTGTCCCTTGATGCCGGGCAAAGCCAGTTGGTCAACTGGCTGGCGCACAGCCCGGTCACGGATCCGCTGATCGCCCAGCAAGGCGCGGTGTTGCTGCTCGCCAGCCTGAATCACGCCAGACCTGCCGAACATTCGGCGCGGCGCCTGCCCTACGCAGCGCTGGATGCGCACATCGAACAATACGCCGCCTACCCGCTGCAAGTGGCCGATCTGGCGCAGATCGCCGGGCTGTCCAGCGCCCGCCTGCACGCACGGTTCATGGCGGAATGCGGGCAGACGCCGATGGACTACATTCGCAGCCGGCGGCTGCACAAGGCGGTTTGCCTGCTGCGCGACACGGCGCTGCCCATCGGCGAAATCGCCTGCCGGGTCGGCTACAGTTCGCAAAGTGCGTTCGCGGCGGCGGTATTGCGGGAGTTTGGCGCATCACCGGGCCAGTTGCGCCGCGATTCCTGCGACAAAAAACGCTAGTTCGCCGACAGACTTCTGAGCCGCAACACGTTTCAATGTTTGCCCATGCTCCCTGTAGGAGCTGCCGAAGGCTGCGATCTTTTGACTTTGACTTTTCAAGATCAAAAGCAAGATCAAAAGATCGCAGCCTGCGGCAGCTCCTCCATTTGAAACCGTGTTCGGATTAAGGATTGCAATGACTCCGCGTACCGCCCTCGGCGCCCTGCATATCGGCGCTCTGATGTTCGGCCTGACCGGTGTGTTCGGCAAACTCGCGGCCGCCTCACCGGCGGTTATCGTCTTCGGACGTGCGGCGTTTGCCGTGCTCGCCCTGGCCTTTTTCGCCCGCTTCGCCAGCCAGCACGGCTGGCAGAAACTGCAGGCGGTCGATTGGCGCCGTCTGGCACTCAGCGGCGTGTTGCTGGCCGGGCACTGGGTGAGTTTTTTCATCGCGGTGAAAGTCGCCGGGGTGGCGATTGCGACCTTGGGCTTCGCGAGTTTCCCGGCGTTCACGGTGATTCTTGAAGGGCTGATTTTCCGCGAACGCATCCGCGCCAATGAAATTGTGCTGGTGGTGCTGGTCAGCGTGGGTCTTGTGCTTGTAACTCCGGCGTTCGATCTGGCCAGCGGCGCCACCACCGGATTGCTCTGGGCGGTGCTGTCGGGCTTGCTGTTCGCCCTGCTATCGCTGACCAACCGTGCCAGCTCCGGACGTATCCCGGCGGTGCAGGCGGCGCTGTGTCAAAACGTGGTGGTGGCGCTGTGTCTGCTGCCGGTCGCGGCCCCGCAACTGAGCGAAGTACACGCGATGGACTGGCTGTGGATCAGCCTGCTCGGGGTGTTCTGCACCGGCGTTGCGCACAGCCTGTTTGTCGCCAGCCTCGCGGTGATCAAGGCGCGCACCGCCGCCGTGGTGTTCGCCATGGAGCCGGTTTACGGCATCACCGTCGCCTGGCTGCTGTTCGATGAAAACCCGACTGTGCGCATGCTGGTCGGCGGCGCGCTGATCATCGTCGCCATCGTGGTCTCCGCGCGGATGTCAGGCAGCGCCGACAAGAAAACCGTCGCGGCCGAAGCCGCGTCTCACTGAGTGCGGTCGTTGTGGCCGAGGTCGCGCTCAGGGTCGATCTGATCGCGGACCCGCTGCTTGAGCACCTTGGCCTCGGGAAAACCACCGTCGGCCTTGCGCTCCCAGATCTGCACATCGTCGCAGCTGATGTGAAATACCCCGCCGGTGCCCGGCACCAGAGACACCTTGCCGAGGTCGTCGCCGAAGGTGCTGAGCAGTTCCTGCGCCAGCCACGCGGCGCGCAGCAGCCACTGGCATTGGGTGCAATACGTGATGACGATTTCCGGTTTTGCAGCAGACATGTTCGCTGAAACTCCTGAGACAGAGGGCGCCGCTATAATAGCCGGCTTTATCGCTTGCCCCGAGACTCACCATGCGCCGTTTGCTGTTCTGCCTGCTGCTTGGCTTGCTGCCGTTATTTGTGAATGCCACCGAAGCCACCCGCCCGAAAGTCGGCCTGGTGCTGTCCGGCGGTGCTGCCCGTGGCCTGGCGCACATTGGCGTGCTCAAGGCCCTTGAGGAGCAAGGCATCAAGATCGATGCGATTGCCGGCACCAGCATGGGTGCAGTGGTCGGTGGCCTGTATGCCTCGGGCTACAAGATCGATGAGCTGGAAAAACTCGCGTTGAACATCGACTGGCAACAGGCGCTGTCCGACGCCCCGCCCCGGGAAGACGTGCCGTTTCGCCGCAAACAGGACGACCGCGACTTTCTGGTGAAACAGCAACTGAGTTTCCGCGATGACGGCAGCCTCGGCCTGCCGCTGGGGGTGATTCAGGGCCAGAACCTGGCGCTGATGCTGGAAAGCCTGCTGGCGCATACCAGCGACACCCGCGACTTCGACAAACTGCCGATCCCGTTCCGCGCCGTCGCCACCGACATCGCCAACGGCGAAAAAGTGGTGTTCCGCAAAGGTCACTTGCCGCAGGTGATCCGCGCCAGCATGTCGATCCCGGCGGTGTTCGCCCCGGTCGAACTGGACGGCCGGCTGCTGGTGGACGGCGGCATGACCGATAACATCCCGCTCGACGTCGCGCGGGAAATGGGGGTCGACGTGGCAATCGTGGTCGACATCGGCACGCCACTGCGCAACCGCAAGCAACTCGCCACCGTGGTCGATGTGCTGAACCAGTCGATCACCCTGATGACCCGGCGCAACTCCGAAGAACAACTGGCCGCCCTCAAACCCGGCGACGTGCTGATCCAGCCAGCGCTGGCGGCGTTCGGCGTCACCGACTTCGGCAAGGCCCAGGAGATGATCGACGCCGGTTACCGCGCCACGCGGATTCTCGACGCCCGCCTCGCTCAGCTCAAACCTCACGAATCTCAAGACGCCGAACTCAATGCGGCTCGCGCCCCGGGCCAGCGCACGCCGATCATCACCGCGATCAAGGTCGAGAACAATTCGAAAGTCGGTGACGACGTGATCCGCTACTACATCCGCCAGCCCATCGGTGAGCCATTGGATCTCGGTCGACTGCATTCGGACATGGGCACGCTGTACGGCCTCGATTACTTTGAACAGGTGCAGTACCGCGTGGTGCACAAAGGCCAGGATCACACGCTGGTGATCAGCGCCCGAGGCAAACGCAGCGGTACCGATTACCTGCGGGTCGGCCTGAACCTGTCGGACGACATGCGCGGCGACAGCGCTTTCAACCTCGGCGCCAGCTATCGCATCAACGGCATCAACCGTCTCGGCGCGGAATGGCTGACCCGGGCGCAGATCGGCGACAAACAGGAGTTGTACACCGAGTTCTATCAACCGCTGGATGTCGGCTCGCGCTACTTCATCGCGCCCTCACTGGTGTTCCAGGCGCAGAACGTCGACGCAGTGCTCGACAACGATCCGATCGCCCAATACCGGGTCGAACGCTACGGTATGGCCCTGAATGTCGGACGGCAGATCGGCAACAACGGCGAAGTGCGTTTCGGCGTCGGCGAAGCCTGGGGCAAGGCCGACGTGCGCATTGGAGATCAGGACCTGCCGAGCGAACACTTCAATGAGGGCTTCTACTCGCTGAAATATTCGTTCGACTCGCTGGACAACGTTTACTACCCCCACGACGGCAAAGACATCAGCCTGACCTTGCTGCAATTCGAACCAAGCCTGGGTTCGGACACGCGTTACCGCCAGTGGGAGTTCAAGCTGGACAAAGCCATGAGTCGCGGTCCGGATACGCTGATTCTCGGTGGCCGCTATGGACGTACGCTGGATGACACCAACGTGGTGACCTCAAGTTTCCTGCTCGGCGGCGCACGGCAGTTGTCGGGTTTTCGCGAAGACTCGATCTCCGGGCAAAACGTCAGCCTGATGCGCGCGGTGTATTACCGCCGGTTGACCCCGCGCTCCTACCTGCCACTGGACTTCCCGTTGTATGCCGGCGCCTCGCTGGAACGAGGCCGGGCGTGGAACAACGACAATGAATTCGACAGTGGCTACATCAATGCCGCCAGTGTGTTCATCGGTTTCGATACGCCGCTGGGACCGTTGAATTTCACCTATGGCTTGAATGATGCGAATGAGCAGGCGGTTTATCTGAACCTGGGGCAGACGTTCTGATCATCAGGTGGATTGATTTTGTCTGCCCTGACGCCTTCGCGAGCAAGCTCGCGCCCACATTGGAACGCATTCCAACTGTGGGAGCGAGCTTGCTCGCGAAGGCGATAGTCCAGTCACCGCACAATTGCGCTGATTCAACCGTCAGCGAATACCCGCGAGTAACGTCCGCGCCGTTTGCTTGAGGGGCTCGTCCCCTTCCTTGAGCAACTCATTGAGCAAGGCAATGGCGCTGTCGATATCCCCGTCATCAATACAGGTTTGCGCCTGTTCAAGCTTCACCGAAGCGACAGCAGGTTCCGGCTCCTGCAGTGTCAGTGGCTCCAGCGCCAGTGATGGCGGCGGGTCGCCAAATTCATTGAGAAAGTCATCATCCAGTGGCTGTGCGTCGGGTTCGGGAATCCACTCCAGCTCCGTCTCGTCACTCGCGGCGACTTCGGGCAACTCGAAGTCCACCGGCAGCACTTCAAGGCTCGGGTCCGACGCGGGGGCGCCTGCGGATGGCTGATCTGCGACCGTCCGACTGTCCTCAAGATCCCAACTTGAAGCCATCGACAGCTCACCCAGGTTCAATTCGAAATTGTCCTCAGGCGCCGGTGGTGCGGGCGCAATCGGTGCTGCAGCGATGACAGGCAACACCGGTGTGATCGCTGCAACACGGGTGAGCTTTGGATGACGCGCCCGAATCGCCTCCAGTTCCAGAGGATCGACTCCTGCCCCGCGCAATTGGTTTTCCTGCTGCTCATAAGCGGCACTGTCGCCCTGACGCCCCAACACTTCAAGCAATTGCACGCCCAGATCGGTGCGCTCCGGCTCTTTGTCCAAGGCATCGCGCAACAGCCCGACGGCCTCGTTCAGGCGTCCGTAGGCCAGGTAAATTCCCACCGCCTCCAGCACATCCCCCGCCGCCGGTTCTTCACGATGCTCGGGTGTTGCACCGAGGCCGATCGAGGTCGCAGTGGGTCTGTCGTCCAGATCCGGCTCGTGACCGGTCGGGGCAAGCGCCAGCGGCACTGCCTTCTCGGCCAGTTGACGGCGACGGCGCACGAACAGCCCACCCACCAGCAAACCCAACAACAGCAACAAGCCACCGAACAGCGGCCAGTTGAGATCATTGCCCTCGACTGGCGGCGCGGCGGGTGCTGGCGCTGGGGTTGGCGGCGTAACCACCGGTGCCGGAGGCTTTTGCACTTCGATCAACCGCGCTTGCAGATCACTGACCTGTTTTTTACTGTCGGCAATCTGCACATCCTGCGCCTGCAGTTTGACGTTGAGTTCGTCCACCGTCTTTTGCAGTTGCTGATTGAGCAATACGCTGGCCGCCAATTGCTCCGCGAGGGCATCGCTGGCGGGTGAAGCCGCCGCTGGAGATGCCGGCGCCGAGGACGGTGCATCGCGTTTGCCCTGGGCTGCCTGAGGTGCCGCGGTGGCAGGCTCGACGGCGGGAAATTCAGAGGATTGCGGATGGGGATCGGGTTCATCCGTGGCCGGTACGATACTGGACGATCCAGGCGGATCGATCAGCACCGTGTACTCGCGCAGCAGGCGGCCATTGGGCTGATCGAGCTGCAGCAGAAAATTCAGAAAGGGTTCTTTGACCGGCTTGCGCGAGGTCACCCGGATCATCTGCCGATTGCCATGCAGGATCGGGGTGAACTTGAGGTCATTGAGGAAGAACACCCGTTCCACCCCGGCCCGGCCGAATTCATCTGCCGTGGCCAGGCTGGCCGAGAGATCGCTGGCACTCAGGCCAGCGGCATCCACCAGCGCAATGTCGGCCTTGAATGGCTGATTGAGACCCGAGTGAACCGTGATATCCCCCAGGCCCAGTGCCATCGACCAGGTCGAATAGCTGAATACGCCAGCGACCAGCAGCCATTTGGCGCCACTGCGCAGTACCACGTGCCGACTTGCGTGCATGAGCATCCCTTAGATAAGCAAAACCGGTTTCTATGCGTTCGCACATCCGGTACGAACACGATATTGCCCAGTAGTTCTTATAGTCTGCTCAGCGCGATCTCTCAAAAAACCGGCACGCGGTTATGCCTCAAGATTTTTCCAGGTTGCCCAGAATGTGCCCGTGAACCCGCATGCACACCTTCAAATCCGCCTCGTCGACGCCTTCGAACAATTCGTGGCGCAGTTGCGTGGCAATGGTTTCGATTTGTTCGATCAGCGGCAGCGCAGGTGCGCAGAGCACGATTTTTTTCGCCCGGCGGTCTTCCATCACCGACTGGCGTTGCACCAGGCCCTGGCTTTCCAGACTGTCGAGCAAACGCGCGAGAGTCGGCCCCTCGACGCCGACGCTTTGCGCCAGCTCGCGTTGGGTCGGCGCATCTTCAAATCGCGCCAGATGCAGCAGCACCAGCCAGCGCGCCTGGGACAATCCCAGGCCCGCCAGTCGGCGATCCAGTTCGGCGCGCCAGCCACGGGACATCTGGGCCAGTTGCATGCCAAAGCGGTGTTGATCGGTTAACGGCATAAAACACTCATGGGTAGACTGACAAATAGAGAAAAACTAATTATTAGTCAGCTAAGCATGACATTTGGCTATAGGCAAGAGCCGACCTGTACTGAATCGTTACAACTGCCTGACGGTTGGCGCAAACGCCCTCTTACATTTCAAACTCAGATTGCAACGCAGCCCTGACGCAATAAAGAACGCCTTCCGGAACCCGACCGGCGAACAGCTCGGCGACTTCGGCGACCGACGGCAACTCGCCTTCGCCGTCGAGGAACGCATCCTGCACTTCGCCCATCAGTTCTTCAGGCAGGTCGAGCGCCTGCTCCAGCGACAATTGCTGTTTGCCAATGGCCTCGGCGAGCATGGTGTAGACGTTCTTTTCCGAGCACTGCAATTGCCCGGCAATCTGCATCGGGGTCATGCCGGCGCGGGCCAGAGTGATCAGTTCGTGACGCACGTCGGCCACCACTTTCGGCGCCTCGGCCTCGCCGCCGAGGATCTCGAGGAAGGCCTCGCCGTAACGCTCCAGCTTGCGCGCACCAACGCCGCTGACCCGCGCCATGTCGGCCAGCGAGGTTGGCTGGCTGCGGAGCATTTCCAGCAGCGTCGAGTCGGGGAAGATGACGTACGGCGGCACGCCATGCTCTTCGGCCAGTTTGCGCCGCAGGGCGCGCAAGGCTTCCCACTGTTCGCGCTCTTCGCCACGCACCAGTTGACTGGCCGGGCTCTTGCTCGCGGTCTTGGCGGTGACCTGCGGCTTGAGGTCGCGGCGCAGTTCCAGCGTCACCTCGCCCTTGAGCAATGGCCGACAGGTGTCGCTCAGGCGCAAACCGCCGTAGCCCTCGTGATCGACGTCGGCCAGACCACGCGCCACCAACTGTCGAAACAGCGAGCGCCATTCGCTTTCGCTCAGCGCCTTGCCGACGCCATACACCGACAGATGCTGATGACCGAAGCTGCGGACCTTCTCGTTGTCCTTGCCCAGCAACACGTCCACCAGATGGCCGACGCCATAGCGCTGGCCGGTGCGATAGATCGCCGACAGCGCCTGGCGCGCCGGTTCGGTGGCGTCCCAGGTCTGCACGCCGTCGACGCAGTTGTCGCAGTGGCCGCACGGCTCGGGCATGTCTTCATCGAAATAGGCCAGCAGCGTCTGCCGGCGGCAGCGGGTTTCTTCGCAGAGCGAAAGCATGGCGTCGAGCTTGTGCTGCTCCAGGCGCTTGTGGCGCTCGTCGCCTTCGGAGTTCTGCAGCATCTGCTTGAGCATCACCACGTCTTGCAGACCGTAGGCCATCCACGCATCCGCCGGCAGGCCATCACGACCGCCGCGCCCGGTTTCCTGATAGTAGGCTTCAAGGGATTTGGGCAGGTCGAGGTGCGCGACGAAACGCACGTTGGGCTTGTCGATGCCCATGCCGAACGCCACGGTGGCGACCATGATCAGGCCTTCCTCGTTGAGGAAGCGCTTCTGGTGATAGGCGCGCAGATCATTGGGCAGACCGGCGTGATACGGCAGCGCCGGAAAGCCCTGCTCGCTGAGGAACGCGGCAACTTCTTCAACCTTCTTGCGCGACAGGCAATAGACAATGCCGGCATCGCTGCGCCGTTCGGCAAGGAAGGCGAGCAACTGCTTGCGCGGCTGCTCCTTGGGCACGATGCGGTAGAAGATGTTCGGCCGGTCGAAGCTCGACAGGAAGCGCTCGGCGTTCTGCAAGTGCAGGCGGGTGACGATTTCTTCGCGGGTACGCTTGTCGGCGGTGGCGGTCAGGGCGATGCGCGGCACGTCGGGGAACATTTCCGCCAACTGGCCCAGTTGCAGGTACTCCGGGCGGAAGTCATGACCCCATTGCGATACGCAATGCGCCTCGTCGATGGCAAACAGCGCAATGTTCAGCCCTTGCAGGAACGACAGCATGCGCGGCTGCACCAGACGCTCGGGCGCCAGATAGAGCATTTTCACTTCGCCACGCTTGATCCGTGCCGCCAGATCGCGCTGCTGTTCGGCGCTCAACGTGGAGTTCAGCGCGGCCGCAGCCACGCCCAGCTCTTCGAGGGTGGCGACCTGATCGTCCATCAGCGCGATCAACGGCGACACCACCACCGCCAGGCCTTCGCGCAGCAGCGCCGGGACCTGGAAGCACAAGGACTTGCCGCCACCGGTAGGCATCAGTACCAGCGCATCACCACCGCTGGCCACGCGCTCAATGATTGCACCCTGACGGCCACGGAAACTGTCGTAGCCGAAGATGTCCTTGAGGACGCGTTGAGCCTGTTCGAGCATAAAAACTCCAAAAATCTACCGAAACATCCCTGCACAGGCTGGTTCAGGACAGCCAGGGCTGCTTAAACAAAACGTAAGAGCGCATTGCCAGACCACCGCAATACGAGCAGGGAGCGCAAAACGCGGCAGTATACCCGAGCCCTTCCCGGCGAGGGGTGCCGCTGAGTAGAGTCATTCCTACACCCCTCCTACAGGGATCATCGGTGGATCTGCAGGTCCTGACGGGGCAAATCTGCCATGCGGCTGGCTTGAGCGAGCAAGAAGGCCTAGAATTCCCGCATTGTTTATTCCCCCAAGGTAGCCCCGTAATGTCCTTCGCTGAGCAACTGACCCGCCTGCAAGTCTTTCTCGACGCCGACGAGCTGCACGAAGAGGCGCTGGATTACGTGGCCGCTCACGGTTACCTGACCGCCCTCTCGATCTGTGCAGAAGACGTCCCGGAGCGTGAGTGGATCGACGCCCTGTTCGCCGAAGAGCCGCATTACAGCAGCGAAGCCCAGCGTGAAGAGATCGAAGCCACGCTGATTGGCCTCAAGGCGCACATCGCCCGTCAACTGGCGTCCGACGAAGAATTCGAACTGCCGTGCGACCTGGACCTGGGTGACGACCCGGACGACTCCGAACTGCGCGGCTGGTGCATCGGTTTCATGGAAGGTGTGTTCCTGCGCGAAGCGGCCTGGTTCGAGACCGCCGAAGAAGAAGTCAGCGAAATGCTCCTGCCGATCATGGTCGGTTCCGGCCTGTTCGACGAACAGCCAGAGTTCGAAGACATCGCCAAAGACGCCAACCTGATGGACGACATGATCGTGCAGATCCCCGAAGCCCTGACCGCGCTGTACCTGCTGTGCCAGGCGCCCGACGAAAAACCGGCGATCCTCAAGCCACGTCACCACTAAGATCCGGCCTATGGACAACCCCATAGGCAACCGCTCCCTGATGCTGCGCTACATCCTGCTGGCCATCGGCTGGCTCAGTGTGGCATTGGGGGTGATCGGGATTTTCCTGCCGGTTCTGCCCACTACCCCCTTCCTTCTGCTCGCCGCGGCCTGCTTCGCGCGCAGCTCTCCGCGCTTTTATCAATGGCTGGTCGGGCATCCCCGGCTCGGGCCATGGATCCGTGACTATCTGGACGGCAACGGCATACCGCTCAAGGGCAAGGTCTACGCGATCGGGCTGATGTGGGTGAGCATTCTGTTCTCATGCTATCTGGTGCCGCTGCCATGGGCGCGGGGGTTCATGTTGACCAGTGCGGTGCTGGTGACGGTCTACCTTCTGCGACAGAAAACCCTGCACAAACGCTGAGCGCTCAGCAACCGTTCGTCGAAAAAACCTGCTCGCCTGTCAGATCTGACAGTAGCCAGGCGATCAACTTCGATCCTTAAATCACTCCGTCGCCCATCCCTCGACAGGAGTGTCTGCCATGTTGAAAAAACCTGCGAAAAGAATTCCCGCGTTGGCACTCGCCGAGCTGGAAATCCCCGACAAGCAACCCGAAAAACTGCCTTCCGGTGAGTGGGGGATCAATTGGGCCGCAGCGATGGGGGTACACCCCGAAAAAGGACTGCTGACTTACATTTTGCCATGGAGCGAGATGGGCATCGGTGACGACGTCGAACTGTTGAAGGATGGTAACGTCGTTGCTCAGACCACCATCAGGGAAGCCGCCGAGGTGAATCAGCGCGTGACACTATTCGTCGCCCCCCGGCACGCCCGGACCGGCTCGCATACCCTGAATTACCGAGTTAAACGAATCAATCAAGCGTGGGAACCCCAGAATCCGCCGACCCCAATATACGAAAAACTCGAGATTCCGGGCGGGCAAGATACGTTGCCAGGCCCCGGCCACTCCGGGCTGTATATGTATATCGATCCGGAAATTGTCAATGGCGGCGTGGATAAGGACATCGCTGAAGAAGGCGTGCCGATTATCGTCCGCGCTCAATCCGGTTCCGGCGTGCCTTATCCTGACGTGGCGGTCGGTGACAGGATAAAGGTGACGTGGGGTGGAGTGTTCAAAGAATCCGAACCGGTCACCGCCGAGCAAATCAGTGATCCCGTCAACAATCCGATCGAAATCGTGGTCGACAAAGCCATGATCGAGAAGGCCGGCGATACCGATGATTCAGGCCTTGCTGTGAGCTTCATTGCTTTCGACATCACGGGAAACATCGCAGAAGACTGGTGCACGGCAACCCGGATCGTAGTCTCGGTGGGTACAAATCTTCTGCTCGCCCCTATTGTCGCGCCGGCCATCAACAACGTGCTTGATCTTGAGAAATTAGGTGACGACAACGTCGTCGTTCAAGTGGTAGCCAGAGCCCCGGACTTCAAGCTTGACGACAAAATCGAACTGAAGATGCACGGCACCACGGTAGAGGGCGATCCGATCGAAGCCGTTGCTCCCTTGGTGACCATTGACAACTTGCCACACACCTACGAGTTGGTGATCCAGAACTCGGCTGCGCGAAAGCTGGCAAAAGCCCAAGCCACTTTCTCTTACCGCCTGATACGCGATGGAAGCACAGACCCGCTTCGATCCAAGGGCCAGTTCGTGCAGATTGTGGGCGAACCGGATCAACTGGCCGCACCAACTTTCGATGATGAGGAAAATGGCGCTATTGACCCCGAACTCACTCAAACCGCTTTTCGGATTCCGCACGATCCGATTATTGAAGTAGGCATGGCAATCGAAGTTGAATGGTTCGGCAAGCGCCCAAATGGCACTATCTATAACCCAAGCTTCGACTGGTATTTTCCGGACAAGGACGAAGTAAGCAACGAAAATGGTTTTGTCATTCCTATCGACGGCATACACATTTCCACCCTCAACGGCGGAACTGTCGAAGGGTCCTATACACTGCTGGCGGACGAAGACGGCGAAATCATCAGGCGCCGCTCTCGAACTGCGGCCCCCGTCAACGTCGGCGAACCGCTGTTCGAGCTGGAGATGCCCATCGTTCCGGACGTGCAGAATGGTGGGCTGGAACCCGGCGACCTTCCCGCAGGCGCCACTAAAATCATTGCGCCAAGACCCACCGGTACGCCAAGCAAGTCTGGCGACATAGTCACCTATACGTGGGATGGCGAGGTCACAGGCAAGAAGGAAGACTCCACCACTCTCAACGCCCTCTCGGCCGACAAGGATGTGCCCTTCACGCTGAATGCCGCTTTCGTAGCGGCACACATTGAACCCAACCGCGGAAAGAAGATAACTGTCACTTACCGGATCTGGCGCAAGGAAACCGATACCACCAGCTACTCCAATCCGTTGACCTTTGTCGTCGGCAAGGCAGAGCAACCACTGCTGGAACCAGCGGAAGTGGTGCAAGCCCCCGGTGGAATCCTCGACCCCGCCGATGCCCCGGACGGTGCACCCGTCAAAATTCCCGCCAACCGGCCAGAAAACGCCGGCGATCATTTTTACATGACGTGGGCCACAACGGATGGAGTGACCGTGCACACGGCTGACAGATCCGTCAGCTCAAACAACAAGGGCAAACCCGTCGAGTTCACGGTTGAGCAATCCATCCTGCTCGCCTGCCTGAACAAAGATGTGGTAATCAGTTATTACGTAGCATTGTTGGAGGGTGGCCAGGCCCCCGGTGCGGATTATCCGCTGAGAGTCGAGGCAACGGAGTTCAAGCTGCCAGACGCCACATTCAGGGAGGCAACCGGTCTTCAAAAAGATCAGTTGAACCCCGACGATGTTTATCCAGACGGCGCAACAGTGGTGATACCGGCAACCGCCCTTCTGAAGACAGACGACGAAATCAGGGTAACGGTCGAGGGTCAAACCCCTACCACGTATCCGCATACCGTGACGTCCGCGCAAGCCGACAAAGAGCTGGCCGTGATCAAGGTGCCGCATAGCGTGATCAACGCCAACGACGGGCGAAGCATCGCCTTGAGCTACGAAATCAAACGCAAGGCCGGCGGAACCGATGGTCCTTCCAACCCGACGGTCTACGATGTGCGCAAGGTGATCGGCAGCGGCAAGTTGCGGGTCATCGGGGCGCGTTACAACAAGGGGATTTATCGGGAGAGCAGTTCCAGCTGGCTCATATCCGCCTTCAACGCAGACACCTTGCAACGCGTAGAGGCAGAGTGGAAATATGCTGACGACAGCACCTGGACGACAGCGCAGATCTGGGCCGATACCGACCCGTATGCCCCCTTGCAAGTTCGCACCAGCGACGACCAGGTCACCCTGAACAGAGTCAATATATTTGGCACCGGCGGCCCTGGCACTCCCGCCAATGACGGCGCATTCGTGGCGCTGCGGGACAAGAACAATCTGGCAGCGTGGGGTAACCCATTGAATGGCCAGAAAATCCCGCCAACCTTTCAGACGTTCACCGACATTGCCAGAGCGGCTTGTTCAGGCAATTCTTACGCGGTGATTCGCACCAACAATTTCACCGTGGCATGGCCCGGGACTGCTGGTCAGGGTGGAGAAATGGGCACGGTGGACCCTACGGACTTCAAACTGCTTGCGGGCAACAGCGTTGCAATTGCGGGCATCAAAACCGATGGAACAGTCCATGCCTGGGGCACCGCTGACAAAGGCGGAACCCCGTCCGCCGAAATCCTGGCCTTGAGAGATGCGGTCGAACTGACGCCAGCCGGAAATGCTTTCGCCGTTCTCAGAGCGACCGGCCAGGTGATGGCCTGGGGAGGTGGAGTGGGGTTCGGCGGTGTTGTTCCTCCAGATATCGCCAGCCTGACCGATATCAAACATGTGATCGGCAATGGCTTCGCGTTCGCTGCACTTCGGAATAACGGCAGTGTGGTCGCCTGGGGCGATCCCGTGAAAGGCGGCGCCGTATCCGACGATGTCGCCGGCCTGACCGACATCAAGGCGCTTGCCTGTGCAAATGCTCAAGCCTTTATCGTCATGCTCTTGAGCGGACAAATCGCAGGCTGGGGGCCCTCAACGTATGGCGGCGAACTTCCTGCTGAGATCCGTTCCCTGACGGATATCATCTCAGTCGTCTCCAGTTCGAATGCCTTTGCAGCGCTTCGACACAGCGGTCACGTCGTTGGATGGCCCGCGGCCAATTCGGGTGGCCTGATACCTGACCCGATTGCCGGCAGGGACGATCTTGTTCAATTGGCCGCCACCGCTGGAGCATTCGCCGCAGTGTGCAAAGATGGAACCGTCGTGGCCTGGGGAGACCCGTCGCTCGGCGGAGATACCACGCCCGTAGCGGACAAACTGCTCAACGTCACCGCCATCTACGCCAACCGTCATGCCTTTACGGCGCTCACTTCCGACGGCGAAGTAGTGACCTGGGGCAATGCGCTCGCCGGTGGCGACAGCAGCGCCGCTCAAGACCGGCTAAAAGGCCAGGTGTCGTACTACGCCAATGCGGCCACGCGCGGGCTGGCCCTCAAGGCCAGCCATTTGGCCAGGCTCAACACTCCCTGACATTCTCAACGATGCCTTGCTGTGCGGCGCTCACCCGAGCGCCGCCTATCTGATCTGAGGAGAGGGAGACATGAGCCAGACCAACAACAACCTGCGGGCGCCCTCTGTAGACGAAGCGCCCCTCGGTATTCTGGATCCGCAAACGCTTCCTCCCGGGGGAGCGACCGTCAGGATAAAACCCTGGACGCCCATGAGGTACCTCGATCACGTTTACTTGTTCGTCGGCGATACCTACACCGATGACCTGCCGATCAGCGACGGCGCTGTCGGCAAGGATGTCGAGTTCAAGGTCGACGCTTCGGAATTTGTTGCCGACGAAAATGACATCGTACCGATTCGCTACGAAGTGCAGCTGTATCAGAGCACCCGCGAACCTTCGGACACCCTGAGTCTGAAATTGCAGACGGGTTTCGTCGCTGCCGCCACACTGGATCTGAGCACTGAACACTACGTCGTATCTGTCGACAAGCCCCCGCCTGTGCCTCCGCCGGCGGCGCGCATGACCCGTAAAGCCACGTGGGGCCAGGCGCCCTACACCTACGAAAGCACCGATCCGTTGATCGCCAGTGCCGATGCAGAATCGGGCGAGATCACCGCCCTCAGCAACGGCGCCTGCACGATTCGCGCGACCGACAGCCAGAACGAGAGCCGCGAATACCCACTCACCGTCAAAGGCATTCAGGAGGTGTACTTCCTGACTTATGCCGCGAGTTGGGAGCGCATGATCAGCGTATGTACCGCTGCGGAATTGCAACCGATCACCCTCGCCCAGACAAAACGGCTATGGGCGCTTTATTTCCCCGACATTGGTCCCGTCGCGGACTTCCTTGGGTGGCTGGACTACCCGGTGTGGACCGGCGACGTCCTGGGCGCCGACACCGCCTGGACTTACGACCTCAACGGTTTTTCGGACAAGGACAACGCCACCGGCCAGCTAAAGACCTCGTACTGGCAGGTTTTGGGTATTTCCCAGGCTTGAGCGGCTGCGACCAGAGACTTCTGGAGATCGACATGCGGAACAGGTTGCGAATCAGATGTCTGTTGCTCGGATTGGCGCTGTTCGGCAGTGACAGCCAGGCCGTGACTGGTCCGGAAACCGCTCAGCTGCTCAACCAGCGCTACCAGAACACCCTCACTCAGTGCCCAGGAGGCAATCCGGCGTATTTTTGCAGCGGTGTATTGCTGCGTGGCAGCCAGGGAGCTGAAGAGTTCTGGAAACACAACGCAGACGCCACTCAACTCGGCGCAGAGGGCATGAACTATCTGCGCGCCGACCTCGACACCCGCACGCTGGCGCAAGCATACGGTGCGGTATTCAATGATCAGTTCAGCGCGATCGGCCTGGGCAAATCGCTGGATGTCCTGTGCGTCTATCCGTTCGAATTTCCGATATCCGCCACCAGACCGGAAATGGGCTGCGGCTGGGCCGCCGCCGCAGTGCAACGAGCGCCGGACATCAGTTCCTGCACGGCGCTGGGCGTGACTGACGCACAAGGCTGGCTCGTGCACTTCGCACAGCAATCCAATGAGGCTGTCGCGCAATGCTCACTCAGCAGCCAGAACCCCGCACAGTTCAAGGCCAGCCTGCTTGCACACCAAGGGCTCGACACCACGTGGTCTGCACGGCCGATGCAGGTGCAGGTGCGTAACTGGGACGAACTGGACCCTGCGAAGCTGGCACTGCAAGCATTGTTTTATGACGTGACGCAGATCGGCTCACTGCTCGGAGCACAGAAAGATCAACGCGATTATTTCAAGGCTACCGGTGAGTGGTTGCCGATCCTGCGCATGGATCTCGGCCAACCTGCGGACAGGGTGTTCGGTTTCAACCTTCAGGACCAGTTGTACATCGGCTACGATGTGGTTGCGCGTTTGAATGCGCGATCAGTGGACACGCGAACAACCTGTCTGGGCAATAGCGCTGCATTCCACTGCAGTGGTGTACTGGTGCGCTCGACCAATGTCTCCACCGCCTATCACTCCTGGGATCCCAGTGACAGCTCCATAAACGGCAATGGGGTTTCGTTCACCTACATCGCGGACGGTACACGGATTACCCGCACTTACAAGCCACAGGGGTTCATTGTCCGGGAGTCCTTTGCCCCCTCCGGCAAACCATTGACCGTTCGCTGTCTGTACCCGTTTGACGCCGGCACCTCCGGCTCGGCCGATATCTGTCGAACCCACGGCGGCCAGTGCGAGGAGCTGGGTATCACCACCCGGGAGCTGTGGATTGCACGTTACGCCACCAGCCCCACCCGCACGTGCGCGTTCAACACCCAAGCGCAAAACTTTCAGCTGGCGACCACGGTACGGCCCGACGCCACTGATCCTTGGGGCTGGAACGAATTGATCATGGCGGCGTGGACCGAAGACGATCCGCAACACCTGCCACTCGAGGCGTTCGCCGTTTTCACCCCCTCTCACCAAGCTGGAGACGGGCTGGTAGGGGCTCGATACATTCAACGCGATTATTTCCAGGTCACGGGGCGCTTCCTTCCGGTCGTGCGTGTGCTGTTAACGGCAGCACCTGGTTCGACGTTCACTTATGACGTCGAGGATCAGGCTCTGGGAGATTCGAGCACGCAGGCTTTGTCGACAGCCATCCCGTTCCAGCCAAGGGCGATGCGGGACGACTAGGGTGATAGCCCCGGGATCCAGAACGGCTACGCACGCAGACCATGATCCTGGAACCGTTGGTCGAAAGACCCTGCGCACCTGTCAGATCTGACAGTACCCCTCTCCCCGCCCCTCAGGTTCAATAAAAAACCGTCTGCGATCCCATTGCGTGCTCGTTCAGGAGTTTCGTCATGCTCACCCCCAGTCCGCTTCTGTTTCCCCATATCGACCAGCCCGTCACCCTGGCGCTTCGGCCCATGCAGATCAGCGGCGCAGTCACGCCAGTCGAGGAGGCCGATGGCGGGATCAATATTGCAGTGGTCGAGGAAAGCGCCAGCGGTGTGCTGTGCGTAATTGTGGCGTACCTCGACATGCTGGAGGGTGATGAAAATGTCGTTTACTGGGACGACGTTCCGGTGTTCACCCGAAAGGTTGAAGCGGGGGAAAAAGACACGCACCTGTTCTTTTATCTGGACAAAGCGTTGTTCACCCCCGGTCTGCATGAGTGTTTTTATGAATTGACCCGGTTCGGCGAAACCGCGCCGGACGATCCCTCTGTGGTGTCGCTGTTTTTCGTCAAACTCACCAGCCCCGGTGGCCGAGACAGGGAGCCTCATCTGCCCGACGGGCACTCCGAACTGCACATCGCGCAATTGCCACAGGAAATCATCGATCAGGGATTGATCGACGCGGAGTGGGCAAAAAAAGGCGTTCCCCTCACGGTTCCTGCTTATCCGGAAATCAGGGTGCGAGACACGATTCTGATGCGCTGGGGCAGCCATACCCTGGCGCCGCACCTCGTCACACTCGCGCAGGCGGAAGGCAGGGATCCCATCGTGATCGTCGCCACGCAGGAAGACATTCTGGCCGGTGGCGACAGCGCGGCACTGGAAATCAAGTACGACCCTCACGATGAAGTATGGAACTGGTCTTCCCGGCACTCCAAACGCACGCGGGTCGCCGTCGACGCCGGCGCCTGGCGTCTGGATGCCCCGATTATCAAGGAAGCGGTCAATCAGATCATCAAGATCATCGACTTGAACAGGGAGGACGTCACGGTTCAGGTCCACATCCAGCCCACGGAATTCGCGTTGAACGACTCAGTGAAAATGACCTGGATCGGCACCCCCCTCAGCGGAAAACCGTTGATTCACACCGAAACCAAACTGGTGGAGAACATTCCGAGCGTCATGGAATTCAAGGTGCCGTACGCGCAAGTCCGCGCCATCGCCATGGGCCGTGCTGATGCATCCTACGTGCTGACGAAGGCAGACGGGAGTCCGCCGTTATCCTCCAAACGCGAATTCGCCGACGTGGTGGGTGACGTTTCGATGCCGGACGCACCGACGATTGTCGAGTTGCTGGGTGACATACTCGAGTCGGACAGGCCCTACGCTACGGTACTGATCAAGTACCTGAGCATTGCCAATGGCGATCTGGTCGCCATTCACTGGATAGGAAAAAAGTCCAACGATCAGCCCTATGTCCATGAATTCACGCACACCGTCAGTGCCAACGAGGCGAAAGAAGGCTTTTTCACTGCTTACGTCGACGCAGAGCACATCGGCGTGCTCGACAACGGCAGTCTCGATCTTTGGTACACCGTGTCCAATGACAAGTCGGAGCTCTTCGGCGTCAGTGATTCAGAGCATCTGCTGGTCAAGGTGCAAGCCGTCACCGCGACACTGACCAGGCCCGAGGTGGAGGAAGCCGACAAGAACCCCGATGTGCTCGACCCTTCCAAAGTCTTCGATGTCGTCCACATACTCATTGAAAATCCGCCGACGCAAAAAGACGACATCGTGACCTGGTACTGGCAGGGAACCCATCCTCTGGGCAGCATCAGCGACCAGTTGCCCATCACCTCGCTCAGCGCCGGCAAATCACTGCGATTCAGAGTGCCTGCGGAGTATGTGATTCAAAATATCGGCCAGTACGTCAAGGTGCGATATACGCTATGGCGCCCCTCCACTCAGCGCTACGAACATTCTGCAGCGCTCGAACTATTGATCGGCGAACTGGTCGGCGAACTGCCCCGGCCCAAAGTGCTTCAGGCCCCTGATGACATTTTGAATCCAAAGGACGGCCTCAACGGCGTCGATGTATGCGTCAGTTACAAAAGCATGAAACCCGGTCTGGATACCATCAACCTCAAATGGCTCGGCACACCGGGTGCTGGCACCTCAACTGATCTTGAATTGCCGGGGGATGCCAGTGGAGCCGTCACTTTTCGTATAGCCGGCTCGGTAATCGGCGCCAACATTAACCGCCGTGTGAGCGTCGAATATGGCGTGACACGCTATGGTTTCACCACTCCCTCCGAGTCACTGGACTTGTATGTTTCCAACTTCGAGGATCCTGAAAACGACTGGCCCCGTCCGCAAGTACCTTTGGCAACCAGCGATGTTCTTGATCTGATGATGTTCAGCGGCGATGCGAAGGCTCTCGTATTGAAATGGCCGTTCATTGCGCTCAAGCAACGCCTCTGGCTAAGGCTGGAAGGCAAGACAACGGCGGGCAGCGACTACGTCATCCGGATGCTCGATGGCGACGAGATCACTTCGGCGCAGCTCAGCAGCGGGCTGAATGAAGTTTTGCCCAGAAGCGAGTTGATGAAACTGGGGCATTCCACACTAGCAAACGTGATTTGCAAAGTCTCGCTCGATGGCAGCGCTCAAGAAGCCGATGCGATTGAGTTTCCGAGATTGCCGCTGACGATCAGAACCCGATACGACTGGGTGACGCCTGCCATCACCCGCGTGACAGATGCCCGTGGCGACGTACTCGAAGGGGGGAAAACCCGTTACAAGGAGGTCACTGTCAAAGGCACTGCAACTCGCGATGAAACAGTTGGACTTTTCGATACAGTTTCGACATCCCTGGGCACTGCGCCCGTAGATGAAACAGGCGAATGGACCCGCATCATCAGCGGTTTGACCGAGAAACCCTACAGCATTACCGCCAAGGCGTTGTACGACGCCGATCCGGTCACCAGCAATCCCAGGACCTTCGAGGTCAAGTTCGCTGAAACCCCGGAGATCAACACAGTGACCGACTCCAGAGGCCTGGTCGCACCCGACGCCATTACCTACGACAGCAGTGTCGCGATCGAAGGCAGCGCTACACCCAACGAGCAGGTTCAGCTTCATCAAAGCGGGACGCCAGTCATCGACCTTCCTGTCGACAAAAACGGAATCTGGCGGCATACACTCTCCGGATTGACGGTAAAAAGTTACGTACTCAATGCCAAGGCGCTTTATGACATTCAGCCAGAGCTGAGTCCTCCCTATCCTTTTCGCGTAGGGCAAGCCGTCACACCGACCATTTCTCGCGTGGTCGATGTGAAAGGCGACGTCGAAGCGGGCGGGACGACCTACTACAAGAGTGTCACGCTGCACGGTAAAGCCAGTCCCAATGAAAAGATCACGCTTAGCGATGTAAACACTGCGATAGACACGGTAGACGTCAAACCAAGCGGCGACTGGGAATATCCCTACAGTAACCTGACGTTAAAAACGTACAGTCTGACGGCCAAAGCGGAGTACGGCAGCGAACCCACATCTGCACCACCGAGGGCGTTCACCGTTGCCGCGTTCATTTCCCCGAGCATCACCTCGGTGACCGACAGCAGAGGGACGGTCAATCAGAACGGAACCACCTATGACTCCACGGTTGCGCTACTGGGACAGGCAACGCCCAAAGAACAGATTCAGGTTTACAACAAAGGCACAGCGGTCGGCCCGCCTGTCACTGTCGATGCCGGTCGGCAATGGCGCTCGACTGTCACAGGGTTGGCAGTGACATCACACAGCCTGACGGCAAGAGCGCTCTACCCCGTTGATCCGGTAGAAAGTCAGCCGTTCAAATTCAATGTGGCCGCCCACACTCCAGTGACGATCACGTCTGTGCACGATGGCATCAGCGAACTGCCGAACAATGCGGAAACCAAAAGCACCTCCGTCACGCTGCGAGGAAATGTCACCCCTGATTTCGAGGTGCAAATCCACGACAACAACTCGCCCAAACACACGGTACGTGCCACAGGCAGTACCTGGACCACAACACTGGGCGTAGGGCTGGGCCAGCACTCGATCACGGCGAAGGCAGTGAGCACCGGGCAGTTCTCGGTGGCGCGCACGTTCAGGGTTATCTCACCGATTCCACCACTGAACTTCAACACCAGCCCGGTGACGTTGAGCGGCAAGATCTACCTGATTCCCAACAACCCCGAAGTCCTCCCGGCATTCGGTCCGGGAACGTCAGTGCATCACCAGGCATCCGGGGGACAGCCCGCTTATATCTATACCTCCAGCAACACGAGCGTGGCTTTCGTTGATCGCTCATCTGGACTGGTCACGGTCAGAGGTCGCGGTTCTGCAACCATTACCGTCACAGATGCAGCCAACCAGTCAAAGAGCTACACCGTTACAGTGACAGGCGTCATTCATTGTTTGGGATTCGGCAATAGCAGGTGGGCGGATGCGAACAATGCGGCAATCAGTCACGGATATCGATTGCCATCGATGGGTGAACTAAGAGAAATATGGGCTCTTTACGCTGGGAGGTGGCCGATGGGTTCTCATTTCTACTGGTCGAGTGATCGGGCCGTGTCGTTTCCCTATGTCAGTTATTACGTGAAACATCTAGGTGGCGGATCAGAAGGGCATTTTGCGAATTACAACTATGCAAACGCTGTAGGGATCAAATGAAGCACCAGCGATCACTCGAATGCGAAAAGCAAAACGCCTCGCGGACTGCGAGGCGTTTTCCAATACTCAGCGATTACCAGCTATACCTCACCCCCACATTCCCCCCCCAAGGCTGCTCAATATGCTCGCCATTGGCGTAATCCAGATCGACATGCACCTGCCATTTGTCCGACATGGCCACCGCCACACCAGCGCCGAACTCCGCCCGTGAACCCGACAGGTCGTTGTTGAACACGTTGTTGTTGACCTGCACTTCGTTGTTTTTGGCAAACTCGTGAGCTATCGCTGCACGTACATAAGGTTGCGCAACGGCACCATTGCCAATGTCGAAGTTGCGCCCGACCGTGGCGCCTGCCTTGCCCAGGAAAGAGCGGGTACGATCACCATCGGCCTGCATGTCGTTGTCCAGGCTGAAGCGTTTGCCCTGGATCTGCGCTGCCGAAAACTGAACGAAGGGTTCAATGAAGTAATCGTTGCTCAACTTGATATGACGACCGCCTTCAACCGATGCGCTGACACCCCAGTTATCGTAATCGCCCTTGGCACGCGTGCCGTCGCTCAAACCGACCTTGGCTTCGTTCCGGAAACGGTTGAATTTCAGCACACCGTCAACGTAGTAACCGGTGTCGCGGTCCATCCACGTCACATACGGCCCGAAGTAATAACTCTTGACCGTGCCCGAGGTGCCATGTTCAAGACTCAGATCGGACTCACTAAAGCCCACCATCACGCCCCCCAGTACATCGCTGTCATTGAGTCGGGCGTCGGCCCCGAGGGAAAGCCCTTGCTGGTTCTGCTTGTACGCCACACCGGAACTTTCGGACACGTTGTACTGGTTGCCATAGGTGCGTGCCCAGGCGCCCGACTGGCCACCGTTGAACCGCAACTCACCCATGCGGCTGCGCAATGAGCTGGCTTCGCCGTACAACAAGGTAATCGGAGAGTTGAACAAGGCCAGTACCGCACTGGCGCCGGGGCTGATCACTTGGGTGGTCGGGTCGAGGAACCATTCCGTACCGCCCGTTCCACCTTGTCGTTGGGCCAGGTCATAGGACCAGGTACCGAGATCCACTCGCCCGCCCGTCAAAGCAAATTGCGCATCACCAGCGGCGGTGCGCACCAGAGTCAGTTGCTGCGGATTCACGGCATCCAGACCGGACGCCGCCACCAGCAACCCGAACGACCCGGTCGCCACACCAGTGACATTGAGCAAGTCATGCTGGCCCGTGGCGAAGTTGCCCTTCATCGCGAAGGTGCTGGAACCGTCCGGCGAGCCGGCGAGCGTACCGACGTTCAACTGGTAGAAGGTATTCGGTACATCCTGCGCACCAAAGCGAACCGTCCCACCACTCATCGCGAGAGTTCCTACGGTGTCGTTGCCCGTCAGGGTCCAGATCGAACCGCTGTTGACGGTCACGCCATCGACCTTGTCGAGACGGCCGGTAAACTGCGAACTGTTCTGCAGGGTGACGTTGGCGGTCGAACCGCTTTCGACCAGCACGTCGCCGGTCATCCGACCTTGATCGAAGGTCAGGTTGCCGGTGCTGTTGCCGGCGATGTTGATGTTGCCTTGCAAGTTGCTGTTGGCGACGGTCATGGTGGCGGTGGAGGCGCCCTGGACGTCGAGCAGGTTGTTGTTGCCGGCGAGCAGGCTGGCGCCGTTCGACAGGTTGATGGTGGCATGGGTACCGCTATCAACCAGAACTGCTGAGCCATTGACCCCTTGTACAGTGGCGTTATCCAGCGAGAGCGAACGGGCGCCGACATTGTCCGTGTCGTTGACAATGCGCACGCCTGTCGCCTGACCGGTGATGACAGACCCGGCGGAGGCGTTGAGCGCACCGCCAAGAAGATTCGCACCAATGCCATTGCTGCCAGTACCGGTCACTTGCGTATTGACCAGCGACAACGTGCTCAGCCCCGTGACTTGCGCACCGAAAACATCACCACGGATCTGACTGTTGGAAACATCCACGGTGGAGCCGCCAGCGGCAATTGAAGAGCGGTTGACAGCCAGACCGATATCGTCGCTCGTCACATTGGCCTGGTTGATGGTGCCCCGGCTGCTGGTAATCAATACGCCTTCGACGCCGGGATTACTGACGACCGTAGCGCCGTTGATGTTCAGCGTCGAGCCGGACTGAACGGTGATCGATTGGGTGGTGGCGCCATTGACGTTCAACACACCCCTGTTGCGCACCAGATAATCGATCGGTGCAGTCGTTGCGTCGATATCCAGTGAAGTGTTGTTGACGATAACAGCCGCCTCTACTCCATTACCGAAAAAAGAGAATGCAGGTATGAATATAAACGCACCCAACGTGCTTTTTACAACGGGACCATTAAACCAGACACTCAACGCCTTCATGACTTGTCCACCTCCACAACCATTACAAAAAAATGCAAGAAGCATCTGCATGAAAAATCGAGCGCGAACAGTAGTCGGATCCCCCAAAAAAAACTGTAGGAAAAGTCCGAAAGCCAAAGAGGAAATAACCCGAGCACTACCGCAAAAAAACGGGAGGTATTGAACCTCCCGTCTTCCTCACTTAAATCGGGCAAGGATTACCACTGCCTGATTCCATATGCACCCTGATAAAATCGCTGGACTCCACCGGTCTTCCATCAATATCAGCCACATAACTGACCTTCCCCCACGCACTGCCTGTTGCAAGCAGTTCCTGATAACGGATTTTCAAAATGAACCCAGCATCCACCTCCTGATCGGTAGGTGTGTAACTGAAAACGTAATTTGTATTCGGCTTTTCCGTAGCGCCCGCCTCATCGGTATAACCTTGATAAACGCAAGACAAGGTCTGACCCTTCAATTGATTCTCCCCACCTGCAACCAGCGCGTGAGCACACTTGACAAGGACGGCATCTGTTCGTAACGAATTACAGTTGAGCAGAGGAGGATCAAAATCATCGTCCCTATATTGAAAGGTTACTGCTGGCGCTACGCTTGGACGAATGAACACCTCAACCTCCCGAGGCAATGAAAACTCTTCGTTATCGTTAACAGCTGGATTGGTCAACTTGTAACTTACCGGTAGTTTTGCATCATTCCCTCCAAAGTCGACAACCGACCATTCAATAGTCCACTCCAGCTCACCGGTCTCCGTTCCATCCAACTCGATAACACCACCGTCCGCTTGGGAAACTTCTACGCCCTTCCAGATAAGTGTCGCAATGTCCCCATCTTTCACATTATCAAAGACTGCCACCTTCACTGATACCGTCTGGTCTATGTCGTCTTCAGTCAGAACGTTTGGAGGATTGCCTCCTTGCCCTTGAACTGTCACCGGAGCGAGATCCGGGTTAGGGTTCTCCCCCCCCTCTCCTGGACCAGGCCTGCGAAGATCGACATCAATATCTTTTGTGAGAGGCCCTGTTAATGGATGTCGAGCATTCCCGCGCTTTATCTGATAGCTGGTAGTAATCGTCTTGGGGCCAAGGTTGTCGTTGAACAGTGCAGCGTAAGTAATATCCAGATAGTAAGGAAAACCTGTAATTGGAACAGCCTTTAATGTGGTGCCATCAACGGTAACTTCCAACTCATCCATGCCATCGATGAAGTTGGTGTACTGAGTTGTTATACCGATCCCCAATGGCGTCCGGGCATCCGCCAGATCTACCAGTTTAATGGGAGTATCATCATCAAACAGCGGGATATCAGGTGGGAGCAATCCCGCAGGAGGATCTGTCAGCGATATGTTGACCTTCTTGAATGGAGAAGGTGCACTCGGGTTACCCTTGCGGTCATCCAACGTATACCAAAGTTCTTTTTCGCCTTCCTCCTTTCCAATGTGGTCGCTGGTCAGATCGAAAGTTACCGGTGTAGTTGTATCTGGACGCTCAAACTCTCCAATCAAGACAGCACTTGGCAAACTGACTCCGAAGTAACAGCGAACGGTATCCTTGATTTTTTTTGTAGGGTATTCAGGAATACCCACCACCACAACACCACCATTGTTATCTAGATAGGTTTTGGTAATACCAAACTGCTCCACTTCGGGCGGAAGTGTCACCAAACCATTTGGAGTAGGAGCCTGGGTATCAATATTGATTATCAGAGATTCTACCGGATCAGTATTGCCACCATGATTTAATACATAACCCAGTTCATGCGAGCCTGGATCGACCGTCAAACCCTCAGGGAGCACCAGATCAAATTCAGTTATTGCCGAATCAATCGGCGTGGTGTAGTTATATTTAGTTCCTCTACGCGTAGCATCCCAGGTCAACTGTAAAAAACCCGGTACTGAATTGGGATCATCTGCCTTGGGAAAGCGAGGAATCACAACCTTGAGTGCAGCGCCCCGAAGACTGCTGTGCAATTGATTTGGCAAGTCATCGGCTTCGTCGCCAAGTAGAGGATTATCCGCATGCAACCTGGGTGGTTCCAGATCAGCGACAGCCATGCTTTGGCGAACCCTGAGATAGCGTGCACGATTCTCTGCGGGACTTAACGGTTTAAAAATGGTCATTGTCATTATCCTTTCCAAATTTAAATAGCTGGCCAAGGGTGCTATAAGCCTGCACCAGCATTCATTGAAAACTGACAACTTTCAGGGAACTGCAAAAGCCTCAACAGCAGTCAGCACAACTTATGTCAGCGTCCGGCAACTCAAACGATCCGGCGCCACAGATATTACTTCGAACAAAGATCCACATCCGGCCCGCAAACTGCGCCGCTGGGCATTGTTCTATTGATAATTACAAAATCGAATTTCGATACTCCACGACCGCCATTACTTTTTCTCAAAAAGTACTGACAGAGCGCCGACCCGTTATTCACCATGGGCTCAATCAACCGTTGATAGTCCGTCACCAGCACGTCAAAGCCATTGCGTGCCTGATCAAGAGTCAGCTTCGTTTCGAACGAGTCCGCGACGCCCGAAATAGGAGAGGTACCGTTGGGGCCCTGACACCCTTGCCAACGCAGCTCGACAATATCGTTCTCATCGAACGCGTCATTACCCTCGATATGAACTTTCACATGCACCCACAACCGTGGGTTGGCGCAGCAATCGAGGAGCCCTTCCCGCCCGCCATCCGGGAAGGTTGGTTCGGGCATATTCCTGATGATGACGATTGCCACGTCCACCCGAGTAGTCGGGGCCAGTTGCTGGTTCACACCGTTATCGGTGAGGTAATGCACAGGCAGCGCCGGATTTTCCTTGTCCTGGTCGATAAACTCCCAAGGGATGCTGAAGGGAATTTTTTTCCCGGCCGTATCACCGGGCTTAACCTCATACTCCGCGACGGGTGCGCTGATGGCTCCCCAGAACAGAAAGACCTTTTCCCCTGGCAAAGGGTTGTCATGCAGCGCCAGGTACCCATCGGCGTTTAATTCATAGTCGTCGGGAAGCAGCTTGTTCAGCTGTTTTGAAACGGCTCCGTAAATCTCGACCTTCGCCAGCCTGGTGTTCAACAGCGCAGGTGCATCGAGGTGGTCTTGACCCGCGACCGTAAAGTTGAAGGGCACGGTTGTTTCCGGTGACGGCGGCGTCGGCGTCCCGCCCCGACTGACGCGATAGTCGATACGTGCGTCCATGGGACCGAGCCCGTCGGCCGTCAATGTTGACCAGGTCACGGCCGCGATCTGTACCGGCTTCGAAGGATCGACATCGAGCGGTGCCAGATCATGACCATTCCACTGAATCAAAAGCTTGTCGGAGGCATCCGGGTTGTCATAGTTATCGATTTCGACCGTAACAGCCTGCTGATTCGAAGCCCCTTCGCGGGCATGCTCGCGGTCGATCAATCTCCTGGCCGATAACGGCACACGTGGCGGGTTGAGTTTGCCGGGCCCGGGTTTCAAATCGACGAACACCGGCAACGTAGTAGAGCGCGGTCCGATGTTGCCGGCCCAGTCCCGCAACTTGTAATAAAAGTAACGTGGGCCGTGTCCCTTGGCCCGAATGTCCGCTTCATAAATCGTGATGATCAGTTGCTTCTGATCGATGTCCTGCTGGCTGAATGCTTGCTCACGTATTTCCTGTTCGGAGTCCGGCGGATTTTCTTTTTCGGTCAGGAAATAGATCGCACGATCCCGTGCCCTGGCATCCGGATAGAACGGGACTTGAAACCGGACCTCGCCAAAACGAATGAGATAGTCATCGGTGATATCGCCCGGAACGTTCAGCATGATCAGGGCTGTCGGTTGCTGATTATCATTCGGGGGGACCCGATCAACCGTCACGCGTTTACGAAAGGAATACTCCTTGTTCCCGCCGTAGTCCAACTGGTAGGACAAGTCATAAGTGCCAGGATCCAGCTTGTCCTGCGGGACTTTCAAGACCTTCTCCCCCGGTTCATCAAATGCCTCGCGGTAGACCTCAGTGAAGGGGCCGCCCTCAAATACCCAACTGATGATAATGATGTAGGGGATCGGAGCATCGAAGTAAGCCGGCTTCCAATTGGGGACAATCACTTTCACATCATCGTTCAGAGCATTGCGCGGCAGCAGCCCATCGGGGCTCTCGTTGCCATTTTCATCCTTGAGAATGACGGGAACCCCGGGCTTCTCCAGGACGGGATCTACAGGATCAGCCAGCTTTTGAGTCATCGGCATTGCAGACGCCCTCTCACGATATCGACCCACGCTCCCAAAACATCTGCCTGTTATCGGCAGGTTGAGGATTCATTGCTCTGAAGTGATTTAACGGCGTTGTATATTCGCTGGCTACTGTCAGAAATTACAGGTTTTGCTACCGTTCGTCGGAGATTGAGACCGCTGTCACCTTGCAGAACGGCATGAACAGAGCGGTTCAACAAACCGGATCGGAGCCTGAATCAGGCTGCGCATCCTAGCGCCAATGCCCGGTACCTCATCGCCCCGGTATCGACAGCGAAGAACTGCTGGTCGATGGGTGCGAGACACTGAACTCGGCCAAGGTCATGGCCAATGACTTTCCCGGGCCGATGGACGGATTGCAACGGCATGTGTTGTCGAGGATTGCGCAGCTGATCATGCTGGGTGGGCTGGCGGTGAATCGGGTGCCGGATAATCTGCAGTTGAAGGCTGAGGCGCCGCTCTCGCCTGAGCAAAGAAAAACCCGCCGTTCCAATCAGCCGGAGCGGCGGGTTTTGTCGTTTCAGGCCTTGATCAAACCGTGTCCACTTTCAGCGAATGATCATTCAACATGCCGCTGATGATCGTCGCCGTGTCGTGCCCACCGGCTACCACTCCACCCGCCCCTGGCGTTACACCGTAATGACTGGCGAGGTTGACGCCGGCGAGGTCGATGGTCTGGTTCGGCGTGGCGCCGGCCAGGCCGCTGACGTCGATGCTGGTGAGCACCGAGGCGCCGCTGCCAGTGACGGTGAAGTGCAGGTAGTCGTCGAGCGACGCGGTGGTGCCGTTTTCACCTTGCAGCAGTTGCGACAGGTCGAGCTTGTCGGTGCCCGGGGTGAAGTCGGTGATGGTGTCGTGGCCAGTGTTGCCCTTGAGATACTGGAAGGTGTCCGCTCCCGCTCCACCGGTCAGGGTGTTGTTGCCCATGCCGCCGATCAGCAGGTCATCGCCACCACCACCGTTGAGGATGTCATTGCCCAGCCCGCCGTTGATCACGTTGTTATTGTTGTCGCCGGTCAGGGTGTCGTTGAAGTTCGAGCCGGCCAGGTTTTCGATGTTGCTGATCGTGTCGGTGCCGGCGCCGATGGTGTTTTGCGCACCGAGCAGGCCGAGGTTGACCGTAACCCCGGCGGTGGCGTGGGCATAGCTGACCGTGTCGATGCCGGTGCCGCCGTCGAGAATGTCGTTGCCCGGGCCGCTGTAGAGCAAGTCGTTGCCCGCACCGCCGTGCATCTCGTTGTTGCCGGAACCGGCGGTCAGTACGTCGTTGCCGTCGCCACCATTGAGGAGGTTGTTGCCGGTGCCCGCTACCAGAATGTCATCCCCGGCAGTACCGGTGAGGGTGTGGCCATCCTGATAGGTGATGCTGACGTTGGCGGTGTCGCTGCCGCCATGGTTATCGTTGGCGGTGTAGGTACCGTTGAAGTCCGGCGTCACGTCGTGGGCGCCGGCGTAATTGACCGTCATGGTCAGTTGGTAGTTTTCCGCTGCCGTCGGGTTGCTGCCGCTGGTGTTGCTGATGTTGGTCACGTGGATCTGGTACGTACCGTCGGCGCTGGCGGTGATGGTGCCGCCGTCGGCGATGCTGACGAACGCGCCGCCGTTGACCGAGTACTCCATGGTGACGTGGCCGGCCGCCAGGTTGTGATCCAGGTTGAGGGTTTCACCCTGCTTCAGTTTGACGGTGATCAGGTCTTCATCGTTGGCATTGGCGTTGGTCACCGCACCGAGGTAACCACTGACCACCAGCACCGCGGTCATCGCGGCGGTGTTCGCCGCGAACGCGTTACGCACGTCGGCCAGGTTCTGGTTGGCCGCCGTGTTGCTGGTGCCGTTGAACGTGATCGCGCCGGTACCGGTGAAGTCCGCGCCCTTGGCCACCCACCCGGTGTTGAAGGTGGTTGGTGAGGCGTTGAGCGGGTCACCGTCCGGGTCGGTGTCGTTGGCCAGCAACAGTTCGCCCGGCACCGTGACGCTGCTCGACAGCACGTTGGTGATGACGTGGTCGTCCACCGCCACTGGTGGCGAGTTGGGGATCACTTTCACGGTCAGCGTCGAGCTGGCGAGATCGCCGTCATTGTCGCTGAGGGTGAAACCGATGTTCTCGGTGATCACCGTGGTCGTGGTTTTCTGCGAGGTGTAGCTGTAGTCGCCGGTGTCGAGGTTGATTACCAGGGTGCCGCTGTTGTTGGTGGCGATGCTGATCGTGTTGTTCACGGTGTTGAACGTGCCGTGGTTGGTGCCGCCGCTGGCGGTCAATGAACCCTGGCCGCTGTTGGCGCGCGGGTCATAGGTGTAGGTGGTGCCGTCGACCACGATGGATTTGATGAAGCCGCCATCGGCGCCGAAGGTACCGCCCTCGCCCAGTAGCGAACCGGTGACTGGCGCACCTTCCACAGTGCCCGACAGCACCGAATTGAGCTGATTGAGGTCGGTGACGACCACCGCGTTGGTATCGGTGTGGCTGATACCGTCATAGGCCAGCGGGTCGAGGTTGGCGTTGCTCACACCACTGCCCAGGCCGATGGCGTAGTTCTTGATGCTGTTGGCATCGAGGAAGTTCTTCAGCGCGGTCTCGTCGGCGGTGCCGATTTCCTGGCCGGTGGTCGGTTTGCCATCGGAGAAGAAGTAACCGACGTTCTGCGCCCCGGTGAGTTTGCCGGAGGTATTGAAAGCGGTTTGCATCATCGCCACCGCCGCATCGTAGTTGGTGCCGCCGCCCGCCGTGAGGCCGGCGAGAATCGACTTGGCGGTCGCAACGTCAACCCATACCGAGGTCCTGTCGGTGGCACTGCTGCTGAAGGTGACGAGTTGCACCTTGACGTCGCCGAGGTCGTCATATTTGTCGAGCAAGGCACTGATCGCCTGTTTCGCCAGATCCAGCCGCGACAGACCCGGCACGCCGGACGGGTCGACCATGCTGCCGGAAATATCGAGGACGATCAGCAGATTGGAATCGATCTCCACCGCCGCCACCGAGCGGTCCGACGCCACGGCTTTGGGCACGTCATCAACGATGTTGACTACGAGGGTGCTGGTGGTGCTGTTGCCCAGCGCATCGGTGGCTTTGTAGGTGAAACTTTCGCTCAGGGTGTTGGCGCCGTCGTTGGCGTTCGGCGTGGTTTTCGGTGCCGAGGTCAGGGTGTAAGTGTAGGTGCCGTCGGCGTTGAGCTGGATCTGCCCGTAGGTGCCGGTGGCGCTGCCGACCAAGGTATAGGTGATCGCCCCGCTGCCGCCGGTGACCGCACCGACCAGCGTACCGGTGGCAGTTTCGCCGGTGTTGCTCGGGTCGCTGCCGGTGACCGTGCCGGGCGCCAGGTCCTGGCCGTCCTTGGTCAGGTCGAGGGCTTTTTCGTAGACCGTCACGTCCTGATCGACCAAGGCCACCAGTTTGCTGTCAGCGACATTAATGGTGAGGGTAGTGGTGCTTTCGTCGCCGTCACCGTCGCGGATGGTGTAGGTGAACGTGTCGGTGGCGCCCGGTGGGCTCACCGAGTTGGGGTTGCTGTGGTAAATGGCGTTGCCCGCCGCGTCCAGCGTCAGGTAGCCGTAAGTGCCGTTGATGTTGCTGTTGAGACCGCCGATCGCCGAGCTTGAGGTATCGCCGCCGGCGCGCACGCCAACCACAGCACCACCCGCCGCTGCGCCGTCCGCACCGGTGACATCATTGCCCAACACACTGACATTCACCGTACCGCCCTCCACCACCGATCCGGTGTCGGCCTTGGCGGTCGGCAAGTCATCGATGATGTTGACGTTGATCTGCCCGGAAGCAGTGCTGCCGTCGCCGTCGGTGGCGACCACGTTGAAATTCTCGGTGAGGCTGTTGGCGCCGTTAGCAGTCGGATGAGCCTCGTTGTCCACCAAGGTGTAGCTGTAACTCACCACGCCCGTGGCCGGGTTGTAACCGGTAATGGTCAGGGTGCTGCCCAATGGCGTGACCGCCGATTGCGGGAAGCCTGCGGCCACACCATTGCTGACCACGGCGATACCACCGACAGTGAGGGTTTGCAGGCCATCGAGCGCAGTCACGGTGAACGTGCCGCTCTGGGTCAATGCTGATGGATTCGGGCTGCTGCCGTCGCTGAGATTTTTCTCGTAGACCGTCAGCTCGCCGCCGTTCACGTCGAGACCGTTGAGGACCACTGGATCGTCGTTGTTGTGGATCTGCAGCACCAGATTCGCGGTGCTGGTATCGCCGTCAGAA